>JAKASX010000163.1 GCA_021818865.1 Acidobacteriota bacterium
TCCGGCCTGGGCGAACAGCTTCACCGTGGCCGCGCCAATGCCGCGCGATCCTCCGGTGATCAAAGCCGCCTTGCCTGCCAGTGAAATCATCGGACCTCCGCGTCGTTTGAAATGAACGAAACCGTATCTTGGTTTTCAGCCAAAGAAGCGCCCGGCGTCGTGCGCGCCGAACGCACCAGATCGAGAAACAGCGCGCGAGCCAGATGCGCGCCCGCCAGCGATTCCTCCGCGTGCTCGTTGCGCTGGCGCTCGGGATGCCATTGCACGCCGATGAGCCAATGCTCGGCGTCTACCGATTCCACCGCCTCGATCACACCGTCTGGCGAGTTGGCGGTGACGCGCAAGCCCAATCCCGGCCGGCGAATGGATTGATGATGGGAGCTATTGACAACCGCTTCCGGCACGCCGGCGAGCCGCTCGACTTGCGAGCCGGCAACGAACCGCGCGGGATGATGCGGCTCGGGCAGGCCGCGCTCACGCTGCCACTGGTGAACGAAAGGAGAGCGAATTTCGGTGGCGATGTCCTGCACCAGTGTGCCGCCGAGGAATACGTTGAGAAGCTGCGTGCCGTAACAGATGCACAGCGTCGGCCGCTTTGCCGCAAATGCCCATTCGAGAAGGGCCAGATCGGTCCGTTCCTTGTCGGGATCGGATTCGGCGGTTTGCGGGGATGGAGTTTCGCCGTAGCGCGCGGGTGCAACGTCGGCGGAACTCCCGGGAAGCACCAGCCCATCGAGATGCTCGATTTCGCGGCGCAACTCTTCCGGGGAAAGAAACAGGGAAATCAGCCTGGCCGCGGCGCCGGCTTGTTCCACGGCTGCGACGTAAGGCTGGATTTTTTCCTGCCTTCCTTCCACCTGTTCGCGAGAGCGGCGATAGGGAATGCCGATTCGCGGCAGATTCTGAGCGGGGCTTCCCGGGGGAGTCTTCGGGTGCATAGACGCAAAAATCGTAGCATTACGGCGGGCATGGAACAACCGGGCATGCAGAAAAGGCGGAGAAAACTGGCGGTCTGCCGGTGAGACGGGAGGCGGGAAAATCTTTGCTGGCAACCTCGACCGGGAAGAGCTAGGCTAAGCCGGGTCTGAGAGCCGGCGGGCTGCCGGCGCTACGGGGCGGATTGCCAAACTCGGCCGAGAGCCCAATTTGGCAAAGCAGCGCCGGCAGCCCGCCGACTCTCTTCATTTACCTGTTCAGGACTCAAACAATTCCACTGCCGCGCCACTGGGAGGCGCAAACGTTTCCCTGCCTGCCCCGAGACCCCTGCACACGGCGAAAGACGTACATACGTTGAGATGCGTTTCGCAGCGCAAGGTTTCCTCAATTTTCCCGCATAGCGAAATTTTCCGCCCCGGAGGAGAGCTGCGTCGGGTCCTAGTCGCAGCAGGGCGGCTTGCTGGATGGAGAGGAGGGCCCGGGCGAGGTTCGGCGCGCGATTTGCTCGACGACGGGACGCAGGTCCCCGGCCAGATAGAGCGAACCGGTGATGAAAACGATGCCCTCCGGCCCGGCACATTCCACGGCGCGCTGGACTGCCGCAGCCGGATCGGGTAGCGTCTGGCATTCGCTAGCCAAGTGCCCGGTCATCGCGTGGAGCACGGGAGTGGAAATGGCCCGGCTTTGCCGCGGCTCGGTAAGGATGACGGCGGAAGCGCGGGGAAACAGCAGGCCGGCGATTTCGTCCACCGCTTTATCGCGCATCGCACCGTAGACCAGAACGATGCGACGCCCAGCGAAATGTTCATCCCAAAAATTCACCAGTTCCCTGGCTCCGGCGGGGTTGTGCGTGCCGTCGAGATAAATCCGGGGCGAGTCGCCGAATCGCTCCAGCCGCGCGGGCCAGCGCACGGCGGCGATTCCGCGCTCGATCGCGGACCGCGAGATGCGGCCTTCGCGCCGGGCGAGGATGCGCGCGGCGGCGAGCGCGGCGAGGGCGTTGCGGAGCTGATGGCGGCCGGCGAGCGACGGCGCCAAATCGAATCGCTCGCCTGATTCGACGTGCACCGCGTCGCCGCGATACCATCCGTCATCGTCGCGGAGCTTTTCCAGCCGGAAATCGCGATCGATTTCGACCACCGATGCGCCAAGTTCCGCGGCGTGGCGCTCGATCACCGTGCGCGCCCGCGGCCGCTCGGCCGCCAGCACAAGCGGCACGCCGGGCTTGATGATGCCGGCCTTTTCCGCGGCGATTTGCTCGATGGAATGGCCTAGATAATCTTCGTGGTCGAAATCGATCTGGGTGATCACGGCGACTTCTGGCACAACGAGGTTCGTCGCGTCGAGCCGGCCGCCCATGCCGACTTCGAGGACCCCCATTTCGACCGAATGCCGCGCGAGGATTTCGAACGCCATCGCCGTGAGGCACTCGAAATAGGTGGGGTGGGCGGCCAGGTCGCCCGAAGCGAGCAGTTGCTCGATCGCTTCCCGCACCAGAGTGAAGCTGCGCGCGAATTCGTCGTCGGAGATCGGCGCGCCGTCGAGGGCGATGCGTTCGTTGATGCGCTCGAGATGAGGCGAAGTGTAGAGGCCGGTGCGCAGGCCGGCCTGGCGCAGAATCGCGGCCAGCATCGCCGCGGTCGAGCCTTTTCCGTTGGTCCCGGCGATGTGAACGCTGGGAAATTTCCGCTGCGGATCGCCCAGATGCCGCGCGAGCCGGCGAATATTCTCCAGATCGAATTTCTGCACGCGCGCCTGGCGTGGAGCGGCAAGCTCCTTGCCGAGTGCGAGCAGATATTTGACCGCTTCCTCGTAGGGCATTGAGGCCCGGGGCTCGCGCGGCATGCGTCCAGGTTCCATTCTTTGCGAACTCGCTTTGCGTCCGTCCTGAAGTAGGATGCCATTGGCGCGCCTCCGTGATGCGCGCCCGGCGTCGGCGGGAACCTCAGGCGAGGAAGAAATCGAATGCGCTCGAAATGTAGCTTTTCAGCTCGCGCCGATCCACGACGGCATCCAAAAAACCGTGTTCGAGCAGGAATTCCGCGCGCTGGAAGCCCTGGGGCAATTTCTGGCGGATGGTCTGCTCGATCACGCGCGGCCCGGCGAAACCGATCAGCGCGCCGGGCTCGGCGATATTCAGGTCGCCGAGAAGAGCGAAACTCGCGGTGACGCCGCCGGTGGTGGGATCGGTGAGAACGGAAATATAAGGTACGC
>JAKASX010000087.1 GCA_021818865.1 Acidobacteriota bacterium
GCCGAGATCGGTGACGAGCAGATCGGGCAAGCCGTCGTTATTGTAATCGGCGAAGTCCACGCCCATGCCGGCGTAGGTGCGGCCATCGCCATCGACGGCGACGCCGGCCATCAGGCCGACTTCCTCGAATGTGCCGTCGCCTTTGTTGTGGTAGAGGAATTCGAACATCGAATCGTTGGCGACGAAAACGTCGATGTGGCCGTCACGGTCGTAATCGGCGATGGCGATGCCGAGCCCTTTGCCCAGCTTGGAAATGCCGATTTCCCGCGAAACCTCCTTGAAGCGGCCATTTCCCTGGTTGTGATAGACGAACGGAGCGATGGGCTGAAAGACGTTCGGCGAGCAATAGGAGCGGTAGCCGGGCTCGTGCGTGCCGCACCAGATATCGTCGAAATCCCATTCCATGTAGCGCAAAACGATCAGATCGAGCAGGCCGTCGTTGTCGAGATCGACCCAGGCAGCGCCGGTCGACCAGCCGCCACCGGCGACTCCGGCGGTTTCCGTGACGTCGGTGAATGTGCCGTCGCCATTATTGTGATAGAGCCGATTGCCCCCGTAGGCGGTGACGAACAGATCCTGGTTGCCGTCGTTGTCGTAATCGCCGACGGCGGCGCCAAAGCCGTAGCCGAAACCCTGCAAGCCGGCTTTTGCGGTGACGTCCTCGAGCGTGCCATCGGGTTTCTGATGATAGAGACGGTTCCAATATTGGGGCCCGGTTTTCTGCGGAATCGTTCCCTTGGGAGTGGGATCGCTGAGCGGAGCGCCGTTGACAAGAAAGAGGTCGAGACGGCCGTCGTTGTCGTAATCGAAGAGGGCGACGCCGGCGCCCATCGTTTCGATCAGATATTTTTTGGACGTGTGCGAGGAAAAATAGCGGAAATCCACGCCCAATTCGGAGGTGACATCCGCGAATTTCGCGACGGGCGAGGACGGAACGCGCGCGGCGGCGGTAGGCGCGCCGATTTTCTGCCCGCGTGCCTGGCCGCTCAGAATGGGCAGAGGGGGAACGAAACAGGACGCCAGTCCGATAAGCAAAGAGCGGCGATCCATCGAGAATCGGCCCGCATCGCGAAAGGGCGGAAGAACCACGCGGCGGGGATTTCCCTTGAGGAACTCAAGAAACGAGCGGCCCGGTGGAAGACGCATAAGAAGCAGAAATATATCATGCGCGAACCGACGCCGCTACAGTCTCGGATCAGCCACGCGCGCAGGGAATCATTCGTTGCGAAGTGAGGCCGTGGGGTCGGTGCGCGTCGCCTTGCGCGCGGGGATGTAACACGCGACCAGCGCGACGACGGTTAGCAACACAGCTACCCCAGCAAAGGTCCACGGATCCGTCGCGCTCACGCCGTAAAGCAGGCTTCCCAGATAGCGCGTCATTCCGAGCGAAGTGGCAATTCCGATGCCGGTGCCGACGAGCGCCAGGACGATCCCCTGCCCGACCACCAGGCGCAGGACGTCGCGCCGCTGCGCGCCGAGCGCCATGCGAATGCCGATCTCACGCGTCCGCCGCGAAACCTCGAAGGACAGCAGGCCACAAAGCCCGATACACGCGAGCAAGAGGGCGAGGACAGCAAAGAAACCCGAGAGGCGCGCAATCCTCCGTGGCTGGGACAACCAGATGCGAACCATCTGCCGCTGCGTACGAATGCCATACACCGGCAAATTACCGTCGATTTGGCCGACGACACCGCGCACGGCGGGGACGAGCGCGCGCGGATTGCCCGCAGTGCGGACTTCGAAATGCGTGCTCCCTGCTTCCTGCGGTACATACACCGTTGGATGAATCGTGCGGCGCAGCGTCTGGTACCTGGCGTCGCCGACCACGCCGACGATCTCGCAATCCGGATCGCAAGTGTCGAATCCCGCGAGCATTCCTCCGACCGGATCGGCGTGGCCGAAAAATTCGCGGGCAAAACTCTGGTTGACCATCACGGGCCGCGGAGACAAGCTTGGCGCAAAGTCGGAGGCGGCGAACGTTCGCCCGGCCAGAAGCGGGATGCCCATGGTTTCGGCGAATTTCGGACCGACGGCGAGGCCGTCGGTCAGGCCCCTTTGTTTACGCGCACCGCCCACGACCTGGAAGGAAGTGCGCCACAAATCGCCGGCCAGGAGCGTGTCGTAGGAGTAGGTGGCCGAAGCGACGCCAGGGAGTTCGCTCAGCCGGCGCTGCAATTCCATATACAGGCTCTGGCACTGCGCGTTCGAATAGCCCTGGAGCCTCGGATCAATGCCGAAGAGCAACAGATTCTGCGTGTCGAAGCCGGGTCTGATTCCTTCGAGATTCTTCAGCGTGCGAACCAGAAGTCCCGCACCGGCGAGCGCCACAACAGACAGCGCTACCTGCGCGACCACGAGGCCGTTGCCGACGTTGAGCCAACCCCTACCGGCGTGGCCGACCCCTGTCCGAGTGGCTCCCGCGCCCTCTTTCAGCGCCGGAACCAGACTCACTCGCGTGCCACGAACCGCAGGCGCCAGGCCGAACACAATTCCGGCAGCGAGCGATATTGCTGCGGTGAATGCCAGGACGCGCCAGTCCAGATGAACGGGAGCTATAAACGAGCCGAGCGCACGCGAACTCCAATAGGCTAGCAGAATTCCAAGCGCCCCACCTGATAAGGAAAGCAACACGCTCTCGGTTAAAAGCTGGTGGAAGATTTGGGTACAGCGCGCGCCGAGCGCGAGCCGAATGGCCATCTCATTCTGCCGCGCAACCGCCCGGGCGACGATCAATCCTGCGACGTTCGCGCACGCCACGAGCAAAATGATTCCAACGGCAAACATCAGGATCATCAGCGGCCGATAAAGGCCGGCGCGGTCGCCAACGACCCCTTCGGGCGCAGGCATCAGCGCCAGCGCAGGGGCATCTTTGGGCCTGAACAGCGTTTTGGATCCGTGAAGCACCCGATCGCGGAAGGAAACATCCGCCGCTGTCTGCGCTTGCGCTATGCTCTCGGCCGGTTTGAGCCGCGCCAGCACGTAGACCCACCAAACGTCGTCGCCTGCGCGAAGCGATGGCTTTTTCCCGCTGGATTCCCCAAACCATTCGATTCGAAGCTGTCGCTCAAGAGACAGCGGAAGCCAGAGGTCGTGGGCGCTGCCCGGAGACAGACCCGGGAATTTCCTTGCAATGACGCCGACGATGGTCACAGGCACTTGATTCAGCAGAATCGTCTTGCCCACCGCGGAGGTTTGGCCCCCGAACTCGCCTTGCCAAAAACCGTAACTGAGCACGGCAACAGGCGCGGATGCGGGGAGGTTGCCCGATGGATCGAGCGTGCGGCCGAGCATCGCGTGCACACCGAGCGTCCTGAAAAAGTTGCCGGAAACCAACTCGCCGCCGACGTTTTTTGCTGCCCCGTTTCCGGTCAAGGTGAACTGGGTCGTTGCGCCAATGGCGGCCACGTCCGAAAACACTGCGTTGAGCTTACGAAACTGCCGATACATCGGATAGGAGAAGACGCAGCCGTGAGCGGGCTCATCGCCGGGGCAAGACTGAAACGAATTGCTGCCGCGCAACTTGGGATTCCTGCGGGCCGTCCATTTGAAGACAACCAGCCGCTGCGGATCGCGGATGGGCAGCGAGCGGAGCAATTCGGCATCAACGGCGCTGAAGATGGCTGTATTGGCGCCGATGCCCAAGGCAAGCGTGAGCACGGCGACAGCGGTAAAGGCCGGCGCCTTCGCCAGCATTCGCAACGCAAATCGAAAATGGCGCGCCACAACGGGACGCCGTAAGCTTCGCTCCCGGCTCTCGGATGCTCCCGCGCGCGAACTATGTCCATTCGCCCGGGAACTCGCGTCCTGCCGTTGGGAGGCAGTATACAGCAGAGCCGCTCGACGGCAAATAGCGTTCCGATTGGCAGCGGAACGGCGACCGATTTCCCTCCCGGAGACTTCCCTTGGCGAGGCGCGAAAAACGCGGTTCGATAGCCGTGCCGATCGCACTGCATTGACTTTGGATTGGGGCCGCACCTAAGATGGCCGCCGATACGATGCCTTCGAGCCGTCTCAATCCCAGCGAGATCACGGAGACTCTCCGATGAAACACGCCGTGCTTGCCCGCTTTTTTGCTTGCGTTTTGCTCGCCGCCGCGTTCGCCGCGCCCGCACGCGCGCAAAACGGACCGGGCGTGGTGTGGCAAATCGGCGAATTCAATCATTCCTCGATCGAGTTCAATCACAACGTGGACTTCAGCAATCCGAATCTGCGCGTGGTTTACACAGTGGGGAAAAGCCAGGCGAGCGACTGGCCGGCGTATCAGCCGGTGTCGGGAACTGCCGAACTGCACGGAAGGATGGTCCCCTTCACGATTCTTTTCCGGCTGCCGCAGCGGCCACAGGGAAATTACCGGCTCACGATCGGCCTCGTGCTCAATGGACATCGGCACGCGGACCTGCTCGTGGGCGTGAACGGGAAGAAAGGCTTCTACTACGTCCACCGGAAGGTGAGTTATTACCCGGGCGACGGCGGATTCGATTCGCCGATTTACGGCGAGGCGCGGCTGGAGATCGCGCTGCCCGGCGCGTTGCTGCACGCGGGCGAAAACACAATGACGCTGACGGCGATGGACGCACCGGGCGTCGCGCCGGGCGGTTCGGGCGTGGTGTACGACGCGCTGCGGCTGAGCGAGGAGGGACACGCGAGGATCGAGCCTTCGGTGAGTGTGCGGCCGACGGTGTTTTACCTCGAGAAGGGGAATCAGCTTTACGAGCAGACAGACGTGACGGCGACGCTGCCGGAAAAAGTGCGCAACGGCAGCGTGGAACTTTTCGTGGGCAAGGAACATTTTCGCGCCTCCCTCTCCAGCGGGAACGATTTCGGCGAGCAGCGGTTTTCGTTCGATGTGCCGGCGATGGCGGGGCCGGCGGCGGCGCGGGCGATGCTGCGAGTGAATGGGCGAACGCGGAGGTTCGATGTGGGTTACGCTCCGGCGCGGAAATGGACGATTGACTTCGTGCCGCACGCGCACCTGGACATCGGCTACACGGATTTCCAACCGAAAGTGGCGGAAGTGCACAGCCGGAATATCGACAAGCTGCTCGCGTACCTTCCCGAGCATCCGAACATGCATTTCAGCCTGGATGGATCGTGGATCGTGCAGCAGTACCTTGCGACGCGGAACGCCGCGGCGAGGAAGGCGTTTTTCGCGCTCGCCCGCGAAGGGAAAATCGAAGTGCCGGCGCAGTACGCGAACCTGCTGACCGGGTACGCGAGCCTCGAAGAGCTGATTCGCGAAACCGATTATTCGTATTTCCTGCACCGGACCGAAGGCATTCCGTTCGATTACGCGAACATCACGGACGTGCCGAGCTACACGTGGTCGTACGCTTCGGTGCTCCACGCGCTGGGCCTCAAATATTTCGCCGCAGCGGCCAATAGCGACCGCGCGCCGATCCTGCTCTACGGGCATTGGAACGCGAAATCGCCCTTTTGGTGGGAGGGACCGGACGGATCGAAAGTGCTGATGGCGTACACGCGGCAATATTCGGAGTTCTGGTTCACCTGCGGCTTGCCGCCGAAAATGGCGAATTGCGAGCAGGCGATTCCGACGTTTCTCCAGCCGTTCGAGCGGCCGGATTACAAGCCGAATACGGTGCTGATGTACGGCAGCCAGTTCGAGAATACGGACCTTCAGCTGAGCGAGAGCGGATTCGTGCGCAAATGGAACGCGCGATACGCCTACCCGAAATTCGTTATCACCACGTTTCCGGGCTACTTGAGCTACATCGCGCACAATTACGGATCGGAGTTGCCGACGGTGCGCGGCGATGGCGGGCCGTATTGGGAAGACGGTGTGGGTTCGGACGCAAAATACACGGCGATCGACCGGCAGGACCAGCAGCGGGCGCTTTCAGGAGAAAAACTTTCGACGATCGCAACGTTCCTCGATCCCAACCTGGAAGCGCCGCACCGGCTGATCGAGCGGATGTGGCAGAACCTGATTCTCTACGCAGAGCACACGTTCGATTCGTGGGATTCGGTTTACCGGCCGCACAGCGAGGAATCGCGGAGCCAACTCGCGGTGAAAAACCAGTACGTGCGGGATGGTCAGAAGGACGTGAGTTGGCTGGTGAAGCGGTCGCTGAGCCAGATTGCCGGCGAAATCCATATGCCCGCGGGAACGTTGCTGGTGTTCAACACGCTGAGCTGGCAGCGGAGCGGGCTAGTGACGCTCGATCTCGACGACGGCAGCGCCATTACTGAATATCCGAGCGGCGAGGCCGTGCCAGTGGAAGTGGTGCGCGAGGGAGCGGGGTACGACCGCGTGCGATTTTTGGCGCAAAACGTTCCGGCGATGGGATACCGATGCTACCAGTTCGTTCCGCTACCGAAGGGAGCACCGGCTCTGGCGATGGAGAAACCGGAACAGACGACGGTGATGGAAAACGCCTTTTATCGTGTGACGGTGGATCCCGCGACCGGCGCGGTGAAAAGCATTTACGACAAGCAGCTCGGGCGGGAACTGGTGGACGCGTCGAGCCCTTACGGGATGGATCAGTATTTGTACGTTTCGGGCGGGGGGAAACGCACGACGCAGATCGTCTACCTTCAGAAATCGCTCCCGCTGGCGCATCTGACGATTCATCCTGCAACGAACGGGCGCGCGATCGGCTTGCGGCGGACGCCTTACGGGCAGGTGATGACGCTCGAATCGAGCGACGTGCATACGCCGCTCATTCGCACCGAAATCATTCTGTTCAACGACAAGAAGGAAATCGAATTCGTGAATCATTTCCGGAAACAGCCGGTGCGCGGGAAGGAAGCGGTGTATTTCGCGTTTCCGTTCGCGGTACCGAAGCCGGTTTTCACGTATGAGATTCAGAACGGATGGGTGGATCCGAGCCGGGACATGCTGAAAGGAGCGGGAGTCGAATGGTTCAGCGTGCGGCATTGGGTGAAAGTGGCGGACGCGGAGATCAGCACGGCGGTGATGCCTGTGGACGCGCCGCTCGTCACGCTGGGCGACATCAATCGAGGCGCGTGGCCGGAGACGTTTGCCCCGAAGAGCTCGACGATTTTTTCGTACGCGCTGAACAACTATTGGCACACGAACTATCGCGGCGAACAGGGCGGTGATTTCACATTCCGCTACATGATGACGAGCGGGGCGCGGCTTTCGCCCGCGGATTTGGCGCGGTTGGGGCGCGCGGCGATGACGCCGCTCGAAACGGAACGCGTGATCGACCAGGACAAATTCGGCAATCCGCCGCGGCCGCTCGAGCCGGCGGCGACGAGCTTTCTCAACGTGAGCGCGCCGAACGTGGTGGTGGAGGATTGGAAAGCGGCGAACGACGGCCAGGGGACGATCATGCGCCTCCTCGAAGTGGGCGGACGCGCAACGACGGCGACGCTGACGTTTCCGCTGTTTCATCTGCAGCACGCCTGGCTCGATAACGCCGTCGAAGTCAATGAAAAGGAGATTCCCGTCTCCGGCTCGTCGGTGAGCGTCACCATCGGCGCGCACCAGATTCTGACGCTGCGCATCGCCGCGTCGCTCGCCGGCGAGCAACCAACCGGAGCCAAATGAAGGCGCTCGCGATCGACCTGGGCGGAACGCACGCGCGATGCGCGCTGGTGAAAGACCGGGCGATCCTGCGCGCGAAAACGCTCGAAGCGGACAGTACGGGCACGCTGGCCGCACTTTTGCCGCGGCTGGCCGATGCGTTTCGCACATTGTTGCGCGAGGCGGGATTGCAAACGAGCGATTTCGCCGGGTTGGCGTTCAGTTCCTGCGGAATCGTGGATTCGTCCACGGGGCGATTCCTTTCGGCGAGAGAGAAATGGACGGACGCCGAGCAGACGGACGTTCCCGGATGGTGCGAGCGGGAATTTTCGCTACCGATGAAACTCGAAAACGACGCGCGAATGGCGCTCTTGGGAGAATGGTACGCGGGAAGCGGGCGCGGATTCGACAGCATCGTGATGATGACGCTTGGCACGGGCATCGGCGGAGCGGCGATGATCGAAGGAAAATTGCTGCGCGGGAAACATTTTCAGGCGGGCAACCTGGGCGGACACCAGACGGTGCAACTGGGCGGAAGAAAATGCATGTGCGGAAACATCGGTTGCGCCGAAGCGGAGGCTTCGGGGTGGTCGCTGCCGCTGGTGGCGCGCGAATGGCCGGGATTCACGGGTAGCGCGCTCGGGCGAGAGCCGCGCGTGGATTTCGAAGCGCTCTTCCGGCTGGCGCAGGAGGGCGATCGCGTGGCCGTCGAAATTCGCGAGCGATGCCTGCGCGTGTGGGCAGCCGCGGCGGTGGGCTTGGTCCACGCGTTCGATCCGGAAATCGTGATTCTCGGCGGAGGGGTGATGAAAAGCTCGAGCGCGATTCTGCCGTTCGTTAGGGAATACGTTCGGGAGCACACCTGGACGCCTTGGGGAAAAGTGAACGTGCGCGCGGCGGAGCTAGGCAACGACGCGGCGCTGCTGGGCGCGATACCGCTGCTTGGCGCATAGGCTCGTGGCGCGGCGATCCAATTACGACAAATTTCCTTGCGTGCGGGTGAGCGCGGACGCGTCCGCCGTTTACGCCGGATGGCGGGCGATCGGGGAACGGCTGCGCGGCGAATTGCACGATGGTAAAAACATTCTTTGCGTCGAGTGCTACCCCGGGGTTTTTCTCGAGGAGATCGAGCGCGCGCTCGTCGAGACGCTGCGGCCGGCGCTGATCGTTCGCGCAGCGGACTGCTTCCGGCCTGCTGAAGACATCGAAACAATGCTGGAGCCCGTTTTGACGGACGATCCCGTTTTCGGGCGGATGAAGGGGATCGAAATTGCGGAATTTTTCGATGCGGCGAAAGCGGACGAGGCGCGGCGCAGGATCGGTGCGGAACGAGGCGCGGTGGTGGTGATTGGGACGGGCGCATCGATTCTCGCGCCGGCGTCGCGCGTGCTCGTCTATGCCGATATGGCGCGATGGGAGATTCAGCAGCGGCAGCGCGGCGGAAAAATCGGGAATCTGGGCGCGAAAAACGCCGGCGAGCGCCCTTCCCTGCTCTACAAGCGCGGATTTTTCGTGGATTGGCGCGCTGCGGACCGGCTGAAAATGCCGCTGCTTGCGTCGGCCGATTTTTATCTCGATACCAACCGGCCGAACGAACCAAAGATGATTACGGGCGCCGCGCTTATCGAGGCGCTTCGAGTAGCGGCGGAGCGGCCATTTCGGCTCGTGCCGTTTTTCGACCCCGGCCCGTGGGGCGGGCAATGGATGAAGCATGTTTGCGACCTGCCGGAAGGCCCGGCGAACTACGCGTGGTGCTTCGATTGCGTGCCGGAGGAAAACAGTTTGCTGTTCGATTTCGGCGGCGTGCGAATCGAGAGTCCCGCGCTGAATCTTGTTTTTCAGCATCCGCGCGAGCTGCTGGGCGAGGCGGTTTACGAGCGGTTTGGCGCGGAATTTCCCATCCGATTCGATTTTCTGGACACGTGGGACGGCGGCAATTTATCGCTCCAGGTGCACCCTCTCGCGGAATACATTCGCAAAACCTTCGGCATTCCTTACACGCAGGATGAAAGCTATTACCTGTTGGACGCGAGAGAGGATGGAGCGGTTTTCCTAGGACTGAAAGAAGGCGTGGACCGCGCAGCGATGGCGCGGGATTTATGGGCGGCGCAGCGCGAGGGGAAGTCGTTTCCCGCAGAGCGGTACGTGAATCGGTGGCCGGCGAAACGACACGATCATTTTTTGATTCCGGCGGGAACGGTCCATTGCTCGGGACGCAATGCGCTGGTACTGGAAATCAGCGCCACGCCATATCTTTTCACGTTCAAATTGTGGGATTGGGGCAGGTTGGGACTCGATGGGCGGCCGCGGCCGATACACATCGAGCATGGGCTCGAAAACATCCAGTGGAACCGAACGACCGAGTGGGTTCGCGAGAATCTGATCAACCGATTCGAGCCGGTTGCCGAAGGCGAGGGCTGGAGCGAAGAGCGCACCGGATTGCATGCGCTCGAATTCATCGAGACGCGGCGGCATTGGTTTAGCGCGCCGGTGCCGCACCAGACGGAGGGTTCGGTGAACGTGCTGAATCTGGTGGAGGGCGAGGAAATCATCGTGGAGAGCTTGCGGGAATCGTTCGAACCGCTGGTGGTGCATTACGCCGAAACTTTCGTCGTTCCCGCGCGCCTGGGTGAATACCGGATTCGGCCGCGCGTGCCCTCGGCTGGCGGCGAATGCGTCACGATCAAGGCGTACGTGAGGACACGGTGATTTTTGGCGCGGCGGCGCGACGGAACTGGAGCGGTTTGACTTGGGCGCGAGAGCGGGCAGTATAATGAGCCGCGTGCTCATGAAGAATCGCCGGGCTGTGAATCGCATGAGCGGAAACCGCAACCTTCCCTTCGCACCGATCCTCCTGCTTGCGTTTGCCTGCGCGTTTTTGGCTGCCCATCGTGCCGAGGCGCAAATGCAGACGGCGTCGCGGGGTGCGCGCGTGCAGCGGCTTTATGGCGAAGCGCAAGCCGACGAGGCACGCGGCGACTTGGCAGGCGCGGCGAAACGATACCAGGAGATTCTGCGGATCGCGCCGCGGCTCGGGCCGGCGTACAACAACCTCGGGGCCGTTTACGTGAAGGAGCGCGAGTTTCCGAAGGCCGTCGCAGTGCTCGAAAAAGGGCTGAAAATCGCGCCGGGAATGACTTCGGCGTCGGCGCTGCTGGGGATCGCGCTCTACGCGATGCGGGAATACGCGCAGGCGCGGGCGCCGCTCGAAGCGGCGCTGCGGGCCAATCCGGATGACAATAACGCCGAATTTTTGCTGGCCAACGATTTGATCAAGCTCGGCGATTACGGCGTGGCGGAGCTCCATCTGCGCCGCCTGGCGCAGCGGGAGCCGAAGAATCAGCGCGTTTGGTATCTGCTAGGCCAGGTGTACACGGAACTGGCGGAAGAGTCCTACCAGCAAGTGGACACAATCAACCCGAATTCAGTGCTGTCTCACGAGATTCGCGGCGACGTGATGTCGTCGATGAAGAACTACCAGGGCGCGCTGTTGCAGTACAAGAAAGCGGTCGAACTGGGACCGCGAGAGCCGGGAACGCACTACAAGCTCGGCAACGCCTACTGGAACTTGAACGATTGGCCTGCGGCAACTGAGCAATTCCAGGCCGAACTGCTGAACGACCCGGCGAACTGCGAGGCGTGGTGGAAACTGGGAGACATTCTTTTGCAGCAACACATGGACCCGCAGCAGGCGCTCGGCGACGTCAATAAGGGCCTGACGCTGTGCCCGGGGCTCTCCGATGCGCGGCTCGACCGGGCGCGGGCGCTGCTGCTGCTGAACCGGCCGGCGGAAGCGTTACCCGACCTGCGCGAGGCGGAAAAATCGACTCCGGATGAGCCGGTGGTTCATTTCCTGCTGTCGCAAGCGTATCGGCGAACAGGCCACATGAAGCAGGCGCGGGCGGAAATGGAGCTTTTCGCTAAATTGGAACAGAGTTCGCGCGCGAAAGAGGTCAATCAGGCGCAACAGATGCTGAAACTGAGAAATGCGGGCAAGACGGCCACTCCCCATCCCTGACGTCGCGGCCCTTTCTGATTTTCCAGCACAAATTCTCGAAAAATGAGAGCTATTGGCGTGTGCCGTGAGCGATGGCTCGGCGAACGAACGGCGCGTAAGGAGGGATTTTGGGGCGGGCCGATTCTTTGGCTTGCCGAAATTGCGTGATAGCTACCTAAAGCAAAGCAAGATATAATCCGGCGCGCGCGACCCACAAATTTTGGCGTGGAGGCCAGCGATGGACGAAACCGCCAGCGAACGGCGTGCCCGGGCAGCGTCTTGCCGCGGGAACGCCGCGGGCAGATCTGGCCCCGAAGAATTCGGGAGGTCAAAATGCTCATGACAGGCGCACTTGGCGGTGCCCTCTTATCAATCCTGGCAGGGGCGTTGAACGGAAGCTTTGCAGCACCCACGAAGATCGCTCGCAAGTGGCGATGGGAAAATATCTGGTCCGTCTGGGCCGTGTGGGCGATGCTGATCCTGCCGTGGGCCCTGGTTTTCGCCACCATTCCCCACGCTATTCCTTTCTTCGAAAACACGCCGGCGAGCCAGTGGTCCTTGCTGATCCTATTTGGGATTGGGTTTGGGCTGGCGCAGATTTTCTTTGGGCTGGGCATCGCGGCTGTGGGTATCGCGTTGAACTTTGCCATTGCCATCGGCATCTCGACAGCATTCGGCTCCATCGTGCCGTTTCTTTCGCAGCACGCCGACAGGCTGTTTACCCGCGAGGGACTGTTCTTTTTTGTCGGCATCTTTCTGATGCTGGCCGGTATTGTGGTTTCAGCCGTGGCCGGCCGGGAAAAGGAAAGAAACCTTTCGATGGCAATGGCGAAAACGCCGAATGCGGCTGAAAAGCGAATGAGTTTTGCGGCCGGGCTGACGCTGTGCATCCTCGCCGGAATAGGTTCTCCGTTGGGCAACTTCGGCGCGGCTTTCTGCACTCCGACGCTCCACCGCGCGCTGGAAGCCGGCGCGAGCCCTGTTTGGCAATACAACGTGATTTGGGCGCCGCTTTACACTGCTTCGCTGGTGCCTTACCTGATTTACTGCCTCTACCTTTGGCGCAAGAACCGCAGCTTCGGGCTCTTTGGTGCGGCTGGCACGGGCGTTAATTGGGTGTACGGATTCATCATGGCGGCTTTGTGGATGGGCAGTTCGGCGATTTATGGAGTGGCCATGGCCCGCATCGGCAAAATGGGCCCGGTTCTGGGCTGGCCTCTTTTCATGTCCATCATCATTGTGGCGTCCAGCGCTTGGGGTTTCATCACCGGTGAATGGAAAGGCGCGGGCAAGAAAGCGGTCAATTCCATGATCCTGGCCATTGCGCTGCTAATCATCGGATTCTGCACGCTGGCTTATAGCGGTACGCTTGGCTAACGGCCTGCCGCAGCGGTCTATCGCGATTTTCGTGCTCGCAACCGCCGGGAAGTGGTAGGCGAATTCGCATTTCGGAGGGCGGGCGCGGAGGGTTAGGATGGCGAGCGCGAGGCCGCGATACTGCCTCGCGGTCGGTAGCTTCGCCGTGAAGCGCGCTCCGTTTTCTTCCGGGAGATGAGCCGGATGCAACGCCGGGATTTTCTTAGGCGCCTCCTAGGCGGAGCCGCGCTCTGCGGATTGCCCGAAGCGTGGCCGAGCGCCGCGCTTGCGCGCGAGCTGCTCGGCCCCCAGATGAAATTCGCGCCGCCCGCCCAAGCGAGCTCGCCCCGTTTCGACGATCTGGCGGAATACAGGGAAGCGAAATATCCGCTGCTGGCCGGGGATTTCGCCCAGGCGCTGAAATTCCTCGTGCCACGCATCCAGCAGCGGCCCGGACCCATCGCTTACGCTGTCTCTACCATTTATTTCCTGCAGGAGCAGTACGCACGCGGAATTCCGTACGCGCTCCAGGCTTGCAGCGCGGCTCCAGAAACCGTTCACTACCGCTGGATGCTGCGCGCGCTGACGCTGATGGCCGGGCGCGCGGAAAGCACGATTCCGGCGGCGTTTCGGCTACGCTTGCCGGCGGAGGCGAAATCGCCGTTTCATCTGCGCGATGTTACCGCGGCTTCCGGGACCGGTCGCGTGGCGCTGGGGCGTGGCGCGGCGTGGGGCGATTTCGATAACGATGGCCGCGACGACATTCTGGTGGGCGCGGAACGCGCGCCGTTTCGTTTGCTTCGGAATCTCGGCAACGGAGAATTCACCGACGTCGCCCAGCAAATGGGCCTGGTGGATCCCGTGGGACTCGGCTGCTACGCCGCTCAATTTATTGACTACGACAACGACGGATTTCAGGACATTTTTCTTTCGAGCAACGGCTGGGGCGGAGGCGGACGGCTGTTTCTTTTCCACAATGAAAAAGGCCGGAAATTCACGGACGTCACGAAAAGCGCGGGACTGGGCGAGCCGGTGAACGCCTTTGGCGCGGCGTGGGCTGATTACGATAACGACGGCCGAAGCGATTTGGCCGTCGCGACGGGAATCGTGGATCCCACAGGCGGCGATCGCATTCGGCTGTTTCACAACGAAGGCAATGGGAAATTCCGGGAAGTAGGCCTCGAAGCTGGTTTATTGCAAAAAGCGGAGTGGATTTCGGTTTGCTGGGGCGATTACGACGGCGACGGCCGGCAGGACCTGGTGGCGATGAGCTACAACGGCGGCTGCTTCTTGTTCCGCAACATGGGCAACGGCCGGTTCGAAGACGTCACCGATCGCGCTGGCATTCGCGACTCGATGCACGCCTACACCGCGGAATTTTTCGATTTCGATAACGACGGCAGGCAGGACCTCTTCGTTTCCACGTATCCCGACGGCACTCTGCACGACATGATCGAGAACAAGCTGAGCGGGGCCGTGGTTCCCGCGGCGCAGCGGCAACTGCTGTTTCATAACGACGGAAACGGCAGATTTACGAACGTCACGAAACAGGCGGGAATCACCGGCTGGTACGGGGCGATGTCGTCGCAGGTGGCCGATCTCGATAACGACGGATTTCCGGAAATTCTGCTCGGCACCGGGAATCCCGAACTCGATTGGACGGAGCCGAAAGGGCTGTTTTTGAACGACGGCCGCGGTCATTTTTCGGACGTCGCGCAAGCCGCCGGGCTCATTAATTTCGGCATGCTGCACGGAATGGCATTTTCCGATTACGACGATAGCGGCAACCTGAGCCTGTTCGGGTCGTTTGGCGGATTTTATTGGGGTACGCGATTGAGCAGCCGGCTTTATCGGAATGAAGGCAGCGGGAATCGCGCGCTGGAGATTCGCCTCGTTGGCACGCGATCGAATCGCGACGCCATCGGCGCGCACGTCACGGCTTTCGTCGGCAACCGCCAGATTCATCGCTGGGTCAATGGCGGCAATGGCTTTGGCAGCCTGAATTCCCGCGTCGTTCACATCGGCGTGGGTCGCAGTTCACGGGTGGATAGCCTCCTTGTCGCCTGGCCCTCCGGCTTGCATCAGTCTTTTCACGATTTGCCCGCGGGCCATCGAATTGAGATTCGCGAAGGCGCGGGCGAAGTGAAAACCCTGGTGCGTTTCTGAGGGCGGGCCGGCGAATCGCCGAGCCTTTTGCGGACTTTTCCGCGGTTGCCTGCACCACGAACCAGCATCGCTCGAAGCTTTCCGTGGCGCGTCAAAAAAGAAGAGAGAGTCTTTCCGCAAATTGCTGAGAGAAAAACGGAGGGGGCGAATCCACAAGGCCGGCCGGAATTACTGTGCAAAAGGTTTTCACATACGAGCGGCAGAAGGCCATCCGCGCCGCAGCGCGAAAAGCACGCCGGCGGCTATTCGTTCGCATCTTTACCAGAACAGGGAGATCAGTTACGCGCAGACAGTGGAACATGCAGAAAGGCGCCGACGATCGAACCAGTCAAGTTTTTCGCAAAGGAGAGCGACATCTCCGACGACGATCAGCATTGGCGCGATCAAGCCATTCCGTTTCACCTCAGCTGCAATCGTTCCCAACGTGGCCAGAGCGGTCGCCTGATTTTCGCAGGTAGCGTTGGCCACGGCAGCGACGGGTTTCGTTTCGGGCAATCCGGCCCCCATGAGCGCGTCGGCGATTTCGCCCAGCCACGCCGCGCCCATGAAAATCACCAACGTGTCTACGCGACCGGCGACGCCAATCCAGTCCAGATCCGGCGAGCTGCCGGAACGGGCGCCGTGGGCCGTGACGAACGCAACCGAGGAAGAAACGTCGCGATGGGTCAACGGAATCCCGGCGTAACCGGCCACTCCCAGAGCGGCGGAAATCCCGGGCACGATTTCGAAGTCAATGCCCGCGTCCGCACAGGTGAGCGCTTCTTCTCCGCCGCGGCCGAAAATCATGGGATCGCCGCCTTTCAGGCGCACGACGGTTTTCCCCTGAAGGGAGCGCGACACGATCAGGCGGTTGATTTCTTCCTGCTTGACCGAATGTTTGCCGCAGCGTTTGCCAACGAAAATACGTTCCGCGCCAGCAGGAGATCGATCGAGGAGCCGCGCACTGACGAGCGCGTCGTAAAGAACTACATCGGCCATCTGCAAGACTTGCAGCCCGCGCAAGGTGATCAAGTCCTCGGCACCGGGGCCGGCTCCCACGATGAAGACCTTACCGAGATGATTTTCCGGTTCCTTCATGGTGGAGTACCTCTTCCAGGAAATCGTTCAGCAACCTTTTTTGCTCGTCCAGATCGTGCGGGATTGCGATTTTGAGTTTCGTCCGGAGAAGCGCAAGCACGCTAACCAGATCTCCGGCATCTTCCGGAATGATTTCTTCCAGCCATTGCCTGAGTTTCCCGGCCAGGAACGGGCTCTTGCCGGCAGTGCTAATGGCGAGCACCAGATCTCCGCGCTCGACCACGGCGGGCATGTAGAAATCGGACAGCTGGGGATTATCAACCACGTTCAAAAGGATTCCATGGCGCTTGGCCTCGGCGGCAACAGCGGTTTGGACGCCTGGGTCGCTCGTGGCCGCGATCACCACGTAGAAACGATTCGAGAGGTCGCCTGGCTGAAATTCGCCGCGCCTCAACTCGATGCGGCCCGATCGAGCCAGGTCTTCGATCTCCGGGGTAACCTTCGGAGCGACGACCGTGACCGCAGCGCCGGCGCGCATGAGCTGGCTTACGCGCAGCGTCGCCATCCCTCCGCCACCGACGACCAAAGCTTGCCGTTTGTCCAGCTTCAGAAAGAGTGGGAACAGCGGGTTCACGAACCGCCTCCCCTCAGCCTTCGGTCTTCGGCTGGCGCGGGACGCCGCGCAGCACGCCGTCGAACACTCGACGGCACCTGTTAGTACGAATGAGTGCCGAGCACAACTTTCGCTCCAAATTTGCTTTCGAGCATGGGTTTCAGCTCGTCAAAATCGATCGGGCACTGCGCCGTCTCCATCGCCATCTTCATGCACGTGCCCAAATGGATGGTGTCGAATCCGCCGTCGAGATTGCGCAAGACCTCCTGGAGGAGCTTGACGCGCGGGACAACCAGCCCGGGGCAATCTCCGCAGTCGGTCATCGCGACTAGGTGCACATCGTCGTACCGGGAAAACTCCGCTTGTTTTTCGGAGATGGCTTTGTAGCACTTCGCGCACGCAATGCAGGAATGATCTTTAATTCGTTTGCAATAGAGGATTGCGACCTTGGCCATGCGTTCCTCCTCCGCGAGCAGGTCGGGACTGCCGCTTCGATCTCCTTCGCCTCCGTACCCTGCCGCGTCGGCGTCAGTCGGGAAATTCGGGGAATCGCCGCAGGTTGACGTTGGCTTCGCTCACGCCTTCGACCGTTCTGGCGATCAACCGAATATCTTCCTCGCTGGGACCCACCTTCCGGACGAGCACTCCGGAAGTGGCCATTTCGCCGAAAACTTCCACCTTGCCGCCGTCAGCCGTGACCGAAAAGCTGATGTTGCGCGATTGAACGTTCAGAGCCAAGGCCACTTTCACGCGGCAGGCCAGCGCAAAATCACGGAACTTCTTTTTCACTTCGTCGGTGGTTTCGTATTCCGGGAGTTTCACGACGGCGCAGATGGCGGCACAAGCCGTCTGAATCTGGAAATTTCCCAGATTCACAACGAGATCGTAGTTCTTGGGGTCACGCCAATCGAGGCCGTAGACAAACTTCGTCCATCGCACTCGCTCCTCGTCCATCACGTTGATGTAGTCCTTGGCGGCCTTGTAATCGAGTCCCTTGCGGTTCATGACCTCGCGTATACGCATGGACATGGGAGCGATGAGCCGAACCCGCAGAACCGTAGGCAGATTATTGAGGAGAAGATGACCGGCATGGCC
>JAKASX010000164.1 GCA_021818865.1 Acidobacteriota bacterium
CGCGCAATTTCGGCTACGGCGCGAATCAAAAAACCTGCTACACCGAGGCGCTGAAGGAAGGCGCCGACATCATCGTGATGCTGCACCCGGATTATCAGTACGATCCGACGCTGCTGCCGGAAATCGTCCGGCCCATCGAAGCCGGCGAAACGGATATCGTGCTGGGCTCGCGCTTCCTGATGGGCAGCGTGATGAAGCAGGGCATGCCGTGGTGGAAATACGTGAGCAACCGGTTCCTGACAAAGGTGGAAAATCTGATTTTGGGCTGGAATCTTTCCGAATATCACACCGGCTACCGCGCCTACAGCCGGCAGGCGCTCGAAGAGCTGCCGTTTCTGCTGAATTCCGATAAATTCGTTTTCGATCAGGAAATTCTGGTGCAGGCGGCCGAACGCGGTTTTCGCGTGAAGGAAGTGCCGGTGCCGACGAAATATTTTCCCGAAGCGTCGTCGGCGAGCTTCGTCGCCAGTTCCATTTACGGGCTCAGCATTCTGCTGCTGCTCGGGCGATACCTGCTGCACCGGTCCGGGATGGTGAAACAGAAACAGTTTGAAAGTTTCCGCGCGCGATACCGGCGTCTGGAATAAACTTCAGGAATCGGTGGCGGGAAAGACGCGCGGGCCAGCCCTGGTGCGTGGCGGGCGGGTGCGCGAAACGGCCGACCGAATTTCTGCAGCTCCCGGGGAGAGGAACGCGATGAAAGGCGTTGTGCTGGCGGGAGGGCTGGGGACGCGGCTGAGTCCGCTGACCCGCGTAACCAACAAACACCTTTTGCCGGTCTACGACCGGCCAATGATTTTCTATCCCATCGAAACGCTGGTGAACGCGGAAATCCGCGACATCCTGATCGTGACCGGCGGGCAAAACGCCGGCGATTTCCTGCGGCTGCTCTCCGACGGCAAGGATTTCGGCCTGCACCACCTGAATTATGCCTATCAGGAGGGCGAAGGTGGCATCGCCGACGCGCTGCGCCTGGCCGAGCATTTCGCGAGCGGCGAAAAGCTGTGCGTGATCCTGGGCGACAACATCATTCAGGGGAGCGTCCTCGAAGCCAAGCGGCGTTTTGACGCGCAGGAACGCGGCGCGCACATCATTCTGAAGCAGGTGCCCGATCCCGAACGCTTCGGCTGCCCGGAAATCGTGGATGGCCGCATCGCGCGCATCCAGGAAAAACCGAAACGCCCGAAATCCGCCTACGCCGTCACCGGGATCTATTTTTACGACAGCACGATTTTCGATCGGATCGGCAAACTGAAACCCAGCGCGCGCGGGGAGCTGGAAATCACCGACATCAACAATATGTTTCTCGAGGACGGCACGCTGACCCACAGCTTCCTCGACGGCTGGTGGACGGACGCCGGCACGTTCGAATCGTTGCGCCGCGCGACGAATCTGGTGGCCGAAACCGGCGCCAATCGCCTGCCGGCAGAACCGGTATTTGCGGTTGCCGCCGGCTCGAAACAGGGGAAATCCAGCCGATGATTCATGACGTGCGGACGAAAACCCTCCGCGTGATTCCGGACGAGCGCGGGCGGCTGATGGAAATCCTGCGCTCGGACGACGAGCTTTTCCGCCGCTTCGGCCAACTCTACATGACGACGGCCTATCCCGGCGTGGTGAAGGGATGGCATTACCACAAAAAGCAGATCGACAATTTCTCGGTGGTGAAAGGCACGATCAAGCTGGTGCTCTACGACCGGCGCGAGGATTCGCCGACGCGCGGCGAAGTGAACGAATTTTTTCTCGGCGAGCACAATCCGCTGCTCGTGCAGATTCCCGCACTGGTTCTGCACGGATTCAAGGGAGTCGGCGTGGAAGAAGCGATCGTGGTGAATTGCCCCACGGAAGTCTACGATTATCGCGAGCCGGACGAATTCCGCGTGGATCCCTTCAGCTCTGAAGTGCCCTACGATTGGTCGCTGAAAATGCGATGAAGCGGCGCGACGCGTTGCCTGCGAACCTCGGAAGCGACCAGGGGGATCCCAGCGAATGAAGGTTCTCCTCACCGGCGGAGCGGGATTCATCGGCTCGAACCTGGTTCGTCTGCTGCTGCACGATGCGCCCGACCTCGAAATCACCAATCTCGACAAACTGACCTACGCCGGCAATCTCGAAAGTCTGGCGGGCGTCGCGAATTCGCCGCGCTACCGTTTCGTTCGCGCCGACGTGGCTGACGCGCGCGCGGTGGAACGCGTGTTTGCAAAGGGATTCGACGCCGTGTTGCACCTGGCCGCGGAAACCCACGTGGATCGCAGCCTCGAAGACGCCGCGCCGTTTCTGCGCACCAACGTTTTGGGCACGCACGTGCTTCTCGAAGCCGCGCGGCGGCACGGCATCGGCCGCTTCGTCCACATCAGCACGGACGAGGTCTATGGCAGCGCCCCGGCCGGCGCATTTTTCGACGAATCGGCTCCGCTGCACCCGTCGAGCCCCTACGCCGCAAGCAAAGCCGCCGCCGATCTTCTCGTTTCGAGCTACGTCCACACGTTTCACGTGCCGGCTGTAATTCTTCGCTGCACCAATAATTTCGGCCCGTACCAGTTTCCCGAAAAACTGCTTCCGCTCGCGATCGCCAATGCGCTCGAAGATCGGCCGCTGCCCGTTTACGGCGACGGGATGCAGGAGCGGGACTGGATTTACGTGGAGGATTACTGCCGTGCGATTCATCTCGCGCTCGAGCGCGGCCGGCCGGGGGAAATTTACAACGTTTCCGCGGGAAGGCCGCGGGCGAATCTCGACGTTTTGCGCGCGCTGCTCGCGCTGGTGGGCAAGCCGGAATCGCTCATAAGGTTCGTCGAGGACCGGCCGGGGCACGACCGGCGCTACGCGCTCGACAGCGGAAAATTCCGCAGCGAACTGGCCTGGGCGCCGCAAAACGATTTCGAGCGGGCGCTTGCCGCCACGGTCGAATGGAATCGAGCGAACGCGGAATGGCTCGAGCGCTGCCGCAGCGGAGCGTACCGCAATTACTATCGCCGCCATTACACCGAGCGCAAGAAAACGCTCGAGCGCTGGCAATCCTCTTGATCTGTCGCGCGCCCGTGGAACATGGCATTCTA
>JAKASX010000088.1 GCA_021818865.1 Acidobacteriota bacterium
ACTCACGCCGAAGAGGGCGCGGTCTGCGATTTTTGCAGTCCGATGCCCCTTATCGGACTCCGCGCCCGGCACGTGGTCGTCGACCCCACCAGGCCCATTTCGCCAGCCTGTACCTTTCGCATCCCTCGCTTCGGTTTCTTCTTGTGTTTCCCCTGCTCGCCGCGCTATCTGTTTCCCGTGCTCTTCAAGTCGCAAAGCGCGGCAGTCTACGGCATCGAAGCTTATCTCGTCGAAGTCGAGGTGGACGTCGGCTCGGGCCGCATGGGCGATTTCAACGTCGTCGGCTTGCCCGACGCCGCCGTAAAGGAAAGCCGCGAGCGAATCAAAGCTGCGCTCAAGAACTGCGGATTCGATTTCCCCTCGCCTCAAGGCGTCACCATCAATCTCGCTCCCGCCGACGTGCGCAAGGAAGGCTCCGGATTCGATTTGCCGATGGCGATGGGCCTGTTGGGCTGCCAGGGATCGTTTTTCGGCAAGCCGCTCACGGATTTCGTGTTCCTGGGCGAACTTTCGCTCGACGGCAGCGTGCGCGCCGTGCGCGGCGCGCTTTCGGCCGCGCTCGAAACGCGCCAGCGCGGCGTGAAAAAGCTCGTCGTGCCGGAAGCGAACTCCCGCGAAGCCGCCGTGGTCGAAGGAATCGAAGTTTACGGCGTCCGCACGCTGCCCCAAGCCGCCGATCTGGTGAATTCGCCCGAATCCTTCACGCCCGTCCGCGTCGACGCGAAAAAAATGCTCGCCGAAGCCGGCCAGCACGCTGTGGACCTGGGCGATGTGCGCGGCCAGATGGCCGCCAAGCGCGCGCTCGAAGTCGCCTGCGCCGGCAGCCACAACATTCTTTTCATCGGCCCTCCCGGCGCCGGCAAAACGATGCTCGCCAAGCGAATTCCTACGATTCTTCCGCCGATGTCGCTCGAGGAATCTCTCGAAACCACGCGCATTCACAGCGTCGCCGGGGTGCTTGAGGATTCGCGTGGCCTCGTCGGCGTGCGGCCGTTCCGTTCGCCGCACCACACGATCAGCGACGCCGGCCTGATCGGCGGAGGAACGGTGCCGCATCCGGGCGAAGTTTCGCTTTCGCACCACGGCGTGCTCTTTCTCGACGAACTGCCGGAATTTCAGCGCAACGTCCTCGAAGTCCTTCGCCAGCCGCTCGAGGATGGCGCGGTAACGATCGCTCGCGCCGCGATTTCCATCACCTTTCCCGCCCGCTTCATGCTCGCCGGTGCGATGAATCCCTGCCCGTGCGGCTTTTTCGGCGATCCCACGCGCGAATGCCGCTGCACGCCCGCGCAGATTCAGCGCTACGTTTCCAAAATTTCCGGGCCGCTGCTCGACCGCATCGATATTCACATCGAAGTGCCCGCCGTCCGCTACCGCGAATTGCGCGAAAAAGCGGCTGGCGAGAGTTCGGCCGACGTGCGCGATCGCGTAATCCACGCGCGCGGCGTTCAGCTCGAACGTTTCACGGGCGAAAAGCGCGTCTACGCCAATTCCCAGATGCCGCCG
This sequence comes from Acidobacteriota bacterium, assembly GCA_021818865.1. Classification (GTDB taxonomy): domain Bacteria; phylum Acidobacteriota; class Terriglobia; order Acidiferrales; family UBA7541; genus JAKASX01. Next base: position 1,507 of record JAKASX010000088.1, read on the forward strand.
AAACTCATCCGCAAGCACTGCGCGATTTCCGCGGAAGGCGAAAAACTGCTGGAATCGGCGATGACGAAACTCGGTCTTTCGGCTCGCGCCCACGACCGCATCCTGAAAGTCGCGCGCACGATAGCCGATCTCGACGGCTCGGCTTCAGTCGAGCCGAAGCATCTGATGGAAGCGGTGCAGTATCGCTCGCTCGACCGCAATTACTGGTCGTGACCGCGCGTGGGCCACTCGCGCAAACGTGCCGAGCGGCAAGGTCGGCCGAGCAACCTCTTGTGCCCGGAGCGTGCCACGCGCTGGCTCGAAAGAGACGATCTCCCGCAAGGGAAGCTTGCTGAGCGAACTGGATGCCGGCCTACATAGATCTGCTCTCGACGATTGCGATCGTTATTTTCATCGTCTCAACCATTCCGCAGATCTGGAAATTATCCAGAAACAAAACAGCCAGGGACGTGAGTCTTTGGATGTCGCTGCTGATCGCCGTCGGCAATTTGCTGATGCTCGTCCGTTCCATCGGCATTCACGACACGTTCTTCCTGCTCAACTACGCCTTCCAGCTCGCCCTCTGGCTCGTCATCGTCATTCTCGTCTTGAAATTCCGCAATCGGTAGCTATTCATGCCGCAGCGCCTCGACAGGATCCACGCGCATCGCCCGCCGCGCGGGAATGTACGATGCTGCCAGAACGACGGCAGCCAGCAGAAACGCCGACGCGGCATAACTGAATGGATCGGCCGGGGAGACACCAACCAGAAAGCTTCCGACGAGGCCCGCAATTCCCGCTGCGGCCAGAATCCCTGCGACCACCCCGATCGCCGCAATGACAAGACCCTGCCCCAAAATCATTTTCCGGACCTGCCTTGGCTGCGCTCCAAGCGCCAGGCGAATGCCGATTTCGTGCGTCCTCTGGCTCGCCGCGTACGAAACCACCCCATACACACCGACAACGGCAAGCAACAGTCCAAGCAGTCCCAAAGCTCCGGCCAATCCCGCCGCGAAACGGAACAGGAAGAAACCGTTAAATCCGTTCAGCGCCGCCGTCATGCTCTGCACGAAAACCGGCATGGCCGGGTCGAGCGTGTGAATGAGCCCGCTGACTTCACGAGCTGCCACAGGGAAAGGCAATGCCGTGCGGACCTGGAGCGTGACCGCCGGCTCGTGGTAATGCTGGAACAGCGGCAGGTAAACGAAATTGTCATTTTGCGTGAAGATGTCGCTATCGCGGCTGTTCTTGGCGATCCCGACGACTTCAATGGGTTGCTTCGGATCGCCGGAAAAACTGAACGTCTTGCCGATCGGGTCTCGGCCGTGCCAGAAGCGATTCGCCATGGTCTGATTAATGACGGCGACGCGTTGTGAATTTTGCGAATCCGACCGGAGAAACGCGCGGCCGGCGACGAGAGGGATGCGCATTGTTTTGAAATACTGGGAAGTAATCGCGTTATAGCCTGTGGAGGGTGCCCGCCCACCCGGAGGGGACTGATATCCGGGGATCTGAAGCGAACCGCCAACGCCGATGTAGCCCATGGGAACCGCTAAAGCCATACCGGCGGACTCGACTCCCGGCAGCGCGCGCGTTCGGTCGAGGAGGGTTTGGAAAAACTCCAGGGATTGCGCGCGGCTGTAGCCGGCCTCGTGCGGATCGAGCGAAAAATTGTAAACGTGGCTGGGATCGAAACCGAGCTTCGTGTGCTGAACGTTTTCAAGACTGCGCACGAACAGCGCGGTCACCACGAGCAGCATGAGAGAACCGGCAACCTGAGCGGCGACGAGCGCGCCGCGGAGACGATGCCCGCCGGGCGTCGAAGTTCGTCCGCCCTCATGCAAAATGTCGTTCAAATCGCCCCGAGCAACTCGTAACGCCGGCACGATGCCGACAAGCACCGCCGTCAGAACCGCCGCGCCCAGCGCGTAGGCGAAGACGCGCCAATCGAACCCAAAATCGAGCAGAAGCGGAATCGGCGTATGGATCGGAATCGAACTGAGAATGCGGCTTCCGCCGAGCCCCACAACGATCCCGGCAGCGCAGCCGAACGCGGCAAGAGCAAGACTTTCGGTGAGCAATTGGCGTGCCAGGCGTCCTCGCGTAGCGCCTAGCGCCGCACGCATCGCCATTTCGCGCTGGCGAATTCCGGCGCGAACCAGATACAGATTCGCCACGTTCAGACATGCCAGCACGAGCACCGCGCCGGCAAGCAACAGGATCAGCGCACTGGCAAGTGGCAGCGGGTTTGGGTGTGCAGGATTCATGAACAACCCAGTGGGGCCCAGCGCGTGAACGCGAAGAGCGGTCCAACCATCGGATTTCGGATGCTCGCGTGACATCCTCGCCCCAATCACACTCAAAGCCGACTGCGCCCCGCCCAAACTCACGCCATGGCACAGACGCGCGACCAGGGTGAACCGCTCGGTCTTGCGAGTGGTGAGAAAATCCGGAGGCAGGTCTTTCAAAGCGGCCGCCATGCCGAGCGGCATGTAACCCTGCACATCTTCCATCGTATCGAGACCGTGGAAACCCCATGGCGCGACGCCAACGATGGTGACTGGCTGGCCGTTGACGAGCGCGGATTTGCCAACAACCTTGCGATCGTCGTTGAAACGCGATTTCCAATAATCGTAGCTGAGTACAAGAACCGGATCGGCGCCAGCAATCCGTCCTTCGGAGGGTAGAATCAGCCGTCCGAGCGCAGGCTGGAGGCCCATCTGACTGAAGAAATTTCCGCTGACGTAAACCGCCCAGAGCGGCTGGCTATTGCCGCCGACGCTCAGACCATCCATCTGATACATTCGCAGAGCCGAAACGCTGGAAAATACGCCTTCCGCCTGTTTCCGAATTTCCTGGAAATCGGGATACGAAAACGCCCAATCCATGCCGCCGTTTTTCCAATCCGACATCAAAAGGATGAGTTGCCCCGGATTTTTCACGGCGACGGGTCTGAGCAAGAGAAAATCGACCAAGCTGAAAATCGCTGTGTTCGCGCCGATGCCGAGCGCCAGCGTCAGAATGGCAACGGCGGTGAAACCCGGAGCTTTGCGCAGCATCCGCGCGCCATACCTGATATCTCCCAGAAAGTCCTGCAGCCAGGCGACGCGGCGCTGGTCGCGGCAATTTTCCTTGGCTTGCTCGATGCCGCCGAGATCGATGAGCGCTTTGCGCCGCGCCGCTTCCGGCGTCATGCCTTTAGCGAGGTAGAGCGCGGTCTTTTGCTCGACATGATCGCGAAGCTCTTCGTCGAGTTCCCCATCCACGCGCTTGCGGCGGAACAAGGAACGCAAACGCATAGGCATCGTGTAGAACCAACGTTGCGGCTGCATCGCTCCTCCTCGAGAGCCGGGCTTCGAAAGAGCCCCGCTCACGCCTCCTTCAGTTTCACCACCTGCGTGATCGCCGCCGACAATCGTTGCCAGTTGCCCGCTTCTTTTTCGAGCTGTTTCCGGCCGAGTCTCGTCAGCGAGTAAAATTTCGCGCGGCGATTATTTTCGCTGGGCCGCCATTCGGCCCTGATCCAGCCTTCCTGTTCCAGCTTGTGCAGTGCGGGATAGAGCGAACCGTCGCTCACCTGGAGCACGTCGCCCGAAACCTGTTTCAGCCGCTGGCTGATGGCGAAACCGTTCAGCGGCTCGAGCGCGAGAATCTTCAGCAGCAGCAGATCGAGGGTGCCTTGCACGAGATCGGAGGGTTTGCTCATCGTTCTCCTCGGTTACCGAGAGAACGCTACACCCGTTCCCCTCGGTAAGCAAGGGAAAAAGGCAAAGCCGTGGGCCGGGGGGTTGAAGGGGAACGGTAAACGGGCGGGAACGGGCGGTCCGAAGCCGGCGTTCTGACGGCGAAGTGCCGGCGCGGTTGAGCGAGGATGCGGCGTCCCGTATAATGGCTGTTTTGGCGGAATCCTATGTTCGATCTACATAGCAGCAAGCTGCTCGCGAAAATCATCATCGGTGTCGTGCTGGGCTTCGTATCGCTCGGCATGCTCCTCTATCTGGTGCCGAAGCCGAATACGCCGCTCGGAACGAGCAGCGAAGGCCTGGCCGACGTCGCCGGCCAGCGGATCGACGTGAGCGACGTTCAGCGCCAGCTCGATCTGCTTTCGCAGCGCCAGCAGATCCCCCAGCAGATGCGCGGATTCTACGCGCAGCAGATTTTCGACCAGATGCTGCTCAGCCGCATGCTCGATGCGGAAGCGTCGCGGCTCGGCCTGCGCGTCACGAACCAGGAACTCGCGCAACAGATTCAGTTGATCCTGCCGCAGGCCTTCCCCAACGGGAAGTGGGTGGGCGAACAGGCGTATTCGGCGATGGTCGAGCAGGAACTGGGTATGACGGTCCCTGATTTCGAGGACCAGCTGCGCCAGAGCATCCTCCAGCAGAAATTCCGCCAACTCGTGACGGCTGATGTGATGGTAAGCCCGCGCGAGGTCCGCGGGGAGTTCCTGCGGCGCAACGAAAAGGTGAAGATCGACTACGCTCTCGTCAAACCCTCGGATCTGGCGGCGACAATCAAGCCGGCGCAGAGCGACCTCGAAGCGTGGTACAACGCCCACAAAAGCCAATACCAGGTTCCCGAAAAGCGCGCGGCGAACTACGTCCTACTGGATCTGAATCAGCTCCAGAAGAACACGACGATCCCCAACGCCGAACTCCTCGCCTACTACAACAAGAACATCGATCAGTACAAGGTGCCCGACCGCGTTCACGTTCAGCACATCCTCTTCATGACCGTCGGCAAAACCACCGCCGAAATCGCCGAAATCCAGAAGAAAGCGGAAATGGTGCTGGAAAAAATCCGGCACGGCGCCGATTTCTCCAAAATGGCCAAGGAATATTCCCAGGACCCCGGCAGCAAGGATAAAGGCGGCGATTTGGGTTGGATCCTGAAGGGGCAAACGGTGCCCCAATTCCAGAAAGTGGCTTTCAGCCTGCCGGTAGGGCAGGTGAGCGGTCTGGTGCGGACGCAGTACGGTTTCCACATCATCAAGGTGCTGGGCAAGGAAACGGCGCACACAAAGAGCTTCGCCGAAGTTCACGACCAGATCCTGCAAGCCCTGCTCACTACCGAAGTGGCCCGCGAGCAACGCCAAATTTCCGACCGCATGGCCAGTATCGTGCGGAATTCCAGCCGGCAATCCATCGCGCAGGTGGTGGCAGCGCTCGGGCCGCAGGTGAAACCGGATCTGGTGATTGGCCAGATTCCGCCCGTCAGCGTCACTGACCCAATTCCCGGCATGGGCGATTCCACGGCGGTGCGCGACGCCCTGTTCTCGCAAAGCGTCGGTCAGCTGAGCCTGCCCATCCAGACGCCGCGCGGCGACCTGGTGCTCGACGTCAGCCAGATCGTGCCGACGCATCAAGGCTCCTTCGCCGAAGTGCAGAGCCAGGTCACCAGCGATTACATCGCCGCCGAATCCGCCAAACTCGCCCAAAGCGAAGCCGAAAAGCTGGCTGCTTCGATCAAGCAGGGAACGAAACTCGATCAGGCGGCAAAGACACTCGGCCTCACCGGGCAATCGGCCGATTTCAGCCGGACCGGCAACGTCTCCGGTTTGCCCGCGGCCCAGTTGCTGGCGGCGTTTCGCTCGCCCGTGGGGCAGGTGGAGGGTCCGCAAAAGATCGGAAACAACTGGATCGTCTACTCCGTCGCCGCCCACGAGGAGCCGAGCGGCGCCGATTTCGAAAGGCAGAAGAGCACGATCGAGCAGGAATTGCTGAGCGACGCGAAAGACAACGCGTTCGAGGCGTTCCGGCGCGCGCTCGAGCAGCGGATGAAGAGCGAAGGCAAGCTCACCATCAACGCCGCAAACCTCAAGCAGCTGACAAACCCCTCCCAGACCTAAGGCAAAGGCGCATTTCTGCGGAAAGATTCGCGAGGGTGCGCTCGCACGTCATCGCGCGCCTCTGCGAGCGAGGGCGCCGAACGGCGCCGAGGACGCAACTCGGCGCGGCCTGATCAGACGCTGACCCTCAAATCGAAACCGCGCCGATTTGTTGCCGAAGAAATACCCTAAGGAGTGCTGCCGCCGGTCGTGGTGCCGTTTGGCATGGCGAGGAAGTACCCCGGACGGGTGCGGACTTTATAGCCGGGCCGCGTCACGCGGACAGTAACGGTATGGAAATTCCACGGTCCGTCCCGCGGGGCGTCGTAGGCGAGCATGTATTCGGCGTGCAGTTCGTCGCCCACGCGGTTCATCGCCGTCTGAATGGACTTGTCGTGGAAGGTGGAGAGGTGCGCTCCGCCCGTGGCCGCGCTCGCGGCGACCAGCGCCTCCGGCGTGATCAGGTGGATGCCCAGTTTCGCCAGCGTTTCCACCAGCGCCAGCAGGTTCGCGTTTCCCTGGGTGGCCGTCAGTGTGTCCGGCGTCTGCGGCGCGCCGGGAGGGCCGGGGTGGGGGAACGTCCCGGGAGGTCCGAACTGCGGCTCGCTGTACTGGCTGGGCGGGCTGCGCAGCTGGGCGGCCGTGGTGGATAGCCCGATCGTGTAAATGGAAATGTTGGCCAGTTCGGCGTCGCGAAGCACGCTTTCGAGCTTTTCCACGCTGCCCGAATCCACCGCTTCGGACAGCACCACGATCACGCGGCGCCGCGTGGGAGGCTGCTCCTCGAGCATCTGGATGGCTCGACCGAGCGCGTCGTAAAGGTGCAAGCCGCTATCGCCGATTTTCAGGTGGGAAATCGCTTTTTCGATGCGGTCCTGATCGTAAGTGAACGGAACCAGCAGGTGAGAGCTGTCGTCCACGCTGATGATCGCCGCTTGCCCGTTTCCGCCCATCACCGTTTGGGAAAAGACGATGCCGCTCTGGCGAATGCCCGGCATCAGCGGCTGGATGCGCGAGCTGTTTTCCACCACCAGGACCACATCCATCGCGTTGCCGCCCAGGCCGAAATGGACGATGCGCTGCAGGTTGCCGTCGTCGTACACCTGGAAATCCTCGGGTCCCAGGTCGAGCGCCAGGTTGCCGTGCGGATCGCGCACTGTCACTGGCAACACCACTTCGTTTGCCTGAATCCGCAGCGGTTTCTGTTCATGGAACTGTCCCTGCGGCTTAGGTTTCTGCTGCGGAGCCAATTGGCCGGGCTGGACGTGAATCGGAGGCGAGATTTGCCGGGTTTGCGCCGCGAGCGGAGCGGCCGCCAGAACCCCCACGAGAGCGGTCAGGGCGAACGGCAGTCTCATAAGAAAACTGTACTCGATTACGGGATGAGCTGCAATCGGGGTCCGTTCGCCCCCCGGTTCGCCCCGCGAATGGCGCAGCCCCCGGCCGCGCGCGTAGAATCGGCAGTTCGGTATTTCGTTCGGCGAGGGGGAGCATGAAATCTTCCGAGAAGGAACTGCTGGCGTACCTCGATCCGCGGTTCGTGAAAAGCACGCCGGCGCGGCCGCTGCGCATCCTGGCCGAATACATTGACCCGCTGACGCGCCTGCAGACCGAGGGCATCGCCGATACGATCGTCATGTTCGGCTCGGCGCGGATCCTGCCGCGCGACCGCGCCGTCCGGCAGCTCGCGCGCACGCGCCGCTCGGTCGGCCGGCGCCGCGACGCCGGCTCGCTCGCGCGGCTCCGCGCCGCGCGCGACCGCGTGGCGATGTCGCGCTATTACGAAGAGGCGCGGCAACTGTCCGCGCGCATCACCGCCTGGTCGCTCACCTTCGGCGAGCAGCCGCGCCGGTTCGTCATCTGCTCCGGCGGAGGGCCCGGAATCATGGAAGCCGCCAATCGCGGGGCGACCGAAGCGGGCGGGAAAACGGTGGGGTTGGGCATCGAATTGCCGCGCGAGCAACGCCTGAATCCCTACATCAGCCGCGGCCTTGGCATCAATTTCCACTATTTCTTCATGCGCAAGCTCTGGTTCGCGCAGATCGCCAAGGCGCTGATCGTTTTTCCCGGCGGATTCGGCACGATGGACGAATTGTGGGAAATGCTCACGCTGATGCAGACGGGCAAACTCGGCCGCCATCACCTGGTCCTCATCTACGGACGCAGCTACTGGGATCGCGTGCTCCACTGGCGCGAAATGGTTCGCTGGGGAACGATCGACAGCCGCGAATACGGCGTCCTGCAATTCGCGGATACGGTGGAAGAGGCCTTCGAGCGCGTCAAAGCCGGTTTGGTGAAACACCACCTCCGGCTCAATCCCAATTGGCCGCTCTAATCCCAGCGCGGCATCGCACGGCGACGCCGCGCCACGGTCACTGGCTCAGCGCCAATTCCGGCTCGAGCGTGAAGACCGCCTCGAACCGCCGCTTCTCCTCCGCGTCGTGCACCAGCACCACCGGCGCAACCCGCAGCCGCTGGCGGCACTGGCGGCAGACCGCCACTTCCCCCTGCAGATCCTGCAGGAAGCCGTCGGTGAAGCGGTATTCGCTGCGCGGACGCCGCGCGGGTTTCCACCCCGCCGCTCCGCAATGCGGGCAGTGGAACTCGACGCGGTCATCCTGAGGGTCGCGATCGAGCGCTGCCCAGGCCGTATAACGCACACCCAAAGTTTCCATAGATTTCTGGCTCATAAGTACCTGCCGCGGGAGGCCCCTCCGCTCCCGTCTTCACCGGTTAGGATGCTCCGCGGCGCGGGAACGATGCATCCGCGGCCGACGACCAGCCAGCTCTGCCAATGCGGCAGCCACTGGGCCGCCCGCTGCGGCTTGCCCCGGCCGGTTAGAACCGGAAAACGAGGCCGGTGCTGATGCGCAGATTATTCTGCGTGCTTCCGCCAAATCGAGTGGCCAGATAATCCACCTGGATCACCCGGTAGCTGAAGAACGGCGCGATTTTGGTGTCGATTCCCCCTCCCAGCGCCCCGGCAAACACCGTGCCCGAAGCGCCGCCCGTGGAAAGGCGTGCCGCGCCAACCAGCGCGTGAACGAATGGAGAAACGCGCGGCAGCGGAAGCGAGAACTGCGGGCCGAAAAGAAATGTATTCAGGCTGGTGGAGGGTCCGAAGGGCGAACCGTAATCGCCGCTGAAATCGGCGGTAAATCCCAGCCAGGAACCGTTTATGGTGCCGGAAACTTCCCAGCCGTTCAGATTGGCATTCCCCGGCTGAGTGTCGAGCCGCAGATACGAATACCCGCCAAACACCTGAACCGCCTGCGCCCGCGCTCCGTGCGGCGCAAGCATCCCAAACATCGCGAGCCCAAGCAAGAGCACCAGCTTCTTCATGGCGTTCTCCTCCCGTCGCTTTGGCTTTACCCCTTTTCCCAAGTGGATGCGCGCCGCCACGGCGGGGGTTGGGTGTGTTTTTTGGCCTCAATGGGACGGTATCGAAAGGGGTAATCCGCCCGGTGAATCGGATTGCCCACGGCGCGGCAGGATGGAGGGTCAGAGCATCGGTTCGCCCGCCGGACCGGCGATCGCCCTGCGCACCGCGTCGCGCAGCCGGACGATCTGCTTCCAATCCGTGCCTTCGGGTTCGACCGGAGGGCAGAAAGTGAGCGTGACGCGGCCCGGCCGCGGCAGCAGCGTGTGGTCACGCCAAATCTGCCGTGCGCCGCGGATGGCCAACGGCACTACGGGTCGCCGGGTTTCCGCGGCGGCCTTGAAAGCGCCGAGTTGGAAGGGACGCAGCCCGGACGCAGGCGTAAAAGTGCCCTCCGGAAACACAACGGCCGAAAGTCCTTCGCCGAGCGCCTGCTCGATCTGCTCGGTCTGCCGGACGCGGGCCTGCGGATCGGCGCGATTGAAACCCAATTGGCCCATCCTGTGGGCGATCGTGCCCAGCACCGGCCAATCGAGAATCTCCTGCTTGGCCGAAAAGAGGCAATCCGCCGGCAGCACCGCGATCATCGCAATCACGTCGAGGTAGCTAGTGTGGTTCGAGGCGATCACGCACGGCCAAATCCCTCCTGGCCGGAGCCGGTCAAATATCTCGCGACCTTCGACGCGCACCGGGCAGGCCACGCTGCGCAAAAAATTCCGGCAAGCCCAGGTCGTGACGCGGCGGGCGGTGCGCGGCGAGCGTATCAGCAGCACCACCGCCGCCGTCGGCACCAACCAGATGCCAAACATCACCACGGCGAAAACGCCGTACAGGCGATCCAGCGGCCGAGCGATGATTCGGCCGACAGTTCCCTGCCGCGAAAAAATGTTGTGCGCCACTAGCCGCGCCATTTGCCGCCACAGCGGCGGCGGCTGAACTCCCAGCCGCCCGGCCAGATAAATTTGCCGCGTTTCCGAACGCCGCAGTTTCCCGCTCGACGTTTTCGGAATCGAATGCGGCGGAATCGCGCGGACGATGTCGGGCGGCACGCCGGCCGCTTTTGCGGTGGCTTCCAGAATCGCCGGTTCGATTCCGGGGCGCGGCGCCGGCGTGCGCGTTTCCGCCACCACCACCAGCCGCTCGGTTCCCGTGCGCGGATCGGGGACGCCAAACGCCACCACGCAGCCCGCGCGCACGCCGTCCACGCGGCTCACCGCATCCTCGATCTCGTGCGGATACAGGTTGCGCCCGCCCTTGATGATGATGTCCTTGGTCCGCCCGGTGATGAAAAGCTCGCCTTCGGCGCGGTAGGCGCGATCGCCCGAATCGATCCATCCATCCTCGCGGCGGATTTCCGCGGTCGCTTCCGGATTGTGGAAATAGCCCTGCGTGGCCGAAGGCCCACGAAACCACAGCATCCCTTCCACGCGCTCGCCAACGTCGCTCCCGGCGGCGTCGGCGATGCGCACTTCGCAGCCGATCGGCCTTCCCACCGAAACGAATGCGAGCGCCTGCGGATGCTCCGGCGCGGGAACCGCGCGATGCTCGGTCTCGAATCGCTCGCGCTCGATCCGGTCCACGCGCACCGGCCGGCCGAGTGCAGGAGCGCTGACGGCGAGCGTGGCTTCGGCCAGCCCGTAGACGGGGATGACGGCGTTCGGCCGCAATCCGCAGCGCGCGAAGCGCTCGGAGAAACGCGCGATCGTTTCCGGCAGCACCGGCTCGGCGCCGTTCATCGCGCCGCGCAGCGAGGAAAGATCGAGCCCTTCGAGTTCGCTTTCCGGAATTTTCCGCACGCACAGCTCGTACGCGAAATTCGGTCCGGCGGTCAGCGTGGCCCGATGCCGCTCGATCAGCCGCAGCCAACGCAGCGGCCGCGTCAGAAAACTCACCGGCGAAAGCAGCGCGAGCGGCAAGCCGTAAAAAAGCGGCAAAAGCCACGCGCCGATCAGCCCCATATCGTGATAGAGCGGCAGCCAGCTGGCCGCCCGGTCGCCCGGCCGCACCTCGATGGCTTCGCCCATCGCGCGAATATTCGCGAATAAATTCGCGTGGGTCACCATTACGCCCTTGGGCGAACCGGTGCTGCCGGAGGTGTATTGCAGGAAGCAGATGTCGTCGGCCTTGGGCCGGTTCACGATTCCGGCCACCGGCTTTTCCCGCAGTTCCTCGAATCGCTCCGCTTCCACCACGCGTTCGAGCGACGGCACATCGGGCCGCAGCAGGCGCGCCACGCGCTCGGCCGCGTGAAACGTGATCAGTACGCGCGCCTCGGCGTTGCTCAGAATCATCGCCTGCCGTGCGGCGTATTCCTCGATGCGGTCGGCGCGAAAGGGAGGATAGATGGGAATCGGAATGCCGCCCGCGAGCATCACGCCGAGGAAGCAGGCGAAGAAATCGAGCGAAGTGGGCAGCATCAGCGCCACGCGGTCCTGCGCCTCGAGGCCGCGGAATTCCAGCCAGCGCGCCACGTTCGTCGCCCGTTCGAGCAAACCGCCGTAGGTGAGCTCGTGCTCGACGCCGTCGCTTTCCTCGAAGAAAATGTGCGGCTCGGCGGGCGTCGCGGCCGCGCGGAACCGCAACACGTCCACGAACGTTTCCACCGAATCCGGCAGCGGCACCCAGGAAGCGCGCGCCGGCTGCGCCGCCGGCGTGGAAACTTTCGCCACGGCAACGGGGGCCGCGGCAGGTCCCGCTTCGGCCAGCGCGATCAGGTCTCCCACCGTATCGGCTTCGGCCAGTGCCTGTTCGGGCAGCTGAATGCCGAGCGCGGCATTCAGCCGCAGCATCAGTTCGACGCGTTCGAGACTGCCCAGCCCGAGATCGCGCTCCAGATGCGCCCCGGTTTCAATCGCCGCGCGTCCGGCGTCGTGTCCCAGTTCTTCCAGCAGCTCGGCAAGCAGGGAAAGCACCGTGCCGCGGACGGTATTATCGGGTCGTGGGTGTGGCGAAGCCAATAGGTGGTTCTCGAAACTGCGGCTGAATCAACTGAGAGGGAAGGCTAACATGCCGCTCGCAACGCTTCAACCGGCGTTGGTCCTGTGCAGCTTCCGCCCGACAGATGAACCTTGGTCCCCGCCAGCCGCATCAAACGGCGAAAGAGTCGTTCGGGGCCGTGCTGCTCGGAAGAGTTTTGCCGCGGAATCCGGATAGATTGCCGCGAGCGTAGCAAGTAGCCTGACGGTGAGGACAGTCATGTCGGCAACCATTCCAGCACCTTCGGTAAACAACCTGCGGCGGGACCTCGAGCGACAACGAGAGCGCCTGCAAGTCGCCCTTGACGCGCGAAGCGACGTTCGTCTGGCCGAGTTACTCGCCGAAGTGGATCAGGCGCTTGGCCGCATCGAGTCCGGCGGCTACGGCATCTGCGAAATCTGCCACGAATCCATCGGGCCTAAAGCGATTGCCACCGATCCTTGCATTCGTTTCTGCCTGGACCATCTGAGTGAAGCCGAGCAGCGGCGCCTCGAAAGCGATCTCGAACTGGCTGCCAGGGTGCAATCGCGCCTGCTGCCCGAGCCGCGGATCGAACTGGGCGGATGGGAAGTGGCCCACCGCTACGAGCCGATGGGCCCGGTCGGTGGGGATTATTGCGACGTGGTCCGCGCGGCGGGAAACAGTTTTTACTTTTTCCTGGGCGACGTTTCGGGGAAAGGCGTGGCGGCTTCGCTTCTTGCGGCACAGCTGCACGGACTTTTTCGCACGCTCGTCGTGCTCGATCTGCCGCTGGAGACGATGGTGGAACGCGCCAACCGCGTTTTCAGCGAAAGTATTCTGGCCGGCCATTTCGCCACGCTGATTTGCGGGCACGCGTTCCCGGATGGCGCAATTGATTTCATCAACGCCGGCCATCCACCGCCGCTCGTGATCCGCGCCGGGCGCGCTCACCCCATCGAACGAGGCGGCCATCCGCTCGGGCTATTTAGCGACGGGAACCACCAGACGGAGCGGTTGGAACTTGCACCTGGCGAGTCGCTGTTGCTTTACACGGATGGGTTGTCGGAAAGCACGGGCCCTTCGAACGAAGAGTACGGCTGGGATCGCGCGGCGGTGGCCGCCGCCGGCTCTCGGGAGAAAGCCGAAGAGATCGTCGAGGCTTGCGTGGCTGACGCCGCGCGGTTTCGCGCCTCGGCTCCGCGCACCGATGATCTCACGGTGATGGCCTTGCGCCGAATCGACTGACGAGCCGGAGTTCGCGGATCTGGGTTCCGGTACGCCGGTAAGTCTGAAATTGTGACTTTTCGCCCATCGACGCTCGTTGCGAGTTCGTTCAAACTGCGAATCGTGCTGGCGGGCACGCGGTAAGCGGGGAACGACCGCGGTGCCCAGCTGGCGCTCCTCGTCGGCCCTTGGGAGCGGCTGGTCCCCCGCCGGCCGCTCCGGCTTTCCGGCGCAAAAAAGAAATTGAGCTCTGGCTTCCCTCGCGCGAGGCGGACACCGTCCGCCTCGCATTTTTTGTGGGAAACGGCTCGGCGCCGCGATGAAAAGCGCACGGCCGCGCGGTTTGACTCCGTTCGCTACTTCAAAAAGATCACCGCAATCCGGCCATCGGAATGGAACTCGTCACCAGTCGCCGTCAGTCCTTTGCGCAGCGGGTCTTTCGGCGCAAAATATTCCACGTTCTTCGCTTTCCCCGCCTGCCGCAGCGAATCCACGATGTGTTCCCGCTCGTGGTCTACGTCCGGATCGATCGAGTGCGTCAGCTTGCCCGCGGAATCGCGTTCGAATCCGGTATCGTGCGTCCCCGCTCCCACCCACACGGGCCGCCCGTCCGAGCTGAGCCACGGCGCTTCCCACAGCCGGAAATGGTTACGGTTTTGCATGATAGCGAGCGGAATCCCTTCCGCGTAGCCCATGTCCTGCGGACGGCCGAAAAGGTAAAGAGGGCTCATCGGCATCTGCGAATACGCGCGGTGCTGTAAAACATCCTGCAGCGCGTGCGTGATCGCGTCCTGAACGTTCGCGTCCACCGGAACCCAGCCGGCGGCTGCGAGCGCTTTCTTCACCTCTTCCCGCGTGCCAACGATCAGAAAATTCACCATGTCGCCTGGCGTGCCGCTCTTGGAAGTGACGCGCTGCGGCAACCGGTTGACGATCTCTCCCATCTTGAGTTTTGGTTTCTGTTCCGCTGGGGAATTTGCCGTTGCCGACGTCGCCGTTTGCGCCGGGCGAGCCCCGGCGCGGGCGCGAAGCCCCGCCGCCGTTGCCGCAAGCGCCGCCACGCCAATCGCCGCCAAACGCAGCGCGCGCCGCGAAAACCGCTCCTGCACAGGCGGCCGGCCGATTGCGCAATTTCGCTTCACGCCGATAAGCTCCGGATTAGGAGTATACCGACCCTCGCGGTGTCAATCCCGCTTCCTCATTATCTTAGCGCCCATTTCCGCGGAGTAAGCCGGTTGCTCGACTGCCCGCACGGTTGGCATGAAGGCGAAAAGCACAAGCGGCTTACAAGCCATGGTCGCGACGGCCGTGCCACTTGGCCTGAAACGCCGGGGGAAGGATCGGTCGCGATGGCCCCGGATAAATCATGGCGAGGCCATCGCGGCGCTGCTGCCGAACCGGCGAACTGTTTTCTCGCCTCCCGATTTGCCCGCTCGCCGGCGCCTGATTTTGCTAGACTGGCTTTGCCATGGCGTCGCGTTCGCAACGCGCAGGCAAAGCGAGCGCCGGTTTCGAGCGGCGTTTTCGAGCCGCACTTTTTGCCTGGCTCATCCTCATCGCCGCTCTTCCCGCCGGAGCTGCCGCGTTTCGCCCAGCGCAGGCCTCGGACGTTGCGAAAGTGCAAAACGCTTCGTCCCTGCCGCAAACCGCTGCCGCGAATCCGCCACAGGCGAAACCCTCCGAAAAACCCGCACGTCCCATCACTGCTTACACTTTGCCTCCGGCGAAGGAACGCAAGGCGGTTGCCTACGCCCGCGCCGGCGATTGGCTGTATTTCGGCGGTTTCATCTACGGGCTCGGGATTCTGCTGCTCGTGCTCGCCTGGCGGCTGCCCGCGCGGTACCGCGACTGGGCCGAGCGAGCGACGCGCCGGCGCTTCGGCCAGGCGGCCATTTACGTTCCTCTGTTGCTCCTCACGCTGGGTGTGCTCAGCTTGCCGCTCGACGCCATCGGCCACTGGGTGAATCTCCGCTTCGCGCAGTCGGTCGAGCGATGGGGACCGTGGTTTTGGGACTGGACGAAAGCCGAACTCGTGTCGTTCGTTCTGGGAATCGTTTTCGTCTGGATCCTCTACGGCGTGATTCGCCGCAGCCCGCGCCGCTGGTGGTTCTATTTCTGGCTCGCGGCATTGCCCATCTTTTTCTTTCTCGTTTTCATTTCGCCGTACGTGCTCGACCCGATGTTCAATAAATTCGTTCCGCTCGAAAGCCGCGATCCCGCGCTCGTGTCGGAACTGGAAAAGGTCGCCGGCCACGCCGGCGTCCGCATTTCTCCCGACCGCATGTTTTTGATGGAAGCGAGCCGCAAGGTGAATTCGCTCAACGCCTACGTCACCGGTTTCGGCGCGTCGAAACGCGTGGTCGTGTGGGACACGACCATTGCGAAAATGAAGAGGCCGGAAATCGCGTTCGTTTTCGGCCACGAGCTGGGCCACTACGTCTTGCATCACGTCCTGTGGGGCATGTTTTTCGGCGCGCTCGGCCTGCTCGTTCTGCTCTGGCTCGGCTACCG
>JAKASX010000089.1 GCA_021818865.1 Acidobacteriota bacterium
ATCCCCTCAAGCTCGCCCAGAAGTTCAACTTCGAGACCGGCAAGCTTCCCCGCCCACTGACCCAGCTTCATCCTGGTCTTGGCCTCGTTATATCCGAGTCGCCGTGCCAAATCGCAAATCCTCGCGAGCTGTTCGTCTTCCTCGCTTGGCCCGTCCGGTGAAACCTCCGAGTCACTCCGTACCGAGTCGCCGTTCGGATAGAACTCCCCGGCGATCTCCTCGGCCCGTTCCTCGTCTGGTTCATGCACAGCGTACTGCACTCCGCCGTTTGAACCAACCGCAGTGCGCCCGTGGTCCAAGCCCCTGGCCGGCTCAGTCGGCCTCGCAGTGAATTCGGGAATGTCCGTTCCGCCCATTTCGAGACTGAGGATGTAAACGACTGACGAATGCCCCATCCCCTCCCGGCCGCTGTACGAGATCTTCTCCGGAGTGGCCCTGAGCAACGCCTTGATCCGGGCTAAACGCCCGCCATTGAATCGTCGGATTTGCATCAAACCGTTCGACAGATTGCGAATCGAACGATAGCTGCTCGTGTGGAGACGACACACCGCTCCCACCGTCGGGAACTTTTCCAGGATGAAGTAGAGGTCTCCGGAAGGCTTGCAGTCGCCGCGCTCGAGATCGGGGCAGCCGTCGCCACAAGGCTCGACCGGTTGCCCCTTCTTCGGCCCCTCAGTGTATCTGTATTTCCCCGGCCAAGGCTCGCCTTCCGGGTGCTTTTGCGTCCGCCGGACGGCACGCATCTCATACTTCGGCCCGCTCCCATTCATGATCTGCGTCAGCTCACCGTGGCACTTGCAACCCGCCGTGGTCCAAAGTGCATATTCGGTCCGAAGGACTTCTCTGGGATCGTCATTCAGGAGAACAATGCCCAATTCCGTTGGCTTATCACCGTAGAGCTTGGCGATGTCCGGAGCCGGCTCCCAAACGACATCTTGGCCACGAAGTGTCTTCCGCTTGAAAACGAAATGGTCGAGCTTGCGCGGATGGCCGTTTTGGCTTCCCGGCTCCGGCCCCTCCCCAATCGCCACTTTGATCCTCACCGGCAGCTTCTCCAGAGCCTCGCCGTTTTCGTTATGCGTCAATCCGAGAATGCCCATTGCGTCTTCCCCTTTTGCTTGTGATTTGCTTGTCTTGAAAACCGTCAACTGAAGCTGCCGCCCGCGATCCGACACGATTCAAAACAGGGTGAGCTGTCCCTCAGGCGTGATGGTTGGGCTCCGCCGTGGATTCTCTGGACGAACCGATTCAAGGCCCCTTTGCATTGCGATCTGCTGGTTTCCGGCGGTTGGCGGTTCCTCCAGGAACGGCCCCACGTCCGTCGCCGGTTCGTTGACTTCGGAAGCGTGCACACCGAAAACTTCTTCCTGCTTCCTTTGGAGCTGCGACCAGACTAGATCGGCGTTCTCCCCGATCCCTTTCTCCGTGACCAACTCGCGCGCCATCGCCATCAGGATGTCATCGTCATCGTTGATGGCTTGCAGGCCTTCCGGTGAGAACTTGCCCTCCATAGCAAGGGACACGAGGAGCTTTTTCCCCATCAACCGCAGGCAAGTCTCCTGCATCGTCTCCACGTAATGGAGGAACTTCACCTTGACTGGTGCGCGTTGGCCAATCCGCCAACTTCTCCGGCTCGCCTGCCTAAGGACATAGATCGAATAGCCGGTCTCGTAAAACAGGATCGTGGGAAACTCGATCAGGTCGAGACCCGTCTGGACCAGCTTCGGATGGCAGATCACCGCCTGCACCCCCGCTCGGAGTTGGCGCTCGTACCACGCCTCCCGCGCCTCCGGCGGCACTTCGGTCGTCAGCACGGCGACACGAATCCCCGCGTCGGTCAGAATGCGCTCCAGTCGCCGTGTCACATCCCGCTTCTGCGTATACACCGCGTAGACTTGACACCGCCGACCGTGGCCGAGCTCCATCTTTACCTCCTCCACCAGCCGACGCTCCTTCGCGTAGACGCGTTCTTCGTCCAAATCTTGCGTCTCGGCGATCAGGAATTTCTCGCGGCGCTGCGTCTCCGGGTCGTATTCCCATCCAAACAGGTCTCCCAGGTGGAACGGCCGGTCAGGATAAAGAAGCAACGCGTTCAGCGCCACGCTCATCACCGACTGATTCCCGCGATGCTCCTTGAGCGCGGCTTTCACGTCTTCTTCGAGTTTTTTGTAGGCCTCCTTCAATGGAGGATCCATCTCGACGCTGACGACCTCTTCCCGGTAAGTCGGCAGCGCCTCCGAGATGTCTTCGAGCGAAATGAAGGCCCCCAGGCTCATCAGGAAGCGGCCAAAGAGCAGTGGGGATGCGCCTGGACGGCGCCGTACGCGCTTCGTCACGCGCGCCTCCGAGCAGGCGTTGTCTGCCGGCTCGATCACGGTGACCTTCTCCAGCAGGCCATACGTTTCCGTGAAAGCACGAACGCCCGCTTCACCGTACTCGAATCCTTCTGCGACCATCTTGGCCGGCTCGAGCCGGTA
Organism: Acidobacteriota bacterium; assembly: GCA_021818865.1. Classification (GTDB taxonomy): domain Bacteria; phylum Acidobacteriota; class Terriglobia; order Acidiferrales; family UBA7541; genus JAKASX01. The sequence goes on from JAKASX010000089.1 coordinate 2,478, forward strand.
GAGGATGTTGAAGACCTCGTCGGCGTAGCCGCCGAGCAGCGTCCCGGTCAGAACCACGGTGTGTCGCGCGCAGGCGGCCAGCGTGCCCAGCGCGTTGCCCTGGGCGGTGTCACCCTTCAGTTCGTGCACCTCATCGGCGATGGCGTAGTCGAAGAAATCGGGCATGTAGCGCCCGATGAAGTCCACTGGAGCAAAGCGCCTAGTTTTCGCCCCGTCGGCTTGCCACAGCGCGCTGTATAGGGCCCGCCGAGACTTGCGTGATTCGTCGCCGTTCCGACTGCCAAGAATCTCTCTCAGCTTGGCTTTCTTGAAGTCCGCACGCTGGAGCCGCTCCCCGTCCTCACCCAGGTAGATCGGGCAGCCCGTGTCTGGATTGGTCACGCTTCCCTGGTAGCGTCCGCTCTCAGCGACTCCGTAAGCATGACGCCAGAAATAGCTGAGCTTCCCCCGATCGCGCCCCACAACGAAAAGAGCTGGCGACCGGCAGATGGAATCCCAGCGCTCGCGAGCCGTCTGGGCGGTCTTCCGGAGCCGCAGCTCGGTCAGGGTGGTCCGCAGCCCTTCTCGAACGATCCGGCCATTTCGCAATCTGACCTCGTTGACTCCCGCATGGCCGTTCGCACTCGTATGGGCACGCAAACCGTCAATGAGGAACACTCGAATACGGGGCAACGTTCGAAACGCCTCCCGCGCCCATTTGTCCACTAATTGGGGCGGGACCATTGCCAATGCGGTGAACGGTTGCCCGGCACAGTGAACGTGCGCAGCGGCAAGGGAGATCAGCGTCTTGCCCGTGCCGCATTCCGCGATCACCGCAGCAGCTCGGGCTTCGTTCCACCGCTTCACGACGCCCATGATGGCGAGAGTCTGTGCAGGAAAAGGTCTTCGCTGCAGTCGTTTAAGTAGCGGCGAAGGCGGATCTTCGACGCCCTGCAGCGGCGGGTAGCCTTGGAGAATCCTCTCGCCCAAATCCGTGGCCCATGCCCGCAAGTATTCGTTGATGTCCCTCGGCAATTGCATAGCCTTGTCCTCTGGTTTACGGGATGAAAGGAGGTTGTTCCTGATCGGGGAAAACGAAAGGCGGGAATTCTCAGCCGTTGGCCAGGGGCACACACCTTTCAAGAACTTCCTTGAGGATCTCAGCGGTCGTTACGTGGAAATCCGCGTGCTTCGGAATGGCCGTGAAGGCGATGCCAGTTTCGCGAACGACCATTTGGGCGCACTCCACCCTGGCGATGAGGTTCTTCGGAACGGAGAGCTCACGCACCGGAATGGCCACTTCGTGCTTGTCAATTTGAAGGCGGTCCAGTTCCTCCCGGAGTTTCGGGCATGCCCCCTCGCCCTCTCGGGTACCAGCGGTGGGATTAGCCCAAAGACTGAAAAAGTCTGCTCCCGAATCCCAGTAATACATCTCGTCGAGTGCCGGATCGATAGCCTTTTGCTCACACAGCACAGCGATGCGGCGCAAGGCGAGATTCGCAAAAGCCGGAGTGATCTCGACCAAAGCGAAATCACTCCCTCCGTTGTGATCCAGATTGCTGCTCCACACCTTTAGAACGATCTGCACGGAACCTCCTCACTCGCTTCAGCCGCTCCTGCTTGGGGCGGCATCCTCTCGGTTTCTCCTGGTAAGAATGCAAGCGGCTCACGGAAATTGCTGGCGAGCTTCCAGGAGATCGTCCCGTTCTCCTCTGGTATGCGGATCGAGCCAGCCTTGAGTGCCTTGCCGATCCAGCAAAGAAACGTCTCCTTGCTCCCCCTCACCACCACTGGCGAGCATCCCAGGCCGAGCAGTGGTTGTATCGCCTTGCGCCGTTCCAGTTCTCCGATAAACCACGGTGCCCATTCGGGCACCACGGGCAACCCAAAGCGACGCGCCACGCGGTAGAGCACGAACGTGGGATGGTCACTGCACAGGACCGTGCGATTTCCCTCGCGGTCTGCGCCAGGCCTCGTCTTCGACATCTCTGCTGATAAGGCGACCAGATGCCGGACGGGGCGTTTCCGTCCTGCCAGCATCACACTCCCGCGATGGCATTGCGCTTCGAGACCCAAGGTAGCCGCGAATGGAGCGCTGCCCGGGATTCGAATCTGGAATAACGCTCCCTCTGTCACCGCCGCCCACATGGCCGCGATTTCTGCGTCGCTTCCCACTACTGATATCAGGTGAGCGCCTGCCGTCCCCCGCTCTTCCTTCGCCGGTTCTGCAATAAGCCGGTCCATATAAACGCGTATCTGGGTGGTGGTGTCTTTCGCACGCTTCGTGAACCCAACCGTACCAAACCGCTCGTGGGCGTTTCTCATCCCTTGCCCCTCCCGCCGTCCATTCGTCCTTTAAGGCACCCCCTCCAACCACTCCCAGACCCTCTGGCGCACATAGCAGAGGTAAGCGCTTCCTCGAAGGGCGGAATACAATCGGGTCACCGGTCTCAAGGCCGAGGTCATTCCCAGGTTCATCGACGAAGGCTCGCACTCGCATCGGGCACGCCAAGCGGCTAGAATCGCTACCAAGGAATCGGAGGCACATGGGCTCAACTGCGGAAGTGGTAGCCAATCAAGCGCGAGTTTGGGAAAAGCTGCGGGAGTCCCGGTTCTTCCTGACGCTCATGAGGGACTACGAGGGAGACCCAGAAAAGTTCGGCTTCTGCCTGAGTGCCTTCCTGTCTGCCTTCCGATCGATTGCATATCGGCTCGCACGCTATACGAAGATCACGCAGGGCGTACAGGCCAGGAACGGCCTGATGGCGCTCCTCGGCTCCCAACCCGATATCGCTTTTCTGACACAGGCAAGAAACGTTGAAGTGCACGAGGATGGCGTTGTCATCTCAAGGATGTTTTCCTATTCCTTCGCCGACTCCGACCCAGAGCGTTGGCGGTCAAGATGGGACCCCTGGCCAAACAGGTGGGAATCTCGTCCCGGTCCCCCTCAGGTACAACTCCGCCATCGATGGTGGCAATTCGCGAACCGCACAGCTCAAGATCTCGTTGACTTGTGCTCGGCCTGCTTGAACGAAACGGAAGAAATTGTTAGGCAGACCCTGGCATCCACACCATAGCCTGTGCGCCACGACCGCTGGCGTCGTCATAACCCAATCAGTTCGGAAGATCCAAAGTTGGCGTAACAGTGGTGACCGACGCCACTTCGCACGGTCGGCCTGAAGACCCAAGACAGATCGCAGGGATTAGGATTTCCAAGAGACGAGCGATTGCAGACTAAGTCAAGTGGTACCGCCTTCTGTGACGAAACTCAAAAGGCGAGACTAGGCAAGAAGGAATCACCTTAGGATTGCGATTCGGCCGGTCGGGAACACAAGTGTGAGCTCGTTCGAGAAGCGTTCCTTCTCTCGAACGACTGTGGCCCCATCCTCTTCCTCCTCTGTCCTGTCCACGAGTTTTATGGATTGCCACGTTGCGATATGCCGGGTTTCTCCTTCGCCAAAGATGCCATTGAGCATCCCCGCCGTGCAGAGAAGGCCAAGGTGCCCGCCATGCAGCGGCGTCAGCGGCCGGCCGCTGATGTCCCCCTCTGGGGCGAAAAGGACCGGTGCTGCCTGACGATAAGCGACCGATATCTGCAGCAGGTCTTCAATCTCGTCGAGCGGCAGCCCGCGATAGACCATGCGCAGAGGCTCACCTGATGGAACCGGATATTGGCGATCAGGCTCCGATGGGAGAGGCGAGAGTCGCTCCGGAGCCCTGGCCAATGAGGCAAACCACTGCCGGGCTCGCGTGATGTCATCGTCCCGGAGCCGCTCACGCTCGTGCCTCGTCCGGCGTACGCCGAATAGAACAATCTGCTTGTAGCGGATGCTCTGAGACTCCGTGAGCCGGTACACGCGGACGTCCCGGAAGTGGCTCGAAAGCACCGCACTGCATTCCCCGACGCGCGGCCCCGGGATGACGAAAACGAGGACGCCGCCGGGCTTCAGCCAACGATAAACCTGCTCCAGGAAGAGCCGTTCCATGCGCTGCGAGTTCAGCTCGCCCAGCTCGAAATCGTAGGGAGGGTTCAGGTAAATCAGAGAGAACGACTCGGCGGGGCACTGCGCATCGAAGCAGTTTCCCTGGATGACCTCATTCGCCAAGGCCCGCGACTGTTCCGCCCGGTAGGCATCCAGTTCAATTCCGTAGCGAAGGATCTTGGCACCGGAGGTGATCTTGGCGAAAGCGACACCGTCGCCAATACAGGGATCGAGCGCTGAACACTGCTGGTCGGGGAATCGCAGGAAGCAGTGGATTCTCTCCGCCTCCGGAATCGGAAGAGGGTAAAACCCCAGTTTGAGCCTTGCCTCGAGCCGCATTTCTCCTCCGCACATTCAGTCATTAAGCCGCTTGAAGCGACACTGCGCCGCGTGATCCGAGCAGAAATCACGCGCGTCATCTGTAACCTTCCCCTGAGACGAGCCTCTTACCTTCTGAACCTCCGTGGTTTATCAAGACATCCCACTTATTTGCCAAAACGCTCAAACGGGTTTAAGTTGCCCCCCGCGATGGGGGTTATTCTCCAAGCCAGGGCTGCGCTTCCGCCCGGTCTGTGCCAGAAGGTGGTCCTACAAACCAAACCCAGTGGCCTCAAGGCGCAGTGCGTCTTCACGGATGGCACCTCCGTGCTGGTCTCGAAGTTCTTGGCCTCCTTCGTTCACCCGGGAGACGAACTCCGTTTCCCCCTCGCGCTGGAGGCGGCAAATGCAGTCACGGAAATTTCCATACGCAACCCCAATCCAGAGACCAGAAGGCGCGACATCTTCCAGGCATCGATCGGGTACGTCACCCAGCCGCGCAAGGACAAGCGAAACGATCTGTTTGTATCGGCGGAGGTGGTCAGTGGACGGCTAGGGATCACGGCGGTGCACATCCGTTGCGAGACCCTGCGGGATTATTTCTACCTGGGGAATCGCCGCAAGGCTTGGGACCGGCAGCCCACTTTCTATGAGATTTTGCGGGTCGATTCCAAGGCCTCGCCAAGCGAATTGCGCCTCGCGTTCAAGCTCCGCACCCTGGAACTCCGCGCAGCCCGAGTGCCCGCCAGCGACCTTGCCAGCGTGGAGCGCGGCTTCAACATCCTCGCGCGGCCGGAACTGCGCTCCTGCTATGACACCCTTCTGGCCGATTCGGCGGCTCCGGCACTCTTTCCCTATGGCGGCTTCGGCTCCCTGCTTGTGGCAGGAGACCTCTCATGCGACGGGACGGCTTTCTACGCCTCTCGTCTCCTGGCGTTCTCGCCGGGACAGGCAACGAAGCGCATCCGAGCCCCACTGCGGAAATTCGCTATTTACGAAGACCGCGCAGTTTACCGGGACGCACGGCGCAAGCTGGAAATCCTGCTCGATCAAACTGCGGTGCCGCTGACGTGGGACCCGACCTGGAACCAGTGGAAGCATCTGTTGGGCGCCAAGATCGGCGTGAAGGCGACGTTCGTCCACAGCGGTGATTATCGCCACCGAGCCGGCGAATGGCACCTGGTGAAGTGGGAGACCGCGCTTCCGAGCCGCATCGTAGTCACGCTCCCCGGCAACATTGATGAGCAGATTGCCGAGGCCCGCAAGACTCACCAGCGCTTCGGCCAGTTTGCCGAGGCTCTCGATCGCATGCGCCTACGCATCGAGTCTGCGCCGATCGAACGAGCAGATCTGCAAAAACTCTGCGCAGGCTTGGGCCTTCCCGGCGATTTCGACGTCGCCCTGATTAGCTGGAAGCCAGATTACGACGGCCTCTACTACAGGCAGCTCTCGAAGCGCGCCCGCCGTCTGTACCTCTTTCGCTCGGAATACATCTTCGAGTTGGAGCGGGCAGTGATCGTAGAGACGCCTCAGCTCGGCCACGCGACGTACATCTTCTCGAAGCCCGCCAGCGTAACCGAATTCCTGTCCCTCTACAGCCGGAGCAGAAAGGACGATATCCGCCACAACCGCAGCAACCTGGCTGAAAGGCTCGGCTTCCAGGGTAGGCTGATCCATGGTGTGAACCCGTTGCCCTGGGTAAAGGAACTGAAGGCTTTTTTCGGGGAACCTGTGGACTACGTGGAGGCTCCAGATTGAGAGATTGGAAATGGTCTTCGGCAGGCCGGCACGCGGCTGGATTCCAACGATCGCGGGCTACCACGCTGACACCAGTTCGAGGGTACAACAAGGGAACAAAATCAACGAACCCAAAAGTTCCGGAAACATATGGGAAAACAGCGGGTTAGTAGATTTACCGCTTATCTCCGGAACCAGAGGTCGGGCGTTCAAATCGCCCCAGGCGCGCCATTCTTTTTCTCCCCAACCAACCGATCGCGACTCGGCAGCTCGCGCGGACGCGCGAAACCCGCGTTTTGAAACGGTGCCGGCCATTGCGTCGAGGCGGCATCGGAACTATGCTACGCCGGACCGCGAGATAAAAAGGAAGACCCGTGCCGTTTGGCGGCTCGGGGAGCAGCGGCATGGGCACAATTTGCGCGCAAGGAGGCGCATTCCGCATGTTGATTCCACAGCGTAGAGATTGTCGCTCCAGATCCAGGTTTGTATCGGCTGTGACGACGGCCATTTTGCTGGCGTTTTTCTGCTTTCTTTTCGCGTCTCCCGCCTTTGCGCAACAATCGGCCGGGCCGCAGCCCGCACCACTGCCGCCGCCGATCAAAGCGCCGGTGGATCAGCCCTGTCCGGGCGTCGTCGGTTTGCAGGTTTCCGCGCGAGACGTGACGCACCGCGTGCTCGCGGTGCGAGAAACCGTTCCCGTACATGCGGGGGAAATGACGCTGCTCTACCCTCAATGGATTCCGGGAACCCACTCGCCGACCGGGCCGATTTCGGAAATGGCGGGAATTGAAATCAGCGCGAACGGCAAGCGCGTCCCGTGGGTGCGCGACCGCGTGAACGTGTACGCTTTCCACGTGGACGTTCCCGCCGGCGTGAGCGCGCTGGACGTGAAATTCGATTACCTGGCGCCGCTGCGACCCGACGAAGGCCGCATCTCCTTTTCGTCGAAGATCATCGATCTTTCCTGGAACACGGTGGTGCTCTATCCGGCGGGCTATTTTTCCCGCGACATCACGTTCGCGCCCAGCATCTTGCTGCCCGACGGCTGGCATTTCGCCACCGCGCTCAGCGTTCTCTCGCAGAACGGCGACACGGTTCGGTTCAAGGACACCACGCTGAACACGCTGGTGGATTCGCCGCTGTATGCAGGCGTCAATTATCGCCGGCTGGATCTTTCCAGCGGACCCGACAACCGCGTTTTTCTCGACGTTTTCGCCGATTCTCCCAAGGACCTCGCGATCACGCCGGAGGAACTTCAGCTGCATCGCAACCTGGTGGTGCAGGCGCAAAAGCTCTTCCACTCGCATCATTACGACCATTACGACTTTTTGCTTTCGCTCAGCAACACGATCGGCGGGGAGGGTCTCGAGCACCATCAATCGAGCGAAGACGGCACGAGCGCGAACTATTTCACGGATTGGGCCGCGGGCGTTGGCGAACGCGACCTGCTGGGACACGAATACACGCATTCCTGGAACGGAAAATTCCGCAGGCCGGCCGATCTGTGGACGCCGAATTTCAACGTTCCGATGCAAGACGATCTGCTGTGGGTGTACGAAGGTTTGACGGAGTATTGGGGCTACGTGCTGACCGCGCGGTCCGGCATGCGAACGCCCGCCGAGACGCGCGACCTGATCGCTCGGATCGCCGCGAATTTCGAAGTGAGCCCGGGCAGAAACTGGCGTCCGCTGATCGATACGACGAACCAGCCGACGATTTCCCAGCGCCGTCCGGTGACCTGGCCGAGTTGGCTGCGCGGTGAAGACTATTACCAGGAGGGCCTGCTCATTTGGCTCGACGTCGATACGAAGATCCGCGAATTGAGCGACGGCCGGAAATCGCTGGACGATTTCGCACGGCTGTTTTATGGAATCGACAACGGGAGCTACATCACGCGGACGTACACGTTCAGGGATATCGTCGCTGCGCTGAACGAAGTGCAACCGTACGATTGGGCGCATTTCCTGCGCTCGCGCATCTACGAACTCCATCCGAGCACGCCGCTTGGCGGCATCACGCGCGGAGGCTATCGCTTGGCCTATACCGACACCGAACCCGCGTGGATGATAGCGGCCAAAGGCCCGTTTACCGTCGGCAACTTTTCCACTTCGCTCGGTTTCATGGTCAACGCGGCAGGAGAACTTATAAATGTTTGGTGGGAGAGCCCCGCGTTCAAGGCAGGGATGACGCCGAACGTGCGCATCGTTGCCATAAACGGCAAGGCGTTCAGCGTCCCCGCGCTTCGCGAGGCAATCCTCGAAGCGGAGAAGACCACGTCTCCGATGAAATTCCTGGTCGAGCGCGGCAAGCGGTTTCAGACGATCGAGATCGATTATCAGGGAGGGTTGCGATACCCGGAACTCGTGCGAGTGCCGGGCACGCCGGACTTGCTCGACCAGATCCTCGCGCCAAAATAATTCCCGGCGTTACGCGCGACGGCGCGGCCCGCCAGCCGCGCCGTTTTCGCAAGCGCACGCATTTCGATGGCATCGCCAAAGGAGCCGTTTTTTGCGCGGCTCCTTTCGTGCATCGGGCCACTGCCGACGGCGAATCCGCGGGCGGAAGGCGGAAACGCGACCCTTTAGAAAAAATTAAAACGTTTACTCGGGGCAAGTCCTCTCGTGTATAGTACCGGCAACGAATTCCCAAACCGCTTAAAGGCGACAACAACGCCAACCTAATCCGCGAAAGGAACACCACGCATGGCGACTCTATTCAAGGCGCCCGATCGCGCTTCGGTGCAGGCATTTGTGGCGACTCTGAGAGGCAAGGCCATTCGCAAAGGCGAGGACGGCTACGAAACGGCGCGGAAAGTCTATAACGGGATGATCGATCGCAAGCCGTGGATGATTGTGCGATGCGCGGGCGTCGCCGACGTCATGCACAGCGTGAATTTTGCGCGAGAGCAGGGCTTGACGCTGGCGATCCGCGGCGGCGGACACAGCGTGCCGGGCTTTGGAACCTGCGACGACGGCCTGGTGCTCGATCTGGGAGCGATGAAAGGCGTTCGGGTCGATCCGAAGCAGCGGACGGCGCGATTCCAGACGGGATGCACGTGGGGCGACGCCGATCACGCCGCGCACGCTTTCGGGCTGGCCACGCCGGGAGGGGTGATTTCGACGACCGGCGTCAGCGGACTGACTCTGGGAGGCGGATTCGGACACCTGACTCGCCGGTACGGACTCTCGTGCGACAACGTGGTGTCGGTGGATGTAGTGACGGCTGACGGCCAATTCCTGACGGCGAGCGCTTCCGAAAACAGCGACCTATTCTGGGCGCTGCGCGGCGGCGGAGGAAACTTCGGGGTGGTGACTTCGCTGGAATTCAAGCTGCATCCGGTGAGCGTGGTGTACGCTGGCCCCGTGTTTTATCCGGTGGAGAAGGCAACCGACGCATTGCGACTCTACCGCGATGTGATGAGCCGGGCGCCGCGCGAATTGAGTGTTTTCTTTGCCTTTCTGATCGTGCCGCCGGGACCGCCATTTCCGGAATCGCTGCACATGAAGACGGTGTGCGGAGTGATGTGCGTCTACAGCGGCGACTTGACGAAAGGCGAGACGGCCGTCAAGCCGTTTCTGGATTTTGGTCCTCCAGTATTTTCCCATGTGGGGCCGATCCCGTATCCGATGGTGCAGGGCATGTTCGATCCGCTGCTGCCACCCGGGCTGCAGCATTACTGGAAAGCCGATTTCGTCAAGGAGATCAGCGATACATTCATCGTCGAGTACGCGAAATATGGGAAGCAAGTGCCGACGGTCAATTCCGCGATCCACATCTATCCCCTGGGCGGAGCCGTCAGCGACGTCGGCCGATCGGACACGGCGTTTGCCTGGCGGGACGCCGGGTTCGTTCACATCATCGCCGCGGTGAGCTCTGATGCGAGCGTCATGCCAAAATATCGGGATTGGGTGCGCGATTTCTGGACCGCGCTGCATCCGTGTTGCGCCGGCGGCACGTACGTGAACTTCCTGATGGAAGAAGGCGAGGAGCGGATCACGGCAAGTTACCAGGAAAACTATCAGCGGCTGGCGAAAATCAAGCAGAAGTACGATCCGAGCAACCTCTTTCACGTGAATCAGAACATCAAACCGGCGCCATAGGCGCGGGCCGGGCGATTGTCCCGGCGCTCATTGCCGATCACTGCGACCCAGCGGACGCGGCGCGCGAACGCGGAAAGATGGGAGTGTGAAGTTCCCGCGTTCCCATTGCCGGCAACGCTGTATAATCGCGCCCACCATGCCGCTCCATAGGGGAACGCCACTGGGGATCTACGAGGTCCTGGGCGCCATCGGCGCCGGCGGAATGGGCGAAGTCTATCGCGCGCGGGACACGAAACTTGGGCGCGAAGTCGCGCTGAAAGTGCTGCCCGAAGGATTCGCCGCCGACCCCGAACGCCTGGGCCGTTTCGAGCGCGAAGCAAAACTCCTCGCTTCACTCAACCATCCCAACATCGCGGCGATCCACGGATTCGAGGACTCGGGCGGCGTTCGAGCGCTCGTGATGGAACTCGTGGAAGGGCAGACCCTTGCCGAACGCATCGCCAAAGGGCCGATTCCGCTTGATGAAACGCTGCCGATGGCCAGACAAATCGCCGAGGGCCTGGAATACGCGCACGAGCGCGGGATCGTGCACCGCGACCTGAAACCGGCGAACGTGAAAATCACGCCGGATGGCGTGGCGAAAATTCTGGATTTCGGGCTGGCGAAGGCGATCGAGGGCGAAACGCCGGCGGGCGACATTTCCTCTTCGCCGACGCTCACTCACATGGCCACGCAAGCGGGCATCATTCTGGGCACGGCGGCGTACATGGCGCCAGAGCAGGCAAAGGGAAGACCGGTCGATCGCCGCGCGGATATTTGGGCGTTTGGCTGCGTGCTCTACGAGATGCTGACGGGCCGGCGCGCGTTTGATGGCGAAACGGTTTCCGACATTCTGGCAGCGGTGATTCGCGCGGAACCGGATTGGTCGGCGCTGCCGGCGATGACGCCGGCGCCGATCAGGAAACTGCTGAAACGATGCTTGCAGAAAGAGGCGAAACAGCGACTGCAAGCGATTGGCGAAGCGAGAATCGCGATCGAAGAAACGTTGAGCGGGACCACTAGCGATTTTGCTTCTCTTTATCCCACGGTTGCCGCGACAGCCTATTCACCCGGCTGGCGCCGCGCGCTGCCGTGGTTGCTCGCGGCGGCGTGCGCGGCTTTGGGAATTGCCGTGGGAGCGGCCTATTTCGGCCACGGCGAGCGTCTGGAGCCGACTTTGCGCTTCGCGATCGGCCCACCCGCAAATGGCGATTTAGGAACGTCGCTGGCGCTATCGCCCGACGGCACGCGGCTGGCGTTCGTTGCGACCGTGAATGGAAAAAGAATGCTGTGGCTGCGGCCGCTCGACTCGCTTGAGGCGCAGCCGATCTCGGGAACCGAGGGCGCCGAGTTTCCCTTCTGGTCGCCGAACGGCAAATCGATCGGGTTTTTCGCGGACGACAAGCTGAAACGAGTGGATCTGGGATCAGGGTCGGTTGGAACTCTATCCGCGGTAATCATACCGCGCGGCGGGAGCTGGGGCGCGAATGGGACGATTGTCTATTCACCGGGCATATCCTCTCAGTTGATGAAGATCGCCGCGTCAGGAGGGCCTGCCTCGCCGGCAACGGTTTTCGATTCCGCACGGCAGGACGAGGGCTATCGCTGGCCGTTTTTTCTGCCCGATGGGAAGCATTTTCTGTTTCTGGAAGAGAGAGGCAACGGAGCTCGACCAGCCATCGAGGTCGGCTCGACCGGTTCGACCAAGGCGCAACCGCTGGTGAATCTTCCCGCGGACTCGGGCATGGTCTACGCGGCCGGATATCTGCTCTATTCAAAGGGCGGGTCGCTCGAGGCACAGCCGTTCGACCCGAACACCTTAAAAGTGACAGCCAACGCCACGATGATCGCGCCGAATGTCACGCCCGTCGGAGAAACCGGCCCCACGGGTTACGTCGCCCTATCGGCGGCGGGGAACGGTCTTCTGGTGTACCGAAACATCGTTTCGCGCGTATCCCAGCTCACGCTTGTCGACCGGAACGGGAAGACGCTCGGCGCGATCGGTCCCGCGCGCGGATATTCGAGCCCGCACCTATCGCCCGACGGTAAGAAGATCGCGGTGGCCGTACCGGATCCGGACAATCCCGGGGAGAGTTCCCTATGGATTGTGGACGTGGCGACCGGATCGCTCACACGGCTCACTTACGACAAGCACGACAATGTGTTTCCCATTTGGTCTCCGAATGGGCGCTGGATCTACTTCCAGTCCAACGTCAGCGGCCCTTACAACACCTACCGCAAACGGGCGGACGGTTCAGGGCCGCGGCAATTGGTGCGCCGGTCAGCCGATCTCGAAGGAGGAACTTCCTTCGCGGAGGACGGCAAAAACCTGCTGTTCGACGACGTTTCCCCGGAAACGGGCGCTGACATTTGGTACCTTCCGCTCCAAGCCGGCGCCAAGGCAAAGGTTTTCCTGAGAACACCGGCCGATGAGGAAGACGGGGTTTTTTCTCCGGACGGGAAGTGGGTGGCGTACGAATCGAATGAGAACGGGCCGAGCGACTTCGAGGTTTTCGTCGCGCCGTTTCCGCCCAATGGCAGCAAATGGCAGGTATCGACGAACGGCGGCTATTGGCCGTTGTGGGGCCGCGATGGTCACGAGCTGTTTTTCATCTCCGGCGGAGAGTTGATGGCGGCAAAGGTGATTCCCGGCGCGAGCTTTCAATTCCAGGGGCCGCAACCGCTGTTCCCGATCCAGCCACCAGAGGACGACATCACGGCGACTGAAGATTATTCCGTTTTTCCCGGCGGCCAGAAATTTCTGCTGAATCAATTGGTGAACACGGGAGCGAATCTGCCGATCACGGCGGTCACGAACTGGGCCGAGGAATTGAGGCGACGAGGACGCTGAAGGTGGGCGCGAAGCTGAGGTCGTATGAGGCGTGAAGACGGAGCGGTCAACGGCTCAAGGAGAGCATAGCGCTTGGGGTTTACCGGCAAAGAGGCTTGGGTTGCTTGCCAACCCGGACGTGCAACGTGATGCCCATGATGTTGATATCGTGAGGTCGCGAGCGCGGGTCGTCCTGATACCGATAGAAAAGCCTCAATCGCTCGCGACTGGCCAGCCGGACCTGAATTCCTGCGGTGTATTCTTTCCTGTTCCACTCGTCGTACTTCGTGTAGTAAAGATCTTCCCAGGACAGATAAGGTGAAAGGTGAGCCTGGGGTATCAGATTGCGACGCCGCACCTGCACCCTGTCCCGGTATCTCTCCCAGCGCCTGCCGTCCACCCAGCGGACTTCCGATCTTGCCCGGTTGGAAAATTGAAACTGATCGAGACATTGCGCGAAAGACGCCTCCGCGTACCATCGCTCTTCGCGAGAGTATCCCGTGAGAGACTTGACGCCCTTCTTGTACAGAAATCCCGAGCCAAACGACAGGTAGGGCCTGAGGTAATAGGCAAAACTGGCGCCAGCGATCGCCTCCGTCAACTGAGACATGTTATTTCCGTAGCGAAGGGACCCACGAAACCTGATATCGAAATCCGGCCGCAGGTAGTAACTGAACTGGGCGCGGGACCATAGTTGGGCATCCCTGAGCGGAGGAAGCGTTTGAGCTACCGCAGAACCGCCGACCATGCAGAAGGCAAACACGAACAGACGGGCCATGCGTAGGCCGACCAGCCGCAAGCGATTTTGCAATGCCTGGCACGCCGGAGGGCGGAGCATCGGCGTCGTGCCAACTCGCCGAAGCGTCTCCGGCGCGAGCGACACATTTTGCTGATTCTGCCGAATAGAACGTCGTCGCAATGGATACTCGCTAGCCAGGCATCTCAGACTTCCGGCAAATCGGCCAGTGCATCATGCCTCGCCCGAACGGCCACGCCGGTCACTGCCAGCCATGGTTTCCTGGTAGCAATGGGGGGCGGGAAGAGGACAGCTATGACAATTGCCAGCGCAGCCGCTGCTCAAACTGAGCTAATTGCGCTTCTATCTCCCGCTCCGCCTTCCAGCGCTCGAGCATGAGTTCGCGATACCGGCGCAGGAAGTAGTCAATGGTTTCGATCCGGATTTTGATCGAGCCGGATGGTTTGTTCTCGTCGAGATCCTTGAAGCAGAAAAACGGTGTTCCCGACTGCTCGATGATGGATTCGATCGCCGCGTAGATGGGCGCGTCGTGGCCGCATTTGAAACTCGAGACCTGAAGCGCCACCAGATTCGGATGGCGCGCGGTGAACTTCGCGGCCCAAATCAGCTGATTCGTGCCGCAGGAATAGGAATTCTTCCACACGTCGGAAATTTCGAGCGGATGACCGACCGTGCCAAGGGCAACGTCGTCGCCGAAAAGCCGGTCGAGAAGATCCTCATCCATCGGCAAGGTACTCTGCGAGAAGATGGGATAGCCGCGTTTCTGGAATTCCTCCAGGATGCCGTGGGTGAGGCCGGGATCGTGGTGGTAGGGCCTGCCGAGCATGACGATTCCGATGCGGTCCTCGCGTTCGAGCCGATCGAGCAGTTCCCTGCC
>JAKASX010000090.1 GCA_021818865.1 Acidobacteriota bacterium
GCGTTGTTGCGCAGCGCGGCAAGCGGATTCCGTTCGAGGATCGGAACATGCTTGAACGCGGCGGCATGATAAACAATATCGGGCCGGTTGTTTCCCAAAACGTCTTCCATTGCCGCTTCGTCGCAAATATCGGCGAGCAGCGCGGTCAAATGCGCGCGATGGGATGCGGCGGAAAGTTCGGCGTGAATTCGGTAGAGATCGTGCTCCGAGCGATCGAGCAGAATCAGCAGGCGCGGTTGCGCGGCGATGAGCCTTCGCGCTAGATGCGAGCCGATCGAGCCGCCGGCTCCGGCGACCAGAATCGCTTTTCCTGTGTACTGCTCTGCCCAGTCCGAGGACGCTTCGATACGCGGCCGGCGCAAGAAATCAGTCCAGTCCATGCGCCCGTCAGTGTTGGAATCGCCGTTTTCGCGCTGTGATTCTGAGTATGTCACGCCCACGTGGTTCCCGTAGATGATAAGGACAGCCCTCCATCGTCACAGAAAGCGGCGATTCTGCGCAACACGACCAACGCTCGCACACGGGTCGCTCTCACGGCGCGAGCGGCTTCCATCGCACGGAACTGTTCGGCACGAATTCTTTTTGCAAATGGCGTCAGCGAGCGGACTTCTTGCCTTTCCGTCGGCCGGCGGCGAGCGGCGGCGCGGGTTCGGTCATCCGGCGCGGATCGAGGATCTGTTTCAGCAGTTTTTCGTCGAGTAGTTTTTTCTCAAGAGCGATTTCTGGAACCGGGCGACCGGTCTTCACGCTTTCCTTGGCGATTTCCGCGGCGGCGGCGTAGCCGATGTAAGGATTGAGCGCGGCGGCGGCGGAAATCGTGGCGTGCGCGTAATACTGACACCGCTCGGGATTCGCGCGGATTCCTTCGACGCATTTTTCAGCGAAGACGCGCATGGCATTTTTCAGAATTTCCGCCGCATGAAGCACATTCCACACCATCGCGGGCATCATCACGTTCAGTTCGAGCTGGCCGGCCTGCACCGCGAGCGCCGTCGCCAGATCGTCGCCAACCGCCTGGAAGGCGACCATCGCCGTCATTTCCGGCATTACGGGATTCACCTTGCCCGGCATGATCGAAGATCCGGGCTGAAGAGCGGGAAGAAAAATTTCGGTGAAGCCGGTGTTGGGGCCGCTCGAAAGCAAACGCAAATCGTTCGTGATGCGGATGAGCTCGAGTGCCAGATTGCGGAGCGCCGAGGAAGCCACTGACATCGCCAGATTCGATTGCATCGCGTAGCGCAAATCCGAAGTCGCGATGAGACGTTCGCCGGAGATCTCACTCAGACGCTTGACGACGAGTTTTTGGTAGCGCG
Organism: Acidobacteriota bacterium; assembly: GCA_021818865.1. Lineage (GTDB taxonomy): Bacteria > Acidobacteriota > Terriglobia > Acidiferrales > UBA7541 > JAKASX01. Next base: position 1,314 of record JAKASX010000090.1, read on the forward strand.
GATGCGTGTTCACGCCGGTGCCAACGGCCGATCCGCCGAGCCCCAACTCGCGCAGAAGATCCTGCGCCTGCGCGATCACTCGATCGGCGCGATCGAGCGCAGTCGCATAGCCGGCGAATTCCTGACCGAGCCGCACCGGTACGGCGTCCTGCATGTGGGTGCGTCCGGATTTCAGGATCGCGTCGAATTCGCGCCCCTTCGCGGCAAAGGCGGCGGAGAGCCGTCTCAGCGCGGCGCGGAGGTCGTTCAAAAGGAGAAGGGAACTGAGGCGCATGGCCGTCGGGAAAACGTCGTTCGTCGACTGGCCGAAATTCACGTGGTCGTTCGGATGGCAGATTTCGTATTGCCCGCGCTTGCCTCCCAACAGTTCGATCGCGCGGTTGGCAATCACTTCGTTGGTGTTCATGTGGAAGGAAACGCCGGCGCCGGCCTGATAAACGTCCACGACGAATTGGTCGTTCATTTCGCCGGCGATCACTTCGTCGGCGGCGCGGCGAATCGCCGCGGCACGGCGAGGATCCACGAGCTTCAATTCCTGATTGGCGGCCGCGGCGGCTTTTTTGATCATGCCGATCGCCTGAATCAGCTTTGGATGCGCGCGATAGCCGCTGATCGGATAATTTTCCATGGCACGCACGGTCTGAATGCCGTAGTAGGCACCAGCGGGCACGGCCTTTTCGCCGAGCGAATCCTTTTCGATTCTTGTCTTCACAGCTGATCCTTCGGGTCTTGGCATTGCCGTTCCTTTCTACCTCCCATTTGCATGGCCGGTGCACCGAGCGGCCTATTGGCATTTTATATCGCCGCGAAATGGCATGGGAGCCGCGAAGTGAAAATCCGCCGCTCGGGCGACGAAGGTCGCGGGGAAGAACGAGGGAACGGGTGCGAGCGGGGAAAAGGGAAGGGCGGCAAAGGCCGCCCGTTTTCGAGGGTTGAAGGATTCCGGGGATTAGCTCGGAATCCTATCACGTCCGATAAGGTATATTATGTTAATTTATTTGCCGGGCACTTTGCACTGGCCCAGCTCGTATTCGATGTAGCCAGCGAGCTGCTGGACCGTTCCCCCGACCATGGGATGGCCATTGATGAAGAGCGTGGGCGTGCTGTCGACGCCGTCCTCAACGCCCGGGAATCCCGGCTCTTTCAGCGTCTTGCCGAGCGCGACATCGGAATCCACGAGGTTGTGCGTGGCTGGCGACGCCATGCAGGCTTGGATATCGCTCGAGTTGTAGCCGGCCTGGGCGGCGAGCTGAGGGATCATAGTGGCGGCGTTGCCGGCGGTGATTTTGTCCTGGTTGTCGAAAATCAAGCCCTGGAATTTGGGATAGTTGGCGGCATTTTCCTGGAAGGCGCAGCGGCCGGCGAGCGCGGCGTTGTAGGCCCAGGGATGGATCTGGGTGAGCGGGAAATCGAAGAAGGTGAAGCGGACCTGCGTGTAATGAGGCTCGATTTCCTTGAGAGCGAGATAGGCGTCGCGACAGTGCGGGCATTCGAAATCGAAGAATTCGGCGACGTTGACACAGGCTTTGGCCGGACCGACGTGGGGATGGCCGTGGACGGCGGATTCGAGCTTTTCGCGGACGGCGGCGAAAGGATCGATGAGGAGATTATCGAGGACGCCGCGGATCATGTACTGGCCGCTGTGGCTCACGTAGACAACCGCCTTTTCGGTCTGGCCCTGGAGGCTGATGGTGACGGGCACCCTGTACATATCAGGGATCGGGGATGGTTCTGGGGCGCCGGCGACGACCTGGAATTGGGGGCCCCAGGCGTAGACCCTTCGCAGGTAGGCCACCACGCGCTGATCGATCTCGGCCGCATTTGCCGGTGCGGTTTGGGCGGTCTGCCCTGCCCAGAGGGCGGCGGCTGCGGCGAGCGCGCCGAGGATCAGGCTGATTCGAATCACGTTTTTCATCGAGTTCCTTTCCATCCTTCGATCGAAGTATAAACGCGTCAGATGACGTATTTCTGGGCAATCGGAAATCGGCGTCCCACGCTGAACGCTTTCGATGTTACTTTGAGTCCGGGCGGGGCCTGATGGCGCTTGTATTCGTTGCGATCCACGCGAACGGCGATGCTGCGGACGAGATCGAGCGGGAATTCGTAATGATCGGCTATTTCTTCCGGACTCTTGAGGTCCTCGACGTAGGCTTTGAGGATGCGGTCGAGGACGTCGTAGGGCGGCAGCGAATCCTGGTCGGTCTGATTCGGGCGCAATTCCGCCGAAGGGGGTTTCGTGAGTACGGCGGCGGGGATCACGGGATTGCGCTCGTTGATGAGGCGCCCCAGCTCGTAAACCATCACTTTGGGAATATCGGCGATCACAGCGAGTCCACCAGCCATATCGCCGTAGAGGGTGCAATAGCCGACGGCCATTTCCGATTTATTTCCGGTGCTGAGCACGAGCGAATGGAATTTATTCGAGAGCGCCATGAGCAGATTGCCACGAATACGAGCCTGAATATTTTCCTCGGTGACGTCCTCGGGATAGCCGGTGAAGATGCCGGCGAGCGACTGGCGATAGGAATCGAAAATGGCGTGAATCGGGAGGACTTCGAAACGGATTCCGAGGTTGCGGGCGAGCTCCTGCGCGTCGGTGAGGCTGCCTTTCGAGGAATAGGGGCCCGGCATGCCGACGCCGGTGACGTTTTCCGGGCCGAGCGCGCGGACGGCGATGGCGGCGACGAGCGAGGAATCGATGCCGCCGCTCAGGCCGATCACCACGCGGGAAAAACCGCATTTGCGGACGTAATCGCGGGTGCCGCAGACGAGGGCCAGATCCACGGCTTCCAGTTCGTTTGCCGGCTGATCGTGCACTTCCCCACTGCCGGTTTCCGTATCGAAAAGGACCAGATCCTCCTCGAAAGCCTTGGCCTGAGCGGCGACGCGACCATCGGCCAGCATGACGAGACTAGAACCGTCGAAAACGAGGCTGTCGTTTCCGCCGATTTGATTGACGTAGACGACCGGGAGACGATGCGCGCGGGCGATGGCGCGGAGCATGTCGTGGCGCAGGCCGCGCTTATCGATCGTGTAGGGCGATGAAGAAACGTTGAGCAGGAGATCGGCGCCGGCGGAGGCAAGCTCGGCGACGGGATCGCGCTGGTAGAGGCGATTGGCCCAGAAATTCTTGTCGTTCCAGACGTCTTCGCAGATGGTGAGGCCGATGCGGCGGCCGCAAAAGGAGAAAAGCTGCTGGGACTCGGCCGGCTGAAAATAGCGGCTTTCGTCGAAAACGTCGTAGGTGGGAAGCAGCATCTTCCGCTGCTCGAAAACGACGCGGCCATCGGCGATGAGCGCGGCGCAATTGGCGGCGCGCTTGCCGGTTTCGCTGCGCGAATGGCCGACGTAGCCGACGACGGCGGGCAGCGGGCTTTCCGCCGCAAGGCGCTGAAGTTCCTGATGATTGCGCTCGACGAAATCGGGGCGTTCGATCAGATCGTGCGGCAGATAGCCGCAGAGGCAGAGCTCGGAAAAAACGGCGAGATCGGCGCCGCGTGCGCGTGCGCGCTGCGCGAAATCGAGGATGCGAGCGACGTTGCCGGCGAAATCGCCGACCGTCGGATTCATTTGGGCCAGGGCGATTTTCATCGGCCCGGCATCGCGCTTGCGTCAAGCTTCACGGAGCGATCCACGCGGGAGAAGAGTGCGGCGAACCCGCCAGCGGGCGAAGACTGGCGCCTGCCGGCAAACAAAAGGCCCCCTCGCCGCGAGGGGGCCGAGAAAACTTCGTCAGTGGCCGAATCAAACGCTAAAGGAGGAGCCACAGCCACAGGTGCTGCGAACGTTGGGATTATTGAACTTGAAGCCGGCTCCCTCGAGCGATTCCACGTAGTCGATTTCAGCGCCGTCTAGATACATTTCGCTCATCTGGTCGACCATGACTTTCAGATCGCCGAATTCGTAGACGTTGTCGCCATCGTTCGAGCTGTTCTCGAAGGCCATGTGGTAGGTGAACCCGGAACAGCCGCCGCCGACGACGGCGACGCGCAGTCCGCTTGGCAGCGGATTCTGCTGATTCATAATCTCCTTCACCTTTTCCACGGCAAGCGGCGTAAATGTGACCATAGCGGTATTCGAGCCTCCTCGCTGCTGAAACCCAAACGTCATTATATCAGATTCGCGAATGACGCCCCCGGTTGCGGAGGGGTTGAGGGTGTTTTCGCGGTCCCGTGAGACGGTGGCGTCTCGGTGCGCGGTTTCTGGATGGGGCAGTTCCCTGCTCCTGCGCGGCGGCGATCACGCTTCACGGGAAATTTGCGGCCGCTGTGGTGTGCGACAACGAGCTCCGCCTGGCGTCAATGCGGGGCCAGGTCGGAGTTGATGTCCCTATAGCCCCGGAGGACCACCCTGGAACGTTCCTATCTGCGGCATACAGAGTGCGGGCTTATGGTCGCGCCAACTCTTCCAGATCGTGTGCCACAGCAGGTGCGGGTTTGCGGGAAGAGGCTGGGTCGGCATCCGGCTTGTTGCGTTCGATAGCACTCTTGTCAGGACCATCCCCCAGGACTCTGCGGGATTCCGGGGTGCCTGTAGGCTGGCCTTCACAACCCCAAACGGCCCCGCACCCTTGGCAGTCCATGTGTATACGGGGCGAGCTTGGGATCCAATATAGCCCTTGGTGCGCCAAGTCCGCGTGATGAACGTTCCGGCGGGCGTCGCAACCGTCGCCAGGCTTAACTCCTTGGCAGTTGTCGGCAAGTCTGTTGCCGCGACGCCCCCAAAAACACCTGGATAAGCCCCGCCCATTGAGTAATCCGACTCTCTCCCAACGTGAGTGCTGTTGTTTTCAATTTGGGGTATGAGGATGCTTGCCGTCGAGTAAGGGGAGACGTATCCGTAGGCTACGGCCGCGTTCCCGTGGGCCCACCCATACAGCCAACCCTGCGGCAGTTCCATAGCAGGAATGCCCGGAACTTGGACAATCCCGCGAACGAACACAATGTCGGTCCCTTCCAGGTAAAAGAGGGTGTCGCTAACGAAAACTCTATGGGACCCTGGGAAATGCGAGGAAACTTCAAGCCAGTACCCCTGCTGCGTCCCGACGGCCTGTTTGCCTACAATCGCAATGTCGACAATTGTCTTCTCGCCCGGACATGTCGCGTCATATTCCGCTCCGGAGCCAACGGACAGGCGCCAATCGGTGGAATAAGCAGGCACTCGCCAACGGACACCCTTCTCTTTGACGCAGCCGGCCGCGGACGCGAGTGCGAGCGCCACAGCTCCGGCCGCCGCGATTTGCGTAATTGATCGTTCGCCCATTTGTCCGAGCCTATGCGGAATGCAATGGCCTCAACGCGAACCGCCTCCGCTACGGAGAGTTCGCCATCTGCGGTGTTTCAGGCTCGGGGACATTGTTCCCCATGGTCAGTCGGCGATGCAAGCCGTTCCAACCGGAGGTCGAGTTCGCGGATGCGGTTTCCGGATGGGGGAGTTCCCTGCCCTGAGCGATCGGACTGCTTTGCCGCTGCCCCGCAGATCCCGCGGCTACCGGTGAATGTCGAGGTAGCCGCGCCATTCCGGCGTATTTCCCAGAAACACGTCGACCCTGTAAATACCCGGCGCCAGTCCCGCGATCGAGACGCTCCAGCCTGTATAGGTTGTATCATGCGGCTTCAATTCGATTTTCTTCAGTTTGCTTTCCGCGACCGGCCGATTCTTCAAGTCGTAGACGGCGAGATGCTCGGTGGTTTTTAGTTTCTCTGTCGGGCTCCACGTCACGATGACTCCCAAGCTGCCTTGTCCGCGGTAGAAATCGTTCGTGACATCGTCCGGGACAAGGTGCCGGAAGGATTTCCTGAAGCCTCGGCAGAGTACTCCGAATGAGATCTGCGAGTTCCGAACCAATGGCGGAACGAATAAGCCCTTGGCCGCAAGATCCGCCAGTGTCACCGGCGTGGCCGTTTTGCCGGCGGTCTGTATCAGGGAAATCGGTATCGCTTTTGGTCCCGTCGTGGGCAGGGGGAATCCGTTTCCGTTGCTTTCGGGGATGTAGCCCACCTTGGAAGCCAGCCTGTCCTGTAGCATGCCAATCACATGGCCATCGATGTCCAGCACGGGTGAGCCGATCGCGCTTTGGCCCGTGGTCCACGGGAGGGTGAACTGTTCACTTTCCGTCCCGGCGTTCACGACTCCGCTGATCGCAACGGAATCGATGGTGCGGCTGCCGGGCGATGGCGTGTCCAACACGTAGCACCGGTCGCCTACCTTCCATGAGTTCGCCGGAGCGGACTTCAGCGGAGGGACGTTCTTTCCCGCGACGCTGAGCATCACCCAATCCTGGTCGTAATTCCAGGAGAGCACCTTGTCGGCGCCCACGCTGCTTCCGTCCGGCAATTCGACCTTGAGCGAGTTGCTCCCATTAATCGCCCCGAAGCTCGTGAGGACGACGTCCGGGCGGATAAAGAATCCCGAACTCGTGCGGAAGGCCTCGTTCCTGCTGTTGAGCGCGGCGATGGTGACTGTAGACGCCTGGGCAAGCGCGTACACCTGGCCGGTTGTCGGTGGCGGCGCGGCCGCGGGCGGGACGGTCACTTCGAAGGTCTGCACGCCCGCCGGCTGGCCATCGATTTGTGCCTCGAGGACCCAAAGCCCCGGAGCGGGGTTCGGAGGAAACTCGAGCACCCAGTAGCCAGTATATTGGGAGAGCGTCGTGGTGTATTCAAAGTTGCTGATGTTTTCGACGCGCCCAAGCGAGTCCTTCCACGTTCCCTTGAATTGGTGAGTGCCGGGAGGGCCGTCCCACACGAATTGGATGACCACTTGCTTGTCCGCGGGGAAGTGGAACACGCTGCGAGGGTCTTCGACGACAAACTCCTTCCCTTTCTGCACGCCCTTGCTTCCCATTTCGACTTTCACGACGCGAAAGGGACTGGGGCCCTGCTGCGTCTGGTTGTCGCCCTGCCGCAACGATTCGGCCGAGCGCGCGCTCGCCGGGCTTGCGGTGAGCGCGAGGATGGACAGGAGGATCAGCCACGCAGCGAAGACTCTTTTTTGCTTTTGGAAAGAAGCCATGGGATCTAACCCCGAACTCCGGCAGCATTCTACTCACCGGCCATGAAGCCCTCAACCGGAATTTCCCACTTTTGGCGTCCCGGGCGAGCGCAGTGTGAGCCCATTCGCGCGCTGGCAGACGGGTTTTGATTCCGAACGGACACCTGATCGCGAGTCACCCCCGGACGGCCGAAATCCCGCACCCTCAAAGGCGGAGGGTGCGCCGCCCCGCGAACTGCGTCGGGAATTCGTGCTTCAGGGATGTGCTGTTCGGGTATCATGCCGCGGGATGCGGGGTGGGCTGTTTCGATGAACGTGGAAGTTTGGGTTTCTCCACCTGGCGGAATTTCGGCCCGCGCCGTCGAAGAGTCATTGCTAGGCTGCAGGTCAAGGCTGCGGCCGGGGGATGGGAGGGAGCGGTGCGACTAGAGGAACATTTTCTTAGACCGATTCACAGGAGTGCTGCGTTTTGGATAGGGGTGGTGCTCGCGATTGCGGCTCTCCTTGGCGAAGTGCAAACGTATTTGTCTCTACCGGGAGGGGTGCCCGGTCAGCGCCTGATCGCCGGCACGGGGCTCGTGGCTGCGGCTGCTTGCATGATGATCGGCTTGTCGCTCGTTGTCAGGCAGCACTCGCAGGTTCGAAAGGTCCTCGATGGCCGCGAGCCAAACCAGGCTGAGCGTGCGTTGCTGGATGCAGCTCTTTGGGCGGTGCAGGTCTTTTATCTTCTTTGCGGAGCTGTGCTGTTTCTCTCGTGGAGTCTCATCAAAACGTAGGTGGGCGCATGGGCGACCGAAAACCCGCACCCTGAGATGCGGTGGGTGCGGTGCACGAAAGGTCAAAGTCCAGGATCCGAAGGTGCAGGCGGGGGTGGTCAGGGGGTGAGGGCGGCGATGACGGCGTCGGTGAATTCCGCCGTCGAGGATTGGCCGCTGGGAATGTCGCGTGTCAGGTGCTTCCCTTCCCGATAGACCTGGAAAATGGCTTCGCGAACGCGGCGCGCGGCGATTTCCTCTCCCAAGTGTTCGAGCATGAGTACGCTGCTCAGAAGAACCGCAGTGGGATTGGCAATTCCCTTCCCGGCGATATCGGGCGCGCTGCCGTGGACGGCTTCGAAGAGAGCGGCGTCGCGGCCCAGATTGGCGCTCGGAACCATGCCGAGACCGCCGACGAGGCCGGCGGCCTGATCGCTCAAAATATCGCCGTAAAGATTGGTGAGGAGCAGCATATCGAACTGGCGCGGGTTCAGGACGAGTTGCATGGCGGTGTTGTCGACAATCAGTTCGCGATACTGGATATCGGGATACTCGACGGCGACGCGGCGGATGCATTCGAGGAACAGGCCGTCGGTGAGCTTCATGATGTTGGCTTTGTGGATGGCGTGGATTTTTTTGCGGCCGTGCTTGCGGGCGTAGTCGAAGGCGAATTTGGCGATGCGCGTGGACGCTTTTTCGGTGATGATTTTCAGGCTGACGACGACGCCGGGAACGACCTGGTGCTCGACGCCGGAATAGAGATCCTCGGTATTTTCGCGGACGAGAACGAGATCGATATCGCGAAAGAGAGACGGGACGCCGGGAACGTCGCGCACGGGACGCAAATTGGCGAAAAGTTCGAGTTCCTGGCGGAGGGCGACGTTCAAGCTGCGATGGCCCTTGCCGATGGGGGTGGTCAGAGGACCCTTGAGGGCGACGCGGGTGTGGTGAACGGATTCGACGGCTTTGCGGAGGAAGGCGTCCGGCGGTTCGTCTTCGCGCGGTTCTTCGCGCGGGATGACATCCCAATCCAGATCGACGCCGGCGGCAGCGAGAATGAGCTGCGCCGACTGGCATACTTCAGGACCGATCCCGTCGCCGGGAATCAAGGTGATTTTGTGTCGCATGGTGATTCTGCCATTGTAATGAACGCGCGGGAATTTTCCAGCGACGACGGCTGCAATCCGCCGGAAATGATGTGGACTGGATATGCGGGTTCGCGGAGGTTCGTGAGCGGGTTCCGCTTCTTTACCATCGTGGATTGTGAGGGATGGATGAATGAAGTGGGATTCCGCGAAGCGCGGGTGGAACATCTGGTGGGGCGGACTCGAGGGTCGTCAGAATCAAGTGAGCGTGGTGTCCAGAGGGTTTGCGTGGGAACTCGGGAGGGTGCCCTCAGCGGCTGAAGCCGCGTTCTTGGGAAGAGGCTTATGGCACGGCTGAAGCCGTGCCCTCACGAGCGCAGACCATGTCGCGGAGGTTCATCAGCACGGCGGCTCTACAGCGACGCCGGGCGGGCCCGGGGCGGGTAGTTTCTGGATGGGGCTTGGACCCGAAAATGAGCGAGCGTTGACGCAGGCGTGTGTATTTTTCCGCAGGATGGTCTGGAGGGCATTTTTCTGCCAGCGGCAAACGGTTTCTTATCAATGCATTAGTGGGGACCCGAGCGAGGATTTCGTTGGCCCAGCTGTTGCAGGGGGATTGTTGAGAGCCGACGTGGCCCAGAGTTTTGGTGTAGGCGGATGGGCTGGCGCGGCACACCCCCGCGAGAGAGAGGCGTCCATGTCACACGGCGGACATACCTCGACAGGAACCAGGCACCACCATCCGCATCAGCATGCTGCCCATGCCGTCGCCAAACTGCACGGCAAATCCCCAGCTGAGAGCGCGTTTGCCAAGAGCTTGCACAGCCTGACGAATTATCAGGTTTGGGAGCGGGTGGAATCGGCGATTTCGACGACGCCGATGAGCCCGGAAGAGGCCAGCCGCGCCGCGGAGCGCTTGCAGGCGCTGCTGGACGAGCTGGTTTGGCGGCGTTCGGGGATCGAAGGCGTGGGCGAACTGGCCGATCGCGACCGTACGCTCGCGGAAGCGCGACAGGGAAAATAGGCGAACGCGGGCTCGCCTCCGGGCGTCACTTTTGATCCTCGCTCATTCGTTCGGGTGGTTGTCTGCGCGGGAGCGGATTTCATCCATCGTCAAGCGCGCCTGCTGGGCGACCTGGGGTGGCATACCGGGAACGCCGCGAGCGTAGGGCGCGATCACATTCAAATCGCTGGGTTCACCAATCAGATAGAGCGCGCGAAGCGCCTGCCAAACCATTTCGGAGGTGGGCGCGATGCCGGCGATGGGCTGTCCCTCGGTGACCGTAGCGCCATCGGCGGCGACCCATTGCGAGAGGCTGCCGGGCTGGCCGGCGGGTACTTCGATGGTTCCGTGCTCGGTGATGATGCGCGCGACGATCGAATTCGTCGAAAGAGACTCGCCAACGTTGGCGAGGCGCTTGAGCTGGCCGCTTTCCGGCGCGAGCAAGGGACGGCCGGCGAGCATCTGGAGAATGATGGCGTGGCCGCTGGTGTCGTGGAAGCGGACGAGCGCGAGCGCGGCGTTCATGCGAACGAGCGGATCGGGATCGCGGAGCATTTCGAGCAAGGTCTGGTGGAAGAGTGGTGAGGTGTTGTCCTGGCCCATGACCCAGGCGACAGTTTCGCGGATCTGCGGCACGGCGGACGTGGAAAGACGGGCGACGTCGGGATACCAGCGGGCGACGGATTTGTCGCCGCGGATGATGCGGTCGGCGATCTGCGAAAGCGCATGCTGGGTTTCCTGCGGATGGTTCCTCTGCTCGAGGTAGCGCGTCATTTGGGCGCTGGAGAGCGGCGTGCCGAACCAGGTGGAATGCCAGATGAAGAACGGGACAACGACGCTGAGGAGCGTGAGGATGATGACGAGGACGAGCCACTTCGTGGCCACGCCGCGCTCGGAACCGGCCCGGATTCGCATCGAAATTCGCACCGATTTAGTCTACACGAAACGACAGGGGCCCGGCGGGAGCGGCGGCCTGTGTGGATTTTTGGTTTCCGAATTCCGAGTTTCGATTTTCGAGTTCCCAATTTTTGAGTTTCCGGGATGAGTGGCGGCGGCTTCGGGGTATTATCGGGCCGAGGGCGAAATTTTCCGCGAGGAGGGCCAGAGGAGATGGGGAAAACCCTGTTTGCATCGCGGTGCGGAGTCCGGGCACTGGGAAGCGTTGGCGCGGCGTGCGCGACGTGGCTGCTTCTGGGCGCGGGTTTCGCGCGACCGGCGCAAAAATCGCAGTTGCCGAGTGCGCCGCTCGACGTGGAAAACGCGGAGATCGTGCAACTGGAACATCGGTGGCTGCAGGACGACCAGACGGGCAACTCGGCTGACCTCGACCGGATCCTGGCGAGCGATTTCCTGCGGCCGTTTCCGCCCGGAGGAACGTTCATCGGCAAAAAGGCGATGCTGCTCTACGCGCATACGCGGGCGGCGCACCCGGGCGCGGCGCAGGCGAAATTCGATCAGCTACGGGTGTGGTTTTACGGCAATACGGCGATCGCGCGCGGGGTGTTGACGACGAAAGACGCACAAGGACAGGTGGTTCGCAAACTGCTGTTCACCGATGTGTTCGTGCGGCGACAAGGGCGGTGGCAAGCGGTTTCAGCGCAGGAGAACGAGGCGCCAGCGCGATAGCCGAGGGATTTGCGGCGCGGCGCAAGTGGCGTCAGGCGAAGAGCATGAAATAGACGATGACGCCGGTGACGGAGACGAAGAGCCAGAGCGGAAGGGTCCAGCGGGCGATGCGGCGATGGCGGTCGAAACGGCCGCGGAAACCGTGGAACAGCGTGATGATGGCCAAGGGAACGATCGCGGCGGCGAGAATCGAATGCGGAATCAGGATGGAAAAATAGAGAACGCGATGCCAGCCGACGCCGCGATACGGCACGATGCCATGCTGGAAGTGGAACCAGAGATAGCCGACGAGGAAGAGCGCCGAGCAGCAGAACGCGCTCAGCATCGCCCAGTGATGGGCGCGGCGATGGCCGCGGCGAATCAGGGCGTAGCCCGTGACGAGCAAAACGGCGCTCGAGGCGTTCAGGGAAGCGTTGAGTGCAGGAAGAAAGACCACCCCGGCCTCGATCGCAGGCGGCGCGGCGCTATTTATGCGCCTTGCGGAAGCGCTGCGGCAGGAAACCCAAGCGCGCCGCTTCCGAAAGCGCCTGCAAGCCGAAAATGAGGGCCGTGAACAGGCAAATAATGACCAGGAACAGACCGTCCACGCCGGACGTCAACAGGCCCGAGGTAAACGTCAGAACGAGGCCCACGAGCGAAAGCAGCGTAAGAAGTGCGGAAATCACCATCACCACCGGTTTCTCCTCATTAGAGCAGTTGGACCCGAACGCGCGGCGCCCGAAAACCGGCCCCGGCAGGGACGGTCAGGGGCGCGGCGCGAAAAATCCGGCGCCGGGCCGCGATCAACGCAGTTTATTCAACATCAAGAGCGACACCAGCAGCAACAGATAGATCGAAGTCGAGTGCATGAGCCAGCGAGTGCGCTGATTGGATTTCGTGCGCGCGGCCCAGACGCAGACGGCCACGAGCGCCATGCCCAGTATGAGCGCCTCGAAGAAATAGTGGAGGCTGGTGAGCCGGGTGACGGCGGGCAGAAGCGTGGCCGGAACGAGCAGCGCGGCGGTCCAGAGAATCTGGCTGAAGGTCGCCGAGCCCTCGGGATCGCCGGCGGAAATCATGCGGATGCCGGCGCGCTCGTAATCCTTGCGGTAAATCCAGGCGATCGAAAGGAAATGCGGAAATTGCCAGAGAAACAGGATGGCGAAAAGCACCCAGGCGTCGACCGGAAGCGAGCCGCGGGCGGCGGCCCAGCCGATGAGCGGAGGGACGGCACCGGGAAACGAGCCGAGCGTGGTGGCGTGGTGCGTGCGACGCTTGAGCGGCGTGTAGACGCCGAGATAGCTGACCGAAGTGATCGCGCCGAGCAGGCTGGCGAGCGGATTGATCAAGAACGCGAGATAAAGCGCGCCACCGAGATCGAGCGCCAGGCCGAAGGCGAGCGCTTCGGCAGGACGGAGGGTCCCCGAGGGCAAGGGGCGCGTCCAGGTGCGGCGCATGGCGCAATCGGTGTTGCGTTCGAGGTAGTGATTGAGCGCGGCGGTGCCGGCGGCCATGAGCGTGGCGCCGAAAATCGTGCTGGTGAGACGAGCGAAATCGAGCGGGCCGGTGGAGGCGAGATAGTAGCCGGCGAAGGTGGTGATGACGACGAGAAAAGTGACGTCGGGCTTCGTGAGAGCGAAATATGCCGCCGGACGAGCCGTGGCCGCCGGAGCGGCATCGACGCGGCTGGTGCTCATGGGGTCCCCGCAGAGGCGGCGTGCTTGCCGTGTTCGGGATGCGGGCGGAGGGCGGGCACGAGCGCGAATTCAGCCGCAGGGTGAAAAAGGCGGAAGGCGACGAGCGTGAGCCAGACCGCAGTGGCCAGCGTAAGGGCTCCATTGACGACATGGGCGACGGTGATGGCAACGGGCAGCGGATAGGGCTGCGGAAGCTGGGCCTGATAAAGCACGGCCCAATAGGCGGCGATGCCGAGCGCAATCTGAAGCGCGAGCAGGCCGACGAGAAGCTTGGCGGCGCGCCGCAACGGCGCGACATCGGCGTAGCGGGCGAAGACGATGGCGACCGTCCAGGCGACCATGGCGGTGACGACGCCCGCGCCGAAGACGTGAGGCAGGACGCCGAAAGCGTTGTGGCGGAAGGCGGCGCCGAGAATGAGCTGAACGAAAATCACGGTGACCGTGGCGATGCCGACGGCGCAGAGAGTGGGGCGCGCCGATTCGCGCTCGACGGGAAAATCGCTTTGCCACCAATCGCCGGTGAAAAGCGCGAGCGCGACGAGCGTGCAGAAGAAGAGTTGCGCCAGGGCCGCATGCGCGGTGGAAACAGCGGGCGGAAGAAAAAAGAGCACGGTGATGGCGCCGAGAGCGGCCTGAAGAACGACGAGAATCAGCGCGGTGACGGCGAGCCAGCGCACCCAGCGGCGCGGCTCGCGCAGCCAGGCCCAAACGGCCAGGGCGAACGTGAGCAGCGCGACGAAACCCGCGACCATGCGATGGCTGTATTCGTAGAGGACGCCGCCAACCATGCGCGGAAGGATGGTCCCCGGAGCGAAGGGCCAGCTGGGAACGGAAAGGCCGGCGTCGTTGCTGGTGACAAGAGCGCCGGCAATCAGCAGGAGAAAGGTGCAGGCGACGGTGAAGGCGATGAAGCGATGAAGGGAGACTGGCGTGCGCGGCGACGCCGAACGACTATCCTGCGAAGCGTGCGACTGGTCGAATTCGCGATTTCCCGCCATCCCTTCTCGTTCCCTTCCCCGATTTCGCTTTCCTGCAAATACAACGCTACGGCCGCGCCGGACGATTTACGGCAATCCGCCGGCGCGAAGGCGTAGCTTCCAACCGAAACGCTTTCTTTCCCCCACACGGCTCAAGCCAGGAGGCAAGAGCCGGAAAAACGGCTGCGAATCCCGCCCATTGTAGCGCAAATCGCCGCACAGAAAACGCGACGATGCCCCGCGGAGGGCGAACGGCGGGGCCGAGATCACGAACATTGCGTTCTACCGGCGCTTCGGAACGGGGATGCGGTGCAGGGGCACGAATCAACGCGCCCCTGCGTCCCAATTCTCGGATGGCGCCGCGACCGACTACTTGGCGTTGAAGCTGAAGTTCACCGTCTTGGTTTCCTTCGGGCCGACGGTGACGGTCTGGTCAGTGGTGCCGTACTTTTCCTGCCAGGCCTCGATGGTGTAGTTGCCGGGAGGGACGTTCGTGATGGTGAACGTGCCGTCGTCGCCGGTGGTCGCGAAATAGGGATTGCTGAAAACGTTGATGTAGGCCTTCATCCACGGGTGGATATTGCACTTGACCGGGATGGCCATTTCGGGCCGCTGGAACGTCTTGATGATGGGCGAAGCTCCCTGGGGCTGGGATTCGTTCCATTCGCGGTTGTCGGTGGGCATGACGTGGATGTTGTGGGTGAGCGAATCGCTATTGATGACCTGGAATTGCTGGCCGACCATGAGGGAAATGACGTGGGGATGGTACATGCAGCCCTTCTGGTCGAGCGTGACGGGGGTGGTGGGCGTGGGATAGCTATAGTTGCCCAGGCCGGACTTGATGTACACCACGACGTTTTCGAGCGCGTTGTCCTTGCCGACGACCACTTCCTGCGCGTGAACCGGACCGGTATTGTTCTTTTCGCAGGCGGGATCGGCGCCCATGTGGATAATCGCCATTTTCGGCGCGGCGCCGACGAGCTTCACCGTGCCGGTGATGGTGCCGGCGTTGGCCGTGGGCACCGGCTGGGCGGCAGGGGCGGTAGCCGCGGGCTGCTCGGAGGGCTGCGTGGATTTCTTGGCGCAGCCAACCACGAGCACCGCAAGTGCGAGGACCGACGCGAGGCCGACAATTCTAGCTTTCATCTGAGGTCTCCTCCCGAACTATCTTGGCCCGAGGCTTACCCGAGCGCAAGAACCTTGCGATTTGCGCGGCCACGGCGCTTGAAGCGGATGCGCGCAAGCCGGCACGGACCTGCGCGCCGTGGCCGAAGCGACCAGCGGTTGCGTTACTGGCTGGCCGGAGTCGCGCTGAGCACTCGTTGCTGCTCTTGCGGCGTCATCGTGAACAGGTAGCGGACCAGCAGGTCGGCCATATCGCCCTGGTAATTCTTGGCGATGGCGGGCAGCGGGCCGTTGAAGACCCAACGTCCATTTTCGCGGCGGAACAGGCCGGAAGGCATCGCCGTGCCGGGCGCCATGGAGTTGGGCTCGGTGATCCATTGCAAGGTCCACGCGGGCCGCAAGCGGTCCCTGGCGAGCAGGAGGTTGGGCG
>JAKASX010000091.1 GCA_021818865.1 Acidobacteriota bacterium
GCTGGTAGCGAGTGTGAAAGTCACAACCTATAATCAGCATTGCTCGGCTCCTTTCCTCCGAGCCTTGGTCGCCGAACAGCAACCAAGTCTACTTGGTCAAAGGAGCCGGCAACCTCATCTAATCAGCTGTGGTGTACAAGGGTAAGGGTTCGGAAAATTATGCATCACGGCCCCGAGGTATTATCCCGATGCGTATGCACCGTGGAAATGCGGAGCCACTAAACTGCGGCCGCTCGCCAATGCTGCTCCTCGTGGGGTGGGCGGCTCTGCTTGCCCTGGCGGTTGTTGGTGGGCTAGGCGTGCCGGCATATGCCCAGACCATCCGGATCAAGCTTTTTGACGGCCGAAATGGCCGCCCGATGGCCCGCAGTTGCATTAACCTCTGGGTGGGGCACGGTCGCGTCGCCGCGTCCGTGATCGTCACAGATAAAGAAGGAGTCGCCTCGCTTCGCCTAGCGACCCGAGCTGCCGAGGCAAACACAGAGCACTGGCCTTCGGCATGCACAAAACGACTTGAGGGGCGTGAGCCAGTCTTCAAGTACGCGAACTCCGTCAGGATCAATGTCGGCTACGTCGTATGCGTGCCGCGCGGATCGAACTACTCGTGGCTGGCGTTGATGAACTTCCCCACAAAAAAGATTTTCCAGTCCGGCATCGTCACGCCCAACGCTTGCGGCAAGGCCCGGGCGTCGCCCAAGCCCGGCGAAATCATTCTGTTCGTGAGGCCGCTGACGCTGTGGGAGAAGCTAAAGGAGTGATATTCATCTCTCGCCGGGCGCCGCTCGACAAGAACGAACCCGCTGTCAAGACGCAGCCGATCGCACCGGTGCTGAGAAACACCGCTCGGCTGCCCAGAGAAGCTGAGGACCGAAGCGAGGTATCATCCCCATGCGCATGCCCGGCGTAAAAATGAACTGGCTAAATTGAGACTACCAGCCTGCGGCCCTATCCGCCGCAAATTCTAGTCCGACCGCGCCCCCAGGCCGCGCCGCCCACCTGCGGAAACCCAAGCCGAGCGGAGGGTCTCGTGCACGGCAATGGACCCTCCCCGAAGCCTGGACAGCCTGATTGGCTTTTCCATGTCCCTCTCGACGATGACGGCGGCCCATGAGTAACCGCCCCGCACGTTAGCGAGCACGACTCCGCTGATGTCCTTGAAGGGCACCGTCCGTTCCCAGCCGGGATATTTGATTACAACCCCGTCCTGTGTAATCACCACAAGGATGGGATCTCGTGCGATTGCTACAACGGGGAGCCCCGCAAGGAGAATCGAAAACAGAGAAGACACCGGCCGGCCCTGACTCCACGCAAAGCCAGCGAGGAGAAGAAAAATCGCCGCAACACCGAGAAAGATGCCTTTATCGATCCAGGCTCGGCGAAAGACGGCCGGGACCGCAACGGGGCAGCGCGCCGCTGGAGGCGCGTGGTCAAGGACGAAATCCCGAAGCTTGCTGAACTCATTGAGCCGGTACTCCAATACCAACTTTGTGCCGTCTCGCGCGTCGGCGAGCACCAGACGCTGCGCGATGTCGTGGGCCTTGATGCGAGCAACTTCGCCCCAAGCGATGAAGGTGGGCGCAGCCTTCCGTGGCAGATACCAAATCCCCCCCGCGCTAACGGCAACCCGGTCGCGAAGACGGGCGGACAGTCGCAGAGCCGTCATCGCCATATACGCGGGGTACGCGGCGCCGAACAGCCACGTGGCGAGATCAACTCCGCTCGGCCTCCCGCCAAGCCAGACGGTAGCCCCAAGCATCCAGAAGGCAAAGAGTGCTACCCAGAAAAGCATTAAAGGCCGCAGGCCGCGCCGGAAGCCGAAAATCAACGCATCAGGGGGCACGGTCGGTGCAAGCGCGCGCAAGGACCTCTCCATCCAACCGGAATTTCCGCTTCGCTGCTCCGGCCGGGCGCAGTATAAACCCGTTGGGCGTTTGATTGAAGACGGCGGGCGGCCAGCTCCCCTGTTTTCTCTCGCGCGCAAGCCGGCCCCCGATAAAGGCGAACGCGTTGTCAAGGCGTAGCCGTAGCCGATCGCACCGGTACTGAGAAACACCGTTCGGTTATCCAGAGAGGCTGAGCACCGAAGCTCCGGAACGGTCACGGTGAATCACTTCCGGGTGGAATCATTCCGCCAACCACCAACACGGTCCAAACGACGACCGCACCCTACGTAGAACCACCCCTCGCCCTCGCACTCGCATCGCGCGAAAATGCCGTCGCGTGCAGAAAAAAAGCGGTCCCTTATCCGCACGGAGGAGGAAGCATCACATGCCGAGGCTCGCATGGAGAGGAATGCGGCTAGCCCGCCCGAGGAGAGCCGTTATACCCAATTCAGCCGCCGTCGCCCACGCAAAAGAGGCCCAAAAAGTGACACCCTGCAAAAATTATCTTGCTGAAACAAAACCACCTATCGGATTTTTTGCTCGACCGGGTGTGTCACCCTGCGGCAGCCATTCCGATGCGCCATTTTTGCCTCGCTCGTCGCACCAACCGGGCCGCCTTCAGCCCCGACAAACGACTTTGCGCGATCCCGCGAAGCAACATCTGCCCCTCCTGCTCGCTCAATTCGAGTCTCTCCAGCTCCATCGGCCCTCCCCGTCCCGACCGAACCGGACATCTCTACCTTGCGCAAACCGGCCATTCTCACTTTGCGCCGACAGCTTCACATCTGCGTCTTGCTATGCGGGGGCGCTTCCCGGTAGACTCCTGCCATCATGAGATACGCCAACGTTTTCCTCCCTTTGCTCTTGCTTTCCTCTTTTGCCATTCCGCTGTTTGCGCAGATGCCGCACAGCGAACTCGACCGCACCGACGCGCGCTCGATGGTGATCACGCGGCGCGGAATCGTGGCCAGCGATCAGGTGCTGGCCTCGCAAGCGGCCTCGGAAATTCTGGCTCGCGGCGGTTCTGCGGCCGACGCCGCGATCGCCGCCAACGCGGCGATGGGCGTGATGGAGCCGATGCTCAACGGCATGGGCGGCGACCTTTTCGTGATCGAATACAACGCGAAAACAGGCAAGCTCACCGGACTCAATTCGAGCGGCTGGGCGCCGGAGAAACTGACCCCGGCCTTCCTCGAGAGCAAAGGCATTACGAAAATGCCGCAATTCGGCATCTACTCGGTCACGGTGCCGGGCGTGGTGGCGGGATGGGCGGCGCTGCACCAGAAATTCGGGAAATTGCCGTGGAAAGAACTGTTCCGGCCGGCGATCTATTACGCTCAACACGGATTTCCGGTGACGCAATTCGTTTCGGCGTACTGGAGATACGCGCAGCCGCGACTCGAAAAGGGCGTAAACACCCAGGTGTTCCTGCCCGGAGGCGAAGCGCCAAAAGTGGGACAGATTTTCCGCAATCCGGCCTACGCCCGCGCGCTGGAACTCGTGGCCGATGACGGCCCGGAAGCGTTTTACCGCGGGCCGATCGCGAAGGCCATCCTCGAAACCTCCGACAAGCTGGGCGGGGTGATGAGCGCAAGCGACCTGGCCGATTTCAAGCCCGAATGGGTGACGCCGATTTCGACCACCTATCACGGCTGGCAGGTGTACGAGCTGCCGCCGAACGGGCAAGGCATGGCTGCGCTCGAAATGCTGAACATCATGGACCGCTTCCCGCTGGCGAAATGGGGTTTCCTGAGCGCGCGGGCCTTCCACATCAAGATGGCTGCGCAGCAACTGGCCTATTCCGACCTGCGCCGCTACATCGGCGATCCGCGCATGGTCAAAATCCCCGTACCGGGAATTATTTCGAAGGCGTACGCGGCCAAACGCGCCGGCCTCATTGCTCCGAACAAAGCCAGTTGCCAGGTGACGCCAGGCAATCCCTGGCCCTACAAAGGCGACACCACCTACATGACCGCGGTGGACAGCCAGGGCAATATCGTTTCGCTGATCCAGAGCCTGTATGAGGGATTCGGGTCGTTCGTCGTGGTCAAGCCCTACGGGTTCGCCCTGCAGGATCGCGGCGCGCTCTTTACGCTCGATCCCAAACTCCCGGACGTGCTCGCTGGGCGCAAGCGGCCGTGGCATACGATCATCCCCGCCTTCATGCAGAAGGGACCGCTGCATATCGGTTTCGGCATCATGGGCGGGCTGAACCAGCCGCAGGCGCACGCGCAGTTCGTCTCCGACATCGTCGACTACGGCATGGATTTGCAGGGCGCGCTGGAAGCGCCGCGTTTCACCAACGCCGGCCTCGATGGCTGCAAGTTCTTCATAGAAGACCGCGTGCCGGAATCGGTTCGCGAAAAGCTGACCAAAATGGGGTACGAACTGGAAGTGCGCGGCGCGTTTTCGACCGCGATGGGCGGCGGGCACGCGGTGATGTACGATTCCGCGACGGGGATGAAATACGGAGCGTCGTCGCCGCGCAAGGATGGCGCGGCGATACCCGAGCCGGCGCCGATCTTCTCGCAAAAGAGGAAATAGTTCCGGGAAACCGTGTCCGGGCAGCAGGCTCCGGCTTGGCGCTTGCGCCGGCCGCGCCGCGTTTCTATTCTGTGGTGTCCATGCCTCGCCAACGGCGCCAGATTTCGAGTGAAGCGGAACTCTACGACGCCGCCGTGGGCGCGCTCGCGCGCCGCGCCTATTCGGTGCGGGAGATGCGGCAATATCTCGAGCGGCGCGCCACGGAATCGTCGCTCGCCGCAACGGTTTTGGGCCGGCTGCGTGGGAGCGGGTTGCTGGATGACGCACGCTACGCCCGCCAGTTCGCCCGGGACCGCGCCATGAACCGGCGCCAGGGCTCATTTCGCATCGCGCGGGAATTGCGGGCGCGCGGCGTGGCCGACCGGCACATCGAAACGGCGCTCGATGAGTTGCGTTCCGAACGCGACGAGGCGGCGATGATTCGACGCCGCATCGAAAGCTGGCTGCGGCGCCACGGCGCGGCCGATCCGGCCGCGCTCGATCAGCGGCGTCTCGCCTCGCTCTATCACAGCCTGCTTCGCGCCGGTTTCCCCGGAACGAGCATCCGCGACGAGTTGCGGCGCTTCGGGCATCCCGCACCACCTCTCGACGAATCCGAAACCGAAGACGCTTAGGCGGCTCTTCGCAACCCGGCCGCACGGCCTGGCGTCTCAGTAGCTGGCGCGGGCAGGATGGGAAGGGAATCGAGGCGCCGGTTCGGGTCGTGCGGGATAGAGGGAGCGGTACGCAGTCCTGCCCGGAGGGGTGCTGGAGGGCGGCTTGAGGGGTCTGCGGCCCCGCAAATGCTTTCCATATGGTATTTTCTTCAATGCGGCATTTTCGGGATTCGTGTGGGAGGGCTCGATTGTTCAGGTTGAAAACGGGTGACGGTAAAAGGCTGCTTGCGGCCTCATTCTTTCTGATTCTCGGGTTCCTCACCGGCTGCGGCGGTTCGGGCACGGGGTTGACGGTGACCGTTTCACCCGCGTCGGTGGTCGTGCAGGCTGGGCAGACCCAGCAGTTTTTCGCCACCGTGGTGAACGACAACACGAATCAAGGCGTTGCCTGGTCGCTCGAGCAGAACGGCGTCTTTTGTTCGCCCTCCTGCGGCACGCTCTCCGTCGCGACCACCGCCAGCGGCGCCGTGACCACCTATATCGCACCGAGCACGCCGATGAGCGTCACGATCGTGGCCACCGCCGTGGCCGATAGCGCGATTTCCGGCACCGGAACCATCACGATTCCCGGAGGCATTTCCGTCGTCGTCACTCCGAGCACCGTTACGCTCGGTCTGGGCGTCACGCAAACCTTTATCGCCTCGGTCTTCAACGATTCGAGCAATCAGGGCGTGCAATGGACGCTGACGCAGGGCGGTGCAGCCTGTTCGCCCGCGTGCGGCACGGTTTCCCCGGCCACGAGCGCCAGCGGCGCGAGCGTCACCTACACCGCGCCGGGCACCGAGCCCGCGCAGGAGACGGTGAAGCTGACGGCGGCGGCCGTCGCCGCGCCCGCGGAAACCGCCTGGGCGATCATCACGGTTCAGGGCGGCGTTTCGGTGGCCGTTACGCCCACCTACGTCAACGTTCCGGTGAACGGAACGCAAACTTTTTCCGCTACCGTCGCCAACGACACAAACAATCAGGGTGTCACCTGGAAATTGACGCAAAACGGCGCCGCTTGCTCGCCCGGCTGCGGCTCGATCACCGCCAGCACCTCGAGCAACGTGTCGGCCACCTACACCGCGCCGAGCACGGCGATGACCGTCACCCTCACGGCTACCTCCGTGGCGAACACCGCCGAAACGGGCGCGGCAACGATCATCGTTCAGCCGGTCACCGTCGCCGTCAGTCCCACTCTTGCCAACCTCTACCCGGGCGACACGCTCTTTTTCACCGCGACGGTTAGCAACGACGTGGCCGAAAAAGGCGTCACCTGGACTCTGAAGCAGGGTGGCACCGCCTGTTCGCCCGGCTGCGGCACGATTTCGCCCACCACCACCGGCGGCGGCGTGCAAACCACCTACACCACTCCCAGCACCATTTCGACGGCCGCCACAGTGACCGTGATCGCGACGTCTGTCAGCGATACGAGCGCGAGCGCTTCGGCAACCGTGAACCTGTATCCTCCGATTACCGTCGCCGTGACTCCCAGCACGGCAAGCGCGGCCGTCAATTCCCGCACCACATTCACTGCGACAGTCGCGAACGACCCCACTCAGGCCGGCGTCGCGTGGACGCTCTTGCAGAGCGGAACAGCGTGTTCGCCCGCGTGCGGAACGGTGTCGCCGAGCCCTACGACAGGGAACACTTCTCAGACCATTTATTTCGCGCCGTCGAGCGTGCCCAGCAGCCCCACCGTCACCTTGCAAGCGACCTCCTCCGCCGATACCACGAAGACCGGCACGGCCACGATCACCATCAGTTCTTCCGTCGCACAGGAAAAACTTCTGGGGAGTTACGCGTTTGAGTTCAGCGGGACCGGCTCTTCGGGCGCGGTCGCGATTGCCGGCAATTTCACTGCCGATGGCGCCGGCAATATCACCGGCGGAACGGCGGATATCAGCAATGGTTCCGGCCCATCCGTCACGGAAACGCTCGCCGGCACGTACGCAATTGGCGCCGATAATTCCGGTAGCCTCAGCTTGACCTCCGCGCCCACCGGTTCGGCGATCGGAACCTTCCGGTTTCTTCTGAACGCCACCGGCGACCGGGCGCAATTCATAGAGCTCGACGCTTCGGGTACGCGCGGCGCGGGCACGCTTCGGAAACAGGCCATTTCTTCGTTCTCACCTGCCACGCTGACGGGCGGTTACGCCTTTAGTGCCGCGGGAACGGATGCGAATGGCGCGCGGCTCGCCATGGCCGGCAGGTTCGTGGCGAACGGAACTGGTGAATTGACGGGCGTGATGGATTCGAACGACGCCGGAGCCGTCGCCACCCAGACGCCCATCTCGGGCCGCTACACGCTGGCCGCTTCCGGCCGCGGAACGCTCGAAATTGAAACGCCGGCGGGAACGCTCGCATGGGCGTTTTACGCGATTTCTCCAAGCGAAGTGTACCTGGTGAGTTGGGGTGCGGGCAGCTCGCTGGTGAGCGGGCGCGCACTGGCGCAAACGGACGCGAATTTCACCGCGAGTTCCCTCGACGGTACGAGCGTCGTGGCGCTCGCCGGCGGTGCAAGTTCGGGGCCGGGATCGAGCGTAGTCGTCGGCCTATTGAGCTTCGACGGCGCGGGCGGCGTGAAATTGCAGGCGGATGAGAACAACGGCGGAAGCGTGCGCCAGCTGAACGAATCGGGCAGCTACGCCGTTTCGCCCAATGGCCGCGTAACGGTCGCTCTGCCCGCATTCGGCAATCCGCTCGTTTCCTACCTTGTCTCGCCGGGTCGCGGCCTCGCGCTTGGCTCCGGGCACGGCGCGATGAGCGGCTCGTTCGAACCGCAGGCGGCCGGGCCCTTCAGCAACGCTTCGCTTTCCGGCAGCTACGGCCTGGCAACCGTCGCCGCTCCCGCCGCGGGTTCGCCCGTCGCGTGGGGAACGCTGACGGTTGGCGCTCCCGGCGAAATCGCGGGCCGCAAGGGAGGCGTAAACGCCGCAGGCGCGCTCGTGGCGCGGCAGAATTTCGCGGAAACGTACGCGGTTGCGCCTTCGGGCCGCGGAATCGCGGCAACTACCGGCGAAATTTTCTACCTGATTTCGCCGTCTCGCGCGATCGTAGCCGACATGCGCCCGGGCGCGAGCAATCCCACGCTGAGCGAGATCGAGAAGTAGCTCAGACCCCTCGGGCCGAAGCTTGGGCCTCGCAACGATCAACACCTTAATCCTCTCGAGTGGGGCGGGCGACGCTTCAGCGCAGAGGAATCCGGCCGTCTTGACTTTCCCTGTTTGCTAATTTGCCGCTCGGGACCGGGCAGTCTTAGGAGGAACCGAAACGTTCGACGCCTGCGGCGGCCTCGCCGGCGAGCGATTCCTCGGCGGTGAGATCGGCGCTTGAGCGAATGCCCGAAACGCGAAGTTTGAATTCCCCGGGATTCGTCGCGCCAGCCAGCGCTTCCTCGTAGCTCACCAGGCCCCGCTCGTGCAGCGCAAAGAGCGATTGATCGAACGTCTGCATGCCGTATTGGCTGGCTCCGGCGGCGATGGCGTCGCGCACGAGCGCCGTTTTTTCCGGATTTGCAATGCAATCGCGAATGTAGGCCGTCGTGACGAGCACTTCGACGGCCGGCACGCGGCTGCGGCCGTCGGCGCGCCGCATCAGGCGCTGGCTGACCACGGCCTTCAGCGTGGAGGCGAGTTGGTGGCGAATCTGCTTCTGCTCGCCGGGCGGAAACGCGGCGATGATGCGCTGAATGGTCTCGGCGGCGTCGAGCGTGTGAAGCGTGGAAAGCACCAGATGGCCGGTTTCGGCGGCGAGCAGCGCGACGGAAATCGTTTCGCGGTCGCGCATCTCGCCCACCAGAATCACGTCCGGATCCTGCCGCAACGCCGCGCGCAATGCCGTCGCAAACGTTCCCGTATCCACGCCCACTTCGCGCTGATTGACGAAGCTGCGCTTGTCGCGGTGCAAATATTCGATTGGGTCCTCAATCGTAATGATGTTTTCCGGGCGCGTCGCGTTGATACGGTCGAGGATCGCCGCGAGCGTGGTGGATTTGCCCGAACCCGTCGTTCCGGTGACGAGCACCAGGCCGCGCCGCTCTTCGCTGATGCGATCGAGCACGGGCGGCAAACCCAAATCGTCGAAGCCGGGGACGTTCGCAGGAATCACGCGGAGCACCATGCCTACCTGGCCGCGCTGGCGGAACACGTTCACGCGGAAACGGCCCAGACCCTCCACTTCATAGGCCAAATCGACTTCCGAATGCTCCTCGAGCCGCGTGCGCTGGGCGGAAGTCATCATCTGCTCGGCCAGTCGCTCGGTATCCTCGGGAACAAGTTCGGCCATGCCGTCGGCAGGGGCCAGATGGCCGTGAACGCGCAAGCCGGGCGCGCGCCCGGCTTTCAAATGAAGGTCGCTGGCGCCGAGTTCCATGGCGCGGGAGAGCAGGGAATGAAGCTGGTCGGGCGTCGTCATGGTTCCAGTACCATGGAGCGTAGCATGGGCTCCAGCAGCCCTCAAGAACCATAAGGAGACGGGCGTTCCGCTTTAGGTAACGCCTTGCGTCGAACCGAGCGCCCCGGCGCACCACGCTCCCAGCACCCCTCCGAGCAACGGCCCGACCCACCAGACGCCTTGATTGGCCCAGTGGTCAGAAAGAACCGCCGGTCCGAGAATACGGGCCGGATTGAGTCCGGCGCCGGTGGCCGGCATGGCCACCAGCACTGCGGCGGCAATCGCCGCGCCCACGGCCCAACCGGAGGGTTTCCCGTCCCGCAATGCGGTCCGAAAGAAAATCAGCGCAATGCCGAACGCCAGCACCGCTTCCATCGTCATGCCCTGCGCGCGGCTGAGGCTGGCGCTCAGGACGGGCGTGCCGAGTCCCGCCGCGCGCCAGGCCGATTGCGGGAAAATCGCCGCAAGCGTGCGCGCGGCGGCGAATCCGGCCAGTATTTGCACCAGCGAGTAACCGAACAGGCGCCAGCCGCCGATTTTGCGCGCGGCCCAGGCGCCGAGCGAAATGGCCGGATTCAGATGGCCGCCGGAAATCGGTCCGGTGATTTCCGTCATCACCGCGACGGCCAGGCCGTAGGCGAACGCGGCGCAAAGCGTGGCGAAGCCGGTTTCTCCCGCCGATTTCTGCCACGGTCCGGCGATGAGCGCGCCGGAAGCGAAAAACACGACAAAAAACGTGCCCACGAATTCCGCGGCGAGTTGTTCGATGGCGCGACGCATCGGGAGTTCCGAGACTGGCGGCGGGATTGTAGTCAATCGCGGCGGGGCGCGTCAAAAAAATGCCGCGCTGCGCCGTGACCGAGGACGCAAAGCGTTCACACAGAGAGCGCGGAGGGAAATCGGAGGGCGCGGAAAACAGTCGCGCCTGTCTTAACGCGTGGGCGGGGAGGGTTCAGGCGGTCGCGGGCGGTATTTCCGCTTCAGGGCGTTATCGATGGCATTCTCAATCATCGCCTCCATGCCTTGGTCGTAGCCGTCGGTGCGGAAGAGAATCGCGCCACGGCGATCGGCGACGATGAACGTCGGGAACAGGTGCACCGCGAACAGGTTTTGCATCCGGTCCGAAAGGTCGAGGTCTTGCGGCCACACCATTTTGTGCTTCGCGATGAACGCCAGCCATTTCTGGCGGTTCGTATCCGAACTGATGCTGATGATTTCCACCGGTTTTTTCGCGTACTGCTTGTAGATGTCGACGAGCATCGGCGCCGATTCGCGGCACGGCGGACACCACGTGCCCCAGAAATCGAATAAAACGACTTTTCCGAGGAGCGAATCCGCGGTGATCGTTTGCCCGTCAAGCGTGGTGAGGGAAAAATCCGGCACGTAGGGTCTCCGCGCCCTGTCGGGGTTGGCGATGATCAGCCGCGCCTGCTCGGCCAAAGTGGGATCGATGATCGAGCCGGCCAGATAGTCTTTCAGCAGCGCGACGCCCTTCTCATCTTTCCTTTCCCGGATCAAAATGACGCCGAGATCGAATTGCGCCTTGGTTTGCTTGGGATCGAGCGCGAGCGCCTGGCGGAAATCGTCGGCCGCCTGTATCAGTTTTCTATCCTTTGCGCCATTTGCCATGCGGGCCAGACAAACTCCGTGAATCATATGAGCCACCGCGGCGAGCGATTTATCGTTGCCGGCGGTATCGATCGCGTTTTCGGAATCTTTCTTCGCTCTGGAAAAGTCGCTCAGGTTCTGCTCGATGGACGCCATGGCGAGGAAACACGCGGCACAGGTGTGATGAGAAATTTTGTCGGCCTCTTGGTAATCCTTCATCGCGAGGCCGCTTTTGTTCTGCGCCATCAGGGCGTTTGCTTGCCTGAGGAGCTTTTCGACCGCAGACTGCTCGGCCGGCGTTGTGGCATATTTTTTGTGCGAGGCTTGCAGAGGGATGGCCGAAACGGCGAGCAGCGCGAAACACAACGCGAATCGCCGCATCGCGCTACCCCTCCTTTCAGCTGAAGGCCGTGCGCCCCGCGTTTAGCGGCTGGCGCCGACGGCGACGTTGACGGGAGTGAGCCAGCCGCGCGTATCGGTTTTTTCGCCGTGCGTGATGGCGAAAAATTCCGTTTGCAGGCGCTCGGTGATCGGGCCGCGATGGCCGACGCCGATTTTCACTTTGTCCACCGAGCGAATCGGCGTGATTTCCGCGGCGGTGCCGCAGAAGAAAACTTCGTCGGCGACGTAGAGCATTTCGCGGGGAATCGGCTGCTCCACTACCGGAATGGAAAATTCCTGGCAAAGCGTGATGATCGTCGAGCGCGTGATGCCGGGCAGAACGGAATTGGCGAGCGGAGCGGTCCAGGCGCGACCGTCGTAAATGACGAAAAGATTTTCGCCGGAACCTTCGGCGACGTTGCCATTCACGTCGAGCGCGATGCCCTCGGCGTAGCCGTTGGCCATCGCTTCCATGCGAATGAGCTGGGAATTCATGTAATTCGCCGCGGCTTTCGACATCTGCGGCAGCGTATCGGGCGCGGGACGCCGCCAGGAACTGATGCAGACGTCCACGCCTTCGCGCAGGGCTTCTTCGCCGAGGTAGCGGCCCCAATCCCAGCACGCCATGTAGGCTTCGATCGGGCTGCCGTAGGGATTGACGCCCATTTCGCCGTAGCCGCGCAGGACGATCGGGCGCAGGTAGCAGGCGTCCATGTGGTTGACGCGAACCAGATCGAGCGCCGCTTGCGAGAGTTCGTCGAGGGTGAAGGGAATTTCCATGCGGTAGATGTAAGCCGAGCGGACCAGGCGCTGCATGTGTTCGCGGAGCCGGAAGACGGCCGGTCCTTGCGGCGTCTTGTAGCAGCGAATGCCTTCGAAGACGGCCGAGCCGTAGCTGACGACGTGAGAGAGAACGTGAATTCGCGCGTCGTCCCAGGCGACCATCCTGCCGTTATGCCAGATTTTTTCGGTTTTTTTCACCGCCATGGCGTGGCTCCGATTGGGTGGATTTTACGGTTCGAGATACAGAATGGCTTGGAATGAAGTGCGGGTAAAGCGCCAAATTGGAAGGTGGTGATGGTATTTCCGGAGTGCACGCTCGATCATCCCCCGGACTCAAGGAAATTTTCCGGCGCAGTGCGAAGAAATTATAGCACAGGGTTTGCGCCCGACTGTTCGTAGAAGCGGCGAGTGAAGGAGAAAATGTCGCGCGGCGCTCATGAGCGGTGTCAAATGCGGTGGAAAATGGCAGGCTGAAGCCTGCCGCTACACGGAAACCTTGCGGCATGCGCAGCGGGCCTCAGGAGGTTGTGGTGTAGACATTCTACTGCCGACGGTGTAGAGTGTCTACACCATGACCCGCAAATCCGAATACCGGAATCGCATCGAACTCCTGCAGGGAACGCTCGACCTGCTCGTGTTGCAAACGCTGCAGTGGGGCCCGCAGCACGGCTACGGCATCAGCAACGCCATTCGCGCCAACTCTGGCTCGGTGCTCCAGGTTGATACCGGCTCGCTCTATCCGGCGCTGCATCGGCTGGAACGCGCGGGATGGATTGCCGCCGAATGGAAGATTTCCGAAAACAGCCAAAGAGTGCGCGTTTATCGCCTGACGCGCGCGGGTCGTAAACGTTTGAACGACGAACGCTCGCGCTGGGAGACCCTGACGGGGGCGATTGCTGGGATCCTGAACCCGGTGAAAGGAGAGAGCGAAACATGAAGCTCCCTTTCGGAAAACAGCGTGACCGGGAACTTGACGAGGAAATCCGCTCGCATTTCGATATGGCCGTTCGCGAGCGCATCGAGCGCGGCGAATCGCCGGAGGAAGCCCAGCGCGCGGTGCGCCGTGAGTTCGGCAACGAAGGGCTGGTGCGGGAGACAACGCGAGCGATGTGGGGCTGGATCTGGCTGGAGAATCTTTTCGTAGATTTCCGGTACGGCTGGCGAATGTTGCGCAAGAGTCCGGGGTTCACGATCGCGGCAATCATTACGCTCGCGCTCGGCATTGGCGCCAACACGGCGATTTTCAGCGTGGTCGACGCGGTGATGTTGCGTCCGCTACCGGTGAAAAACTCAGCGCAACTCGTGGATGTGGACAACCAGTTAAGGCAAAAAGCCCTCTTCCTCACTGACGTATCGCTTTCCTACCCCGAGTATCAGGATCTCGTCCGTCAAAGCACGAGTTTCTCCAGCTTGCTCGCTTACGATCCCAGTTTGTTCGCGCTGGAACGCGAAGGCGGGAGCCAAATCGTTCCGGGTGTGGTCGTCACCGGAAATTATTTCAGCACGCTGGGTGTTCCGGCGGTGCTAGGGCGCACTTTCGACGCCGCAGAGGTGGCGCGAGCGGGCGGGAGCGGGGTCGCAGTGATCAGCTATGCATTTTGGCAGCGACAGTTCGGCGGCAAACCGGACGTCCTGGGGGAGACGATTGACCTCAATGGGCATCCCTTTAGTGTGATTGGCGTCGCCCCGGAGTCACTCGATGGGATGATGCTCTTGCCCAACCCGCAAATCTGGGTGCCGCTGACGGAGGAGTCGGCCAGGGAACTCGCGCACGTGTCACTTCACGACCGAAGCGACACTGCGATGTGGGTGGTCGGCCGACTGAGGCCGGGCGTCGGGATGGCCCAGGCGCAGGCCGAAATGAGCACCATCGCAGCACGCTTGGCCTCCGAATATCCAAAGACCGATAAAGACCTCACCATCGCCCTGCTTTCCGCCAACCGGGTCCGCTTCTTCCCCGGACTTGACCGCACGCTCGGCGCCGCCTCGTTGGTTTTGATGGCCTTGGTGGGCATGGTGCTGTTGATTGCATGCGCCAACGTTGCGGCGATGGCCCTTGCTCGGGCCACGTCGCGCCGCAGAGAGGTCGCCGTGCGGATGGCAGTGGGCGCCGGGCGCTGGCGGCTGATTCGACAATTGCTTACGGAAAGTCTGATACTCGCGCTAGCAGGAGGTGCTGCGGCGGTCGCTCTGGCCACGGTGGTAAACGGAGGGTTGGCACGCGTCATCAGCGCATTGCCGGTCGTCTCCGAGCTGAATCTGAGGCTCGGTCTGCGGGTCGATTACCGCGTGATGCTCTTCGCGCTGCTGGTCGTGGCGCTGGCCACGGCCCTGTTCGGACTGGCCCCGGCGCTGGAGGCTTCGAGTACGAGCCCTTCAGAAGCGTTGAAGGAAGAGGGTCGTTCGAACACGGGCAGTGTTCGCAAACGCCGCTTACTCAGTGCGCTGGTGGTAGCCCAAGTGGCCCTTTCGCTGGTGCTGCTCATTTGCGCGGGGCTCTCCTTGCGCAGCGTTTTCAATGCCGGCCGTGTGCCGCCTGGGTTCGATCCCCACGGAGTTGTCACGGCCCAGTTCCTGCCCAATGTGGTCGGTTACACGCCCGCGCAAAGCACCGCCTTCTACGACGCGCTGCTGCGCCGAGTCAGAACCCTGCCCGGCGTTACCGACGCCAGCTACGCGACTGAGTTGCCACTTACGTTTGGCAACAGTCTGACCAACGCCATTCCCGCCGACCGGGCGGCTTCGCTGCCTGAAAACCAATGGCCGCTCATCGACTATTCGGCGGTGGGGCCCTCGTACTTCCACACGCTGCGCGTCCCCATCCTGCGCGGGCGGGCGTTTACGGAACGCGACACGTCTACGACGCCGCGAGTGGCGATCGTCAACCAAGCCTTCGCCCAGCGTTTCTGGCCCGGTCAGGTCGCGATTGGCAAGGATATCCGCACAGCCGGGGACAAAAATCGGGACCTTGAAGTGGTCGGCATCGCGGCTACGGGGAAATACATCACGCTTGGCGAGAATCCCCGGCCTTTCTTTTACGTCTGCATTCGGCAGACCAATAAGACCAACCGTAGCCTGATCGTGCGTTCAGCGGGACCTTCTGCGGCGTTGCTGGAGTCGATCCGGCAGATCGCGGGACAGCTTGGGCCGACGGTGCCGATGCCCGAACTGGAGACGATGACGCAAGCCACTGCTCCTGCGCTTCTGTTGCCGAAGCTGGGCGCCGACTTTTTTGGGCTCCTCGGCCTGCTGGGGCTGGCGCTTGCGTGTGCTGGTATTTACGGCGTGACCTCCTATTCGGTGAATGAACGGACGCATGAGATCGGGATCCGCCTGGCGCTCGGGGCAGAGCGGGGCGACGTTGCGCGGTTGATTCTCCGGCGCAGTCTTGGTCTGACGTTTCTGGGTGTGCTGTTTGGGCTCGCAGGCGCATTTGCCGCGACGCGGGTCCTTTCCAGCATTCTGTATGGCATCAGCGCCACCGATCCGCTGACGTTTGCGGGCGTGCCCCTGGTGCCTATTCTCATAGCGGCGCTTGCCTGCGCCGTCCCCGTGCGTCGGGCGATGCGCGTCGATCCCACTGTCGCGCTGAAATACGAATAACGCACCGCCCTGCCTGTTCCACGCTGCAGGGTCGCGTCCTCCCGGTGGCGTGGAATAGGTTTCTCGCGGCGGGGCATTTCGAAGGCGCGAGCTTTCAAGCAGCCAGAACAGCCAGGAGAGGCCGTGTTACGGCATCCCTCTATTTGCCGGGGCTGGTGAAGGACAGCCCGTGCGGCGCGATGGTGTGGAAAATCTGCTGCATTTCGGTGACGCCGCGATTGGTGCGGCTTTCCCAGGCGCCAAGGAGTAAAAACGGAATGACGGCGACAACGACCCAGGCTTTGGCACGCGGCGAAACCTTTTGTTCGGGCTCCCAGCGGAACAAGCGGCGGGAGACCTCGAACGCGACGACCACCGAAGCGGCGAGCGCCAAGAGATCGGCGGAAACGGCGACGAGGCTCGCGTTGAGAACCAACGCACGTTCGAGGCCGGCGACGAGATAGGTGGCGGGCAAATAGAACGCGATGCGCTGAATCCAGACGGGGAAAACGGGCAAGGGAATCGTGGCGCCGGAAAGGAAAAAGAAGACGGACCAGAGCAGGTTGTTGATGACCTGCGTTTCTTGCATGGAATTGGTGACGCTGGCGACGATCAGGCCGAGCGCGGAAAAAGCAGCCGAGCCGATCGTCAGCAAAACGATCACGCTCCAGATATTGCCCCAGTGTTTCATGCCAAACAGCCAACGCGCGGCGATGACTTCGACGAGAATCGTGGGCAGCGTGAGCATGTAGTTCGAAAAAATGCTCGAAGCGAGCAGAGGGCCGGGGCCGATTGGCGTCAAGCGGAAACGGCGCAAGACGCCCTGCTCGCGAAACGAGACGAGCTGAATGCTGAGGCCCCAGAAACTGCCCATCACCGATAGCGCGAGGACGAGGCCGAGCAGATAGGTGATCGCGTCCGGACCGCCGCGGCCGAAAACGAGGAAGAAGCCGAAAAGAAAGCCGATCGGCATGACGACGCTGAAGAAAATGAAGGCGCGGTTGCGCAGCGCGAGCCGCATCCGCACGCCGGTAAGTGCCATGGTCGCCGACATCGCGATTACTCCCTCAGCCTGCGGCCGGTCAGCTCGATGAAAACGTCTTCGAGCGACGGCGTGGCGATTTCGAGCGCTTGCAGTTCGTTTCCTTCGGCTTCGAG
>JAKASX010000092.1 GCA_021818865.1 Acidobacteriota bacterium
CCCGCTGCTCCGGCGACAGATAACTGAACACGTGATTTTGCTGCTGATCGTTTCCTCGCATGCACGGTTGGACGCACTCGAAGCTGCTCCGTTACACAATTTCCGGGTTTTTCAGCAGCCTGCTAGGCGACTCGAATTTGCACGATGAGCCGTTTGACAAGTAGGCAACCGTTGGAGAAAGGCCTCCTGACTGCTTTCGTGGCACTGGTGTATTCTGTGCCCGCTTCCATGGCTCAGGATACGGTTCAAACGGAGAAAGTCTCGGCCTCGCATCATGGCCGTAGCCAGGCCACGAAGGCTTCCCTCATTGTTCGCGGCGTCGAGTGGGCTTTGCTCGTAGCCGTCGTTGCCGGTTTTCTCGACACGCTGCGGTTCGCCGCCTTCTACATTCCGCTCCCTTTCGCGGTGAATTTTGGCGAGGGTAATATTCTGAGTGCGGCGCTTCGGATCGCCCGTGGCCTGACTCCCTACCCGCCTGTAGGCGGCCCTCCTTATGTGGTGAACGTGTATGGGCCAGTCATCTACTACCTTTTAGCACCGCTGGTGAAGTGGTTTGGGTTGAGCTTCACCGCCCCGCGGCTGTTGGTGCTCGCTTCGGGGCTGGCGGTGGCGCTCCTGTTAGTTTTGCTCCTGCGGCACTGGACCGAGTCCTGGGTGATTGCGCTGGGCTTCGGAGTGTCGTTTCTGGCCGTGTCGATGGTTCGGGACTGGGTTTACGTGCTGCGAGTCGAGATGTTCGCGACGGCGCTCTCGCTGGCCGGGCTGTACATCTTCGCAGTCAGGAAGTCGCTTCTTTGGCCGGCGCTGCTTTTCCTTGCCGCCCTTTTCACGAAGGTTACGTTTCTTGCGGCGCCGATTGCGTGTTTTCTTTACATGATTCTATCGGGAGACAGGCGGCGGGCATGGCAATTCACGGGCTGGATGCTGCTGTTCGGCACGGCGGGACTTTTAGCGCTTGGACTGGGAACGAACGGTTGGGGCCTTTTTCATATGTTTATGACGCATCCTGACCCGTATCGTCTGGAGTGGTTCTTCGATCGATGGATACCCTTCGCTCGCCTGGATTTCGGATTGGGGGCTGGGGCGGTCACTTTGGGCGTTCTTGACATCCGCCGCCGCAACTTTTCCCTTCCTTTCATCTACTGCGCCCTCGCGAGCGTGATGACTTTGACGGTGGGCAAGGCAGGCGGAGACGTAAACGAACTGCTTGAGTGGCAGGCCGCGATGTGCCTCGCGGCCGGCTGCGGCTATGCCGCTCTACGGAACTACTACAAGTCCGAGGCCGCAATAGTTTTGATTCCAATTGGCGTCCTTGTGTTGGTGCTACTGGGTCTCCCTCAAAGCCTGCGACTCAACCCGGGCCTTGACGGCTGCCCTGCTGCTTATCGGTTTGCAGCCCAAGAGCCCGGCCAGCTACTCACGGAAAACCCCGGTATTGCAACACTTTCCGGGAAGAAAATCTGGCTGTCGGAACCCTTCGAATTTGTTTTTCTCGGCAGGGCGGGGAGACTCGATCAGGAACCGCTCGCCCGAATGATTGGCCAGAGATTTTTCGGACTGATCCTCATTCGCAAGGGCCCTCGCGCCTTGGAGCAAGGACTTAAGAACCCCGGACCCTTATCATTATTCTGGCCCCCGCAATTCGCCAAGGCCGTCCTGCAGAATTATCATCCGGTCGCGCGGTTCGCCTGCGCCTATGCCAACGTTGCCTATGAACCGGACCGCAAACGCGGCACCTACGCAGGCGCTGATGCCCGCTAAAGCCAAGCAAGAAAGCGGGCGCCGCGCCGCTAGCGCGCGCTGCTACTGGCCATGGCTTGTGCTGCTTGGGATCCTGGTCGGATTCACGGGCGTCATCATTTGGATTGGTCCAGCGACGAATTTCGGCGCGTTGCAGGACGACGCGATGTATTTCGCTTCGTCCAAGTCCATCGCTCGCGGCCGCGGCTACGTGCTTCCAAGTTTTCCCGGACACCTTCCAAAGCTGAAATATCCGGAACTCTATCCGTGGCTGCTGTCGTGGGTCTGGCGTTGGGACCCGAAATTTCCTTCGAACGTCGTGCCGGCGATCGGGCTGACGCTCATCTTCGCGTGCTGGTTTCTAATCGCCTGCTTCCTGACTGCGAAACATACTCTGCGGCTCGAACCGGCCTGGGCGTTGGCCGTGACCGCGCTTTGCGCCTTCAACTTTTTCTCGCTACTGCTGGGCGGAAGCGTGTTGAGCGACCTTCCCTTCGCCGCGCTGGCATTGACGGCGTTGCTCTGCGCCGACCGTGCGCTCGAAAAAAACACGGGCTGGAAATGGGCCGCTGCTGCCGGCACGCTCGCGGGTGTTTCGGTGGGTTTGCGGACGGTTGGTGCGACGCTGATCGCTGGAATCGTGGTCGTCGCGATGATTCGACCGCGCTGGCGCCAAGCAGCCGTTTGCTGCATCGTCGGCGGAGCGCTTTCTTTGCCATGGATTCTGGCCGTGTTTGCTCGCCTGCTTTCAGCGCACACGGGGCCAGCGGCGACATCGCCGGGCTGGAGCCAAACGCTCGCCTTCTATTCGAGCTATATCGGCCAATGGCGTCATTTCGTGCCGAATTGGGCAACGCAACGCACGGTGCTGCTTAAAAATTTTATAAGCACGATCCTGGCGCCCGGCGTTCTCCTTTTGTTGCCACTCGCGAATCATGGCGCAGTTCTGAGCGTCGGCGTGGGCGGGATTGTGACAATTGCCGCTTGGGTCGGGCTCTTCTGGCATTTCCGGCGAGAGGGCTGGAAATCCATTCACGGCGCATTTCTCTTTTATTTGGCGATGGTGCTGCCGTGGCCATTTCCTCCGCAGCGTTTTCTGGTGCCGTTTCTACCGCTTTTCTTCGGAGGGTTGGCTTTGGTCGTCAGGGAAATCGGCCGGAATGCGGCCACCACGATGCGTGTATCGGCGACGATGGCAAAGCGTGCCCCCGCCGCAGTAGCCTATGTGGGTCTCATAGGCCTTGCAGGCTTGCTCGTGGCCAACGGGGCTTGGGCCGCGCCGGCGGCGCTCGCCCGGCTGATGGCACAACAGCGATCGTTACTCGCGTCGAAGCGACAAGCCTATCGCTGGATCGCCGAAAACACCCCGGAGTCAGCGCGCTTCATCGCTTACGATGATGTGCTCTTATATCTCTACACGGGCCGCGAAGCGATTCGCCCGATCGCACCCTCCACCGCCAGCGAGTACGATAACAATCCTGCCATTGCACAGCGAGACGCCGCACACCTCGGCGATGTGGCGCGCCACGTGAGAGCGAATTATTGGCTTGTCACGCCAAGCGATTTCGGTGCGGATCTCGGCGACGATGAGATTCTCCTGCCGCAACGCGAAAACGAGCTCCTGGCGCATTTTCCCGTTGTTTTCCAGTGCGATTCCGGCCGGGTCAGGCTGTACGCGCTGAGACCGGATGGAAACCGCGCGAAGGAGGGTCAACTCCCGTAACTCTGGCGCACGTGCAGGCGACAAAACCACGATGGTCTTTTTATCTTGTGCTAGGTTAGACCACGGCGTGGAAGCAGCCACGGGCTTCCCTCGATCGCAATGAATTCCGCCTTGTTCCACCAGACGGAGACAAACGGTTTTCCTGCCCCGTCAGCCCGCACGGCCGCGGAGCCCCAGGTGACGCGGCTGGAGAGCGCGCGTGGCTACCGCCGCGCGTTTCGTGAAACCCGCCCTGGATGGATTGTCCTGCTGGCCATTTGGCTGATCAGCGCCGTATATCTGGGAGTGCGTTTACCCAACCGCTCCTTCACGATCGATATGGGCGTGCTGGGACAGGCGGCTGAACGCGTGTTGCACGGGCAAGTCCCGTGCCGGGATTTCCGCTGCGTGTACACCGGAGGGGAAGATTATCTCAACGCGCTGTCGTTCCGGGTATTCGGAGTCACAGCGATCAGCCTGCGCATTCCCTTGTTCCTTTTCTTCCTCGGCTGGATTCCTGCCGTTTATTTCATCGCTCGCCGATTCGCAAGCCCGCTGGTCGCGGCTGGCACAACGCTTTTGGCCCTGGTCTGGAGCGTGCCTAACTACCCGGAAGCCTCGCCTTCCTGGTACCTGCTTTTTTTCGCCACATGGGGTGCGCTTGCGCTGCTCCGCTACACCGAAACCGATAATGGCTTCTGGCTCTGGGTCGCCGGAGCGTGCTGCGGGCTCTCCACGCTTGTCAAGACGCCCGGTCTGTATTTTCTCGCTGGGGCGTTGCTATTTCTGGCCTTCCGCGAGCAATCGTTGCTGGAGTCGGCGCAACCGCCGTCTCCAGGTCTGAACCGCGCTTATCGTATCTTTGCGGTTCTTTCTCTCGCCGTTTTCTTCTGCGCAATCGTGGACCTCATCGGGCAGCGGCCGCTGTTTCGAGACTTCTTCCAGTTCGCGTTCCCTTCCGCCTTTCTCGCCGTTTACGTTGCCTGGAGCGTTTGGCGGAGGCGGAGTGAAACGAATTCAGCGAGATTTCGGAGTCTGATCGGGATGGTGGCGCCGCTCCTGGTGGGCTTCGCCACTCCTCTCGCCGTCTGGGTGTTATTTTTGTGGAATGCGGGCGCATTGCACGATTGGTTCCGGCAGACGTTTCTTCTATCGGCGCGCCACTTGCAGTGGACTGTGGGAAATCCCGTCGGTGTGGCGGCGGTTATCGGCCTGGTGCCGGCGGTTCTCGTTATTCTGGTTGCCTGTCAGCGCAAGTCAGCTGTGCGGCATTTCACCTGGCTAGCCTGGTTCGTCGGTGTGGCAGCCGTGCTGGTCGCGGCTCGTACCTCGTTGCGGATTTACGAGATTCTCGGTATTTCCGTGCCTTTGGTTGTGCCTCTGATTGCTCTCGCCACGCCGCTTTCCCTGAATGCGTGCGGCCGGGTCAGCCCGTTGCGGAGGCAGCAAGCTTTCTTGTTGGTTGCGATTGCGACGCTCTGCGCGCTGATCCAATTTCCCATGAGCACGGTCCTCTATTTCTATCACGTGGCTCCGCTGGAAATCCTCGCGATACTGGCTTTGGTGTCCCTATGGGACTTAGTCCCCGGTCCGGAACTCGGTTCTCTGCTCGTTTTCTACCTGCTCTTTGCCGTTTGGCTCCATACCCCGGGCTACTTCGCGGGAACAGCCCGTTACGAGCCCGGACATTCGGTTCCCCTGCAGCATCTCGCGATCGCCCGTGCCAGCGACATCCGCGTTCCTCCCGAGCAGGCCGGCCCGCTGGATCGAGTCATTCGCATCGTGAAGGAACACGCAGGAGGACTGTATATCTACGCGGCGCCCGACCAGCCTGAAATTTATTTTCTTTCCGGACTCCGCAATCCGACTCGCGACCTGCTCGACTACCTCGACCCGGACCTGACCAGCCCGCTCGCTCGCACCGCGCGCATCATGAACGACATTCAGAACCATGGGGTGAACGTTGTCGTCATCGGAAGGGGCCCGTCAGGCCCGATCCCGGTCGCTTTGCGCGCCGGGCTTGACGCCGAATTTCCTCATTCTCTCCGAACCGGGCCTTACGAAGTTCGGTGGAGAGTTCCCGGCGACCCTCCGCCCTCCCTTCAGCCGCCCGGCACGATTCCTTTTGAATTTGGGCGTACGCCCACGCTATCCAGTCACGCTGCGAAAACGCGAGGCGTCCAACCATGAGCGCCTCCGCATTGGGAGGGGCCAACGGTGGAACGCCGACGCCTGCGGCCGCGAACTACGCGCCGTCCAACGCGTCCGCGAATTCCATTTCGTTTCGGCAGCCCGGATCGGAAGAGAGCTTTCATGAGTCCCGGCACGGTTGGATTGTCCTCAGCGCCACTTGGGTGCTCGCGGCCGCATACATGGCCGTGCATTTGCGCGTCGGTTGGTATCCACCTGATGCGGGCATGTTGGCCCAGGAAGCCCTCCGAACGCTCCACGGGCAGGTGCCTTACCGCGACTTCATCGAAATTTATACCGGCGGTCTGACTTATCTGAACGCGCTGGCCTTTCGCCTATTCGGTGTGAATCTTTTCAGCATGCGCATCCCGCTCTTCCTCTTCTTCCTCGCGTGGGTCCCATCCCTCTATTTCATCGCCCGCCGATTCACTGGGCCCATCGCTGCGGCCGGCATCACGCTGCTCTCGGTCGTATGGAGCGTGCCGAATTACCCCGAAGCGATGCCCTCCTGGTACAACCTGTTTCTTGCCTCATGGGGCACCCTCGCGCTGCTTCGTTTTATCGAATCGGAGAAAAAACGCTGGCTGTGGATTGCCGGCCTGTGCGGCGGGCTGTCGTTCCTGGTAAAAATCTCCGGGCTGTATTTCGTCGCCGCCGGACTTCTTTTCCTCGTTTATCGCGAGCAATCGTTGGCCCGACGAGAACCAACCCGGGGAAACGTCGGCGGTCGTACCTACAGGCTTTTCGTAACGCTCGGCCTCGCCGCGTTTCTCGCCGAGCTGTTACGCCTGGTCTACCAGCAACCCACCTTCACCGAGTTCGTCCACTTCGTTCTGCCGAGTGGCTGCCTGGTCGCGCTTCTTTTGTGGCAAGCGTGGAGCGAGCCGGCGTCATCCGGCGCGAATCGTTTCCGCAAGCTGATTGGCATGGGCTTGCCATTCCTGGCAGGGGCGTTCGTGCCGGTCGCCGTTTTTCTTCTCTGGTACGCGCACGAACATGCGCTCGCCGTCTGGTTTCGCGGCATTTTCGTGCTGTCGATGCGGCACACCGTGCTGGCGGCTTTGCAGGCGCCTTCCCCGCTGACGGCCGTTGGTCTGATTCCGATGGCGCTCGTTCTCTACTTATCCTTCTCGCGCTCGAAATGGGCGTCTTGGGCTGCGGCGATTGGCATGGTCGTTCTTTTGGCAGCCGGGCGTGTGTCGGTTCATGTTTACGAGTTGCTTGGCTTGTCCCTCCCGATGGCGATTCCGCTGCTTGCCCTGGCCGCGCCCGTCTGCCTGTTGCGCCTGCCGTCTCTCAGAGCTCCGGCAAAGGATAAAATTTTTCTCGTGTCGGCGGTTGCTATTGTCTGTGCCCTCGTTCAGTTTCCCTATGGCTCGCCCGCGTATTTCGGTTACGTGGTTCCGCTGGTGGTTCTGGCGATGCTGGCGGTTCTTTCCGCCGTGCCGCGTGCGCGCACGGTGCCAATGGCGGCTCTTCTTTCGTTCTATTTCCTCTTTGCCGTTTGGTTGCACACGCCCGTATATTTCATCACTATGCGCGTGGGCCCGCACGATCCTTTAACGCTTTCCTCGCTCGATCTTCCCCGCGTGGGCGGATTACAAGTGCCGGCGGGCGAGGTGCCTGAATTCGAAAATCTGGTCCATCTGATTCACGAACATGCCCGCGGCCGGTTCATTTATTGCACGCCCGATTGTCCGGAGGTCTATTTTCTCTCCGGCTACCGTAACCCGACGAAAACGATCTACGATTTTCTCGATCCTGATTTTCTCGACCCTGCAGCGCGCGAAATCCGCCTGCTCAACACCTTGGCCGGCCACCGAGTTAGTCTGGTCGTTCTTGCACCGCCGAACCCTCTGCTTTCCGGGTCGCCGTCTCCCGGCCTGAAGGCCGCTCTCGACGCCCGCTATCCGGAATCGGCCACGGACGGCCATTTCGAGGTGAGATGGAAACGGTAACCCAGGAGTCGACGGCCGGAGTTTGCGGCGTCCCCGGCTCGGACCTTTCGGGGACACAACCGTTCCGCGAAAGTCGCGGCGGACGGCTGGTTTTGGCTGCGGTATGGGTGGCGTCCACCGTCTACTTGGCCACGCGCCTGCGCTACGGCTGGGCAGGTCTGGATGCGGGGGCTCTCGCACAAATGGCCGACCGCGTTCTTCATGGGCAAGTGCCGTTTCGCGATTTTGTTGAGGAATACACCGGCGGATTGACGTATCTCAACGCTCTCGCCCTTCGCTTCTTTGGGGTGAATCTTTTCAGCATGCGCATTCCGCTATTTCTCTTTTTCGTCGGCTGGGTGCCGTCGGTCTACTTCATCGCACGGCGCTTTGTGCGCCCGCTTGCCGCGGGCGCAATGACCATCCTCTGCGTCGCGTGGAGCGTGCCGAACTATCCCGAGGCGATGCCCTCCTGGTACAACCTGTTCTTCGCCACTTGGGGCGTGCTTGCCCTGCTCCGCTTCATCGAGTCAGAGAAAAAACGCTGGCTGTGGGTCGCGGGGTTCTGCGGGGGGCTGTCACTCCTCTTTAAAATCTCCGGGCTGTACTTCGTGGCCGCCTCGCTTCTCTTCTTCGTGTTTCGCGAACTTTCGCTCGCCGGCAAAAACTCAGATGAATCCCCCAGCATGGCGTTGCCCTACAAGGTTTTCGTTTCCGCCGGCCTGCTGGCTTTTCTCGGCCTTCTTTTCAATCTGATTTCCTGGATTCCAACTGCTCCCGACTACGTGCATTTCTTTCTGCCCAGTCTGTGCGTGGTTTCGCTGCTCTTGTGGATGGTTTGGCGGGGCGAGACCGGACCGAGTGCGCCCCGTTTTCGCCGCTTGTTCGGCATGGGACTTCCCTTCGTCGTCGCCTTTCTGACTCCCGTCTCTCTTTTCGCGCTCTGGTTCGCCTACAAACACAGTCTCAGCGCCTGGATCCACGGCTGCTTTCTCACGCCGACCATCCGTCTTTGGTGGGTCGGCGCGCCACCCACGCCGCTGGCAATTTCCGCGGGGCTGCTTCCGGCCGTCGCCGTCGTTTTATTGGCGTGCGATCGGCGGTTTTCCTCCCGCTGGGCGGTCCGCGTCGGGATCGCACTCGCCCTCGCAGCCCTGCTTCTAGCGTGCGCCAAATGGTCATCGGTTTATCTACTTGTGGGATTTTCCGCCCCGCTTCTGGTACCCATTCTGGCCGTCGGTGGATCGTTCTTTCTGCGACGCGCCACGGAATCTCACCGGCAGAGAGTTTTTCTGCTTCTCGCTGTGGCCGTGGTCTGCGCCCTCGTGCAATTCCCCATGCCCACCTCGATCTATCTCAACTACGCGGCGCCGCTGGTCGCACTGGGAGTGCTAGCCATCCTCTCCGTCCGCCCCGGACTGGACCGGTTCGCGATTGGTTCCGTATGTGCGTTCTACATGCTCTTCGCCTTATGGCTGCGCACACCTGGCTATTTTTACGAAACACGGGCCCTGCCGGATCGTCCGATCCGCTACGTTCGGCTCGCGCCCGGTCGGGCCGGAGGGCTTTTCGTCAAAGCCAGTGAGGCACGTGAGTACGACCGGCTCATAAAGGTGGTTGAGTCTCACGCGCGCGGGCGATACATCTACTGCACCCCCGATTGCCCCGAAGTCTATTTCCTTAGCGGCAAGCAGAATCCCACGCCAACTATCAATGAGTTCCTTGGACAGGACTTCTCGGATGTTCCTCTGAGCGTCGGTCGGGTTCTGTACGAGTTGGGGAGCCACTCGGTGAGCCTGGTGGTCCTGAATGGCTACCAGCCAAGCCAATCGGGCCCTCCCCCGGGGGCGCTGCGCAGAGCGCTCGACGCCCGTTTCCCCCTCCACGAAGCAGTCGGCAAATTTGAGGTCAGATGGAGATCTGGCTCAGCGGGAGCCGTCTGGCCTTATGACCCCCGACTCAACGGCCCTCCGAGCCAAACGCTTCTTCCGAAGCGCCCTCACGCGCGCGTCTCGTACCAAACGCGAAAAACTGCGAGGAAATTGCGGCAGAATATGCTGGGCACTTTGCGTACGGGGATGAGCCGGCTTTCGCCTGCCAGACGGTCACGGTGATTCACGGGGACTTCGCCCAGCCGGTACCCGCGGCGGTGCGCCCGGGCGTTGAATTCCCACCAAAATCCCTCCACCATCACTTTCGGCCCGAGTTCCGGCACCAACCTCTCGACCACTTCCCGCCGAGCCAGGATGTAGCACAGGCTGGGATCGTGGATAGGCAGGCGAAACACCGCCTGATAGAACGCGTGGAATGTTCCCGAAGCGAATCTTCGCCAGGCGGTATCGCGCCGATGCACGCGCCAGGCGGTTACCACGTCGAATTCGTTTCGCAGATCCCAATATTTCTCAAAATCCCTCGGATCGCACTGGCCGTCGGAATCCAGAGCCAAAAGATAGGGAGCTTCCAACTCGCGCAGGCCTCCGACCACACCGGGGCCGTAGCCCTTGCGCTGGTCGCTCA
Organism: Acidobacteriota bacterium; assembly: GCA_021818865.1. Classification (GTDB taxonomy): domain Bacteria; phylum Acidobacteriota; class Terriglobia; order Acidiferrales; family UBA7541; genus JAKASX01. The sequence continues at coordinate 10,087 of JAKASX010000092.1, forward strand.
TCACGAGCTTCATCGGATAGGTCTGCTCGAGCCGCTGGAGAATCTCTTTCGTCCCGTCCGTGCTGCCGTCCTCTGCCACGATGAATTGGAGTGTTACGCGGGGAGAGAGTTCCTCGTAAATCTCCCGGATCGTCGCTTCGATCGTCCCGGCCTCGTTGTGCACGGGGAGCAGGACTTCCAATTCTGGATTCGGTATTCGCATCCTCGATCTCGGCGCGCCGGAAATGCAGCCAGTTCCCTCGAATTCGCAACCGAGCGACCCGGCGAAACCCGTCACCACCGTTTGAAACTCTACCATTGCCGAAGGCCGCGTCAATCGCCAGGGCCACGCCGGGCCGGTTCGCGCCAGTAACCAAACGCGCACAACCTCGGCCAAACCGGCGGACAAGTGGACCGTAACTCCTCGACACACGAGCCGAGGAAACCCGCGGTTTTCCGCAACTCCTGTGCTACCTTAGCCTCGTTCTGGGAAAAAACACCTAGGCTGCAACCAATCGCGACGGTGGAATCCAATTCAGTCAACATTCTCGCCCCCATGGAACCGGCAGAGGCCGCTGCCATGCCCACGAGTGGCTCTTGCGCGGAGGAACCGTTTCACGAAACCCGGTACGGCTGGTTCGTGCTGGCAGCCGTATGGCTGGCCAGCGCCGCCTACATGTGGGCGAACCTGCGCAACGGCTGGTCGCCCATGGATGCCGGCGGCCTCTCCGAGATGGCTTATCGGGTCCTCCAGGGCCAGGTGCCCAACCGCGACTTCGCCGACTTCTACGTCGGAGGGCTTACCTATCTGAACGCGCTATCGTTCCGCCTGCTCGGCGCGAATTTTTTCAGCCTGCGAATTCCGCTGTTCCTATTGTTTCTCGGGTGGGTGCCTTCCGTCTACTCCATCGCCCGGCGCTTCGTGATGCCGCCCGCAGCGGCGGGCGTCACGCTCCTCTCGGTCGCCTGGAGCGTGCCGAATTACCCCGAAGGAATGCCCACGTGGTACCTCTTGTTCTTTGCGACGTGGGGCGTGCTCGCGCTCGTCCGTTATACGGAGACGCGGCACCACCGTTGGCTCTGGATCGCGGGCTTTTGTGCGGGGCTGTCTCTCACCTTTCACGTCTTCGGCCTCTACTTCATCGCCGCAGCACTGCTCTTCCTGCTATTCAGCGAAATGTCCATGTCTCAGGGTGCGGCCTCACGGGCTCATGGCGACCTGTTTTACAAGGCGTTTGTCTCCGCCGGCTTGCTGATATTTCTTGCCATGGTGGCCGACTTGATCCTTCAGCGGCCGACGGCGACCGAAGCCTTCCACTTCATACTGCCCGCCGCCTGCCTCGTTTTCCTCCTTCTCCGGATGACCTGGCAGGCGCCGGCAGGTGGGAGCTGGCCGAGGCTACGGCGGCTTTTTTCGATGCTTCTGCCCTTCGTGGGTGGCGCATCAATCCCCGTGGCGATCTTTGCCGGGTATTATCTGAGAATCGGTGCCCTTGGAAACCTGCTTTCGGGCGTATTTGGCTCAAGCGCACAGGTCGTCTGGGCCGCCGTGGGTCCCCTTCCACTTCCGCTGGTGGTTGGCTTGGCACCCCTGATCGCGATACTTCTCCTCGCCTATCACCGCAGCCCCACCGTACGCCGGGCCGCCCCTCCAGTCGCGGCCGGCCTGCTCGGGGTTTCGCTTGTCTTGGCGCGGACCTCCCTTATCGCCTATATCGCGCTCGGAATGTCGCTCCCGATTCTGGCCCCCGCCGTCGCGCTCGGCGCCGTCATCCTGTCCCTGCGCGGGAATTTGCACGGGAGACGGAAGGAACAGCAGATTTTCTTACTCGTGGCAGCGGCGGTTCTCTGTGCGCTCATGCAGTTCCCGTTTTCGCAACCGATCTATTTCTGCTACGTCGCCCCGCTCGTCATTCTGGCAATAACCGCCTTGCTCTCGACCCTCCCAGCGCCAAATCGGCCGGCACTAACCGCGCTGGTCCTCTTCTATCTCGCCTTCGCCGTATGGCTCAGGACTCCGGGCTTCTTCAATACGCTAGGCTTCAGCGCTGACAAGCCGTATTCCTTCACGCGACTCAACCTGGCCCCTGCGGGCGGCATCCACATAGGAGGCAGCCAGGCGCTTGAGTACGAAAGACTGATTCACGCTCTGCGTGCCCACGCGCACGGGCCCTACACCTACTGCACCCCAGACTGTCCGGAGGTTTATTTCCTATCTGGGCTGTTGAACCCGACCCCGACTTCCTCGGAGTTCAGGGACCCTGACTTCCTGGATCCGGTGGACCGCGAGTATAGAATTTTGGAGACCCTGGAGCACCACGGCGTCAATGAGGTCGTTCTTGCCCCGCCGAAATGGGCCGCATCCGGCCCCCTGCCGTCGGGCCTCAGGGAAGCTTTGGACGCGAAGTTTCCTCACTCAGAACGCGTGGGGAAGTTCGAAGTGAGGTGGAAGTGAACCGGGCGGTCGAACGGCTGCTCGAACAGCCACTCGTCTACCGACTGTGGCAATCCACGCACGAAGCCCAGAAGTTCGCACCGATTCTGGCGCACAACGACGTCAGCCGCGCGCGGCGCGTCCTGGACGTTGGCTGTGGTCCCGGAATGAACACCGGGCTCTTCGCCCGGTCCGATTATCTGGGGATAGACATCAACCCGAAATACATCGAGAGCGCACGGCGCCGGTTCAATCGAAACTTCGTCGTGGGGGATGCCACCACTTTCACGGTTCCGTCGGGCGAAGGTTTCGACTTTATATTGGTCAACAGCTTCCTGCACCATATCGCCAACCCTCTGGCTCGCCGGGTCCTGTCGCATCTGGCGACACTGCTCACGCCGGACGGCCATCTGCATAGCATCGAGGTGATCATGCCGCAACGGCCCGGTCTGCCGCGCGCGCTGGCTCGGTGGGATCGCGGGAAGTTCTGCCGTTCGGTCGAGGAGTGGCGGGGGAATTTTACTGAGTTCTTCGACCCTGTCGTCTTCGAGCGTTTCGCTGTGAGGTTGCTCGGCGTGGCCTGCTGGGAGCTGGTTTACTTCAAAGGGAGGGCAAGGGGGTGACTGGCCGGGGCGGACCCCGGCCCGCTGGCCTTGCGGCATATGCTTTTAGTGCACAGCTCTGACAACTTTTAGAGGCGCTGGGTCCAGGCTGAGATAGCCTATTTTCGATGAGCCGCATACTGCTAATCCGGCCACCGTCGGTCTTTTCCGCTTCTACCTATAGCGCCCCCGTAACAATGCCGTTGGCGAACGCCTATTTGAGTGCAAACCTGCTGAAGCGTGGCCATCAAGTTACGAACATCGATGCGCTGGGGGAGGGCATCGATCAAATCGGCGTCTCTTACCACCCGCGCGTTCGGTATCGCGGGCTCTCCACCGATGAGATTCTTGAGCGTATCGAGGAGCGTCCCGATGGGGTCGGGGTGTCCGTTATGTTTTCGCAGGACTGGCCGCACATCGAGGACATGGTTAACGCAATTCGCGCAAAATTCCCTGGTGTTCCCATTCTTGCCGGGGGGGAGCACCCGACCGCCGCGGGCGAATATGTTTTGCGGACGTGCCCTGCAGTGACGCACGTGGCGCGCGGCGAAGGAGAGGGAACCATCGTCGAGTGGGCTGAATGGCTTGACGGCAAGCGCGGTGTAGATGCGGTCGCGGGGATTCAGTACCTGGACGAGGGTGGCAATGTGAGATCGACTCCGACGCGTCAACGGATCCGCGAGGTTGACGACCTCCCTTGGCCCGCCTGGCATCTATTCGACCTCGAACAATATTTCCGCGTCGGCGAGGGGCACGGCGTTGAGCGAGGCCGCAGCATGCCCATCGTAGCAACGCGCGGGTGTCCCTACCAGTGCACTTTTTGCTCGAACCCCCTCATGTGGACTACGCGTTACGTAATGCGTAGGGTCAGCAACGTGGTGGACGAAATTGAATGGTATTTGAACGCATACCAAGCCCAGAACATCGACTTTTTCGACCTCACAGCCATCATCAAGAAAGACTGGATTCTCGGGTTCTGCGGGGAAATCGAGCGCCGCGGATTGAAATTCACGTGGCAGCTGCCGAGCGGCACGCGTTCGGAGGCAATGGACGCCGAGGTGGTAGCGGCGATGGCCTCCTCCGGTTGCACGAATGTGACCTATGCACCAGAAAGCGGTTCGCCGCGGACCCTCAAGGACATCAAGAAGAAGGTCAAGTTGCCGCGCATGTTTGAATCCATCCGGCATGCAAAGCGCAACGGCCTCTTCGTCAAGTGTAACTTCATCATTGGTTTTCCACGGGAGACGCGATGGGACATGCTGCAGACGATCTGGGCGGCTGTCCGACTCGCCCTTCTTGGAGTGGATGACGCTGGAATATATGCATACTCCCCGTACCCCGGCTCGGAGTTATTCAGCTACTTACGCAACACCGGCGCGATTCCAAGGATGGATCGTGACTACTTCACGTCACTGATGACATTCATGGATCTGAGGCAATCCTCCAATTATTGTGAGAACGTTGGCGAGATCGAGATCTCGATGTATCGGCTGGTCGGCATGTGTGCATTCTATGGGCTTTCCTATCTCCTGCGGCCCGCGCGCCTCGTTCGTTTTTTTCGTAATTATCGCACCCATAAATCCGATACAGTCTTCGAGGAGCGCCTTTTTTCTCTGTTGCGACGCAAGAAGATCGAGCGCGGCCGCGATTTGGCCGAGGAACGCCCATGCCGGACGGGATCTCCCTCTTGAATTCTGAAGCGGGGTGTCCCCGTGCTGGCCGTACGCTCCGCGGGTGTGAGAACGGGCTAGTTGGGGAATTTTATTGCAAGGCGGTCGCCACAGCCCTATGCAGGATATCTGCATTCAGGGCCCCCCGCCCGCGCAAGACAGAGCCATAGGCGCCGCCTAACCTGCCCGGCAGTGTACACCCGTCTTCGGTGCCCGCGTCTGGTTGAGCACAGGGCGTGGCCCGGCCAGCTAGCTGGGGCAGTCCGGCCGGCGGTCGAGCGGGGCAAAGTACAGTTGGCTCGCGGCCTTTGCCACTTGGCTAGCGGCGTCTACCTGGGACCGCGGCTCGGGTGGGATTGCGTACCAGTGGGGCCGGGATGTCCGAGACGATTGATGGGTGAGCTTCGCGGCCAGGCGCATTGCCGCGATTTCATCGGGGTTGGCAGCGGCGACCCCGGCCCTCTGGGAGGGCTGGCCGGACCCGCGTTCCGTCCGTGTCGCCGCGGTGACAGCGGCCGCGGGCGATATGCCCAGTGTGCTGCCCTCTATGCTATCTTGAGCCAGCTTTGGCGAAAGAGGAGACGATTGTGCAAGCCATGAAAACCTCCCCTCGCATCTCGGTCGTGATTCCGCTGCACAACGAGGAGTCAAGCCTCCCCGAGCTGCTGCGGCGGGTTCGTGGCGTTCTGCATCCTCTCGCCGGCGGGCCGCACCAGATCGTTTTGGTGGACGACGGTAGCACCGACAGAACTTGGGAAATCACGGAGCGGGAAGCGCGCTCCGACCCGCGGGTTCTGGCGGTCGGGCTTTCGCGGAACTTCGGACATCAAGCAGCGCTAACCGCAGGGCTCGATCATGCGACAGGCGACGCCGTGGTGGTAATGGACGGCGATTTGCAGGATCCGCCCGAGGCGATTCCGGAGTTCGTCGCGCGATCTCTCGAGGGGTATGACGTTGTGTACGCCCAGCGAGTGCGGAGAAAGGAACCCTGGTGGCTTCGGCTCTGTTACTTCGTCTTCTACCGCGCGATGGCCAAACTCTCCGATATCAACATGCCTCTCGACGCGGGGGATTTCGGCCTGATGTCTCGCCGCGTGGTGGACCAGCTCAATGCGATGCGGGAGCACCATCGCTACCTCAGGGGCTTGAGGAGTTGGGTAGGGTTTCGCCAGATCGGCATCCCCGTCGAGCGCGCGGCACGCCATTCCGGCAAAAGCCAATACGGGATGATTGGCCTGCTGAAATTGGCCTCCGATGCGGTCTTTGCATTTTCCGCGATTCCGATCCGCGCGGCCTCACTGCTCGGCGCCGCCGCTGCCGTTCTGGCCGTCGTGTCCTCCATCTACGCGCTCTGGATAGGAATATTTTTCCATCGGGTAGTGCCCGGCTGGGCGAGCCTCGTCCTGCTCGTTGCCTTCCTCTCGGGCATGCTGCTGCTCTTCATGGGCATTATTGGGGAGTACGTGGCGCGCATCTACGAGGAAGTAAAAGCCCGGCCGCTCTACCTCGTGGCGCGAACAGCCTGCGCCGGCCACGAAACAACCGCCAAGCCGGAGGGATCGGACGCAGCCGTGCGGGAAGCTTTGCAGCAGAAGGCAGGATGAGGCCGCGTGCATGTTGCCGCATCGGACCCGCCTGCGGAACGACCAATTGACGGAGCCGCCAGCGGGCCGTATAAACCACGGAGGGGTGGTGAGGCTCAAAGACTGGCGCTACGACGGGTTGGCCGGGTGACTTTGCGAGTTTATGGCGATCGAGGAGAAAACCGGTTCGGGAGTGAAAACGGCGGCGAGCGACAAGGCGAAGCGCATGGGCACGCACAAAATCGTCGTCGTGATGCCGGCCTACAACGCGGCGAAAACGCTGCGGATCACCTACCGCGATATACCGCACCAGCACGTGGATGGCATCATCCTGGTGGACGACGGCTCGACCGACGAGACGCTGGCCATCGCGCGCGAGCTGAACCTGAGCGTCTTCGTCCACGCGCGCAATTTCGGCTACGGCGCGAATCAAAAAACCTGCTACACCGAGGCGCTGAAGGAAGGCGCCGACATCATCGTGATGCTGCACCCGGATTATCAGTACGATCCGACGCTGCTGCCGGAAATCGT
>JAKASX010000165.1 GCA_021818865.1 Acidobacteriota bacterium
AAAATATCGGCCAGCGGCGGCTCGACCAGCTCGAACCGCGCGAGCGAAATGTTCTGAGCGACCGCCGCTTTCAGAATTTCCTGCGGATCGATCTCCGGCCGCAGCCTGGCTTCCACCACGGTGCCGTAGCGGTTCACGCTGGTCGCAAAAGGCGCCAGATCGAAGCCGTTGCGCGCGCCGGCGAATTCAATTCGGACCGTGTTTTTCCCATACGCCCGCTTGATTTGCCGCAAATCGCCGTCGAGCAGCTGTTTGCCGTGGTCGATCAGGCAGATGGAATCGCACATCATTTCCACCTGCTCCATCCGGTGTGTCGAAAGAATGATGGTCGTGCCGCGGTCGTGCATCTCGATCATCACGTTCTTGACGGTGGCCACGTTCACCGGATCGAGGCCAGTGAAGGGCTCGTCGAGAATCAGGAGCGGCGGGTCGTGCAGGATCGCCGCGATGAATTGCACCTTCTGCTGCATGCCCTTGGAAAGCTCCTGCACCTTGCGCTCGGACCACGCGGCGATCTCAAAACGCTCGAGCCACGCTTTCGCGCGGCGATTGGCTTCGTCTTCGCGCAAGCCCTTGAGCCCGCCGAGAAAAACCAGGAGTGGCCTCACCGGCATCCGCGCGTAGAGCCCGCGCTCTTCGGGCAGGTACCCGATGCGGTCCTGCACGGATTCGGTGAGCGGCGCGCCCATCACGCGAATCGTCCCCGAATCGGGCAGAATGATACGAAGAATCATCCGCAGGGTGGTCGTCTTTCCCGCCCCGTTCGGGCCGAGCAGGCCAAAAACCGAGCCCTGAGCGATGCGCAAATTCAGATTGGAGACGGCGGTCAGGCCGTCGTACGCTTTCGTGACTTTGTCCAGTTCCAGCGCATCCATGCTCGCAGGACCCCGCTCACCTCTCGGCGCTAGGCACACCCGAGAATCCGCAAGTTCGGGATTTATAACATAGCCGGGCAGGGCTGGGCACCCGAATTGGAGAGGATGTTGTCAGAAGCGCCTATGCCTGTTTGGCGGCAAACTGTGGCCGATTTGAAACCAGCAGCAAACTGGTTCTAGAACATACGCCCGGCAGTTCCAGAATCGAGAGGACAATCGCGGCGCGGTAGCGCCTACGGCAAGGGCTGCCGTTGCTTTCCCGGTGCGTCAGCAGGAGGGAAAAAGCGGTAACGGGCGATGGTCCACAGAATTTTCGATCCGGCGAGCACCGTTCCTCGCAACGTACCCGAGATTTTGGACTTGCCCGCGCGGCGCGGGCGGTGCGGCAGAGGAATTTCGCGCACGCGAAGTCCCGCGAGCGCCGCCCTCACCTGCATCTCCGCCGTCCAGCCGAAATCGGGATGGCACATGCCTAGCCGGTCCAGCGCGTCGCGCCGAATCGCTCGAAAAGGTCCCAGGTCGGAGCAGGGAACCCGGTAAAGCAACCGAAGGGAGGCCGAGCAAAGCCGATTTCCCCATTCCTGGTGCACGGGCAGCGATCGCGACGCCGCGTGCGCAAAGGATCGTACGCCGATAACAAAATCCGCCTCCTGTTGGAGGATCGGTTCCAGCAGGCGCGGCAGGAACGCAGGATCGTCGCTGCCATCGGCGTCCATGAAAACCACGATTTCAATCGAGGGATCGAGGGCTCTCATGGCCGCGAGGCACGCGCGGCCGTAGCCGGGTCGCGGTTCGTGCACCACCGTTGCGCCGAGCGCCGCGGCGCGTTCCGCCGTGCGGTCGGTCGAGCCGTTATCGGCGACGATGATTTGCGCCGGGCGCTGGGCCGCTATTTCGGCTAGCGTCGGGCCAATCGCTTCCTCTTCGTTCCGGGCTGGCAATAGGACGGCGACGCGCATGGCGGATTCCGCGCCGATAGTAACGTTCGCCGCGGGATTCGAAAAGCCCCGCGGAGCCGCCTGGCGCACTCGGCGCGGTTCCGAAACGATTCTTGCCGACGCCTGCCGCGAATTTACACAACTCGGCGTTGGAGGGAATGCCCGGTCCATGTTATAGAATGAAAGAACGTTCGGAGAGGAATGGACGAAACCCGCGAACTTGCCTCGTCGCCCGACCAGCGGCCTGCTGGACCTCACCGGCTCTGGCGGGAAATGCGGGTTTGGCTCTTCGAACTGGCCGTCGCCCTGGCGATGGCGATGTTTATCGTGGTGTTTTTGTTCCAGCCGGTGAACGTGGAAGGCACCAGCATGGCGCCGACCCTCACCAATCAGGAACATCTGTTCATCAACAAATTTATCTATCATTTTGAACCGATCGAGCGCGGCGACGTGGTGGTCTTCTGGTATCCTCTCGATCCGGCGAAGTCGTTCATCAAGCGCGTGGTGGGATTGCCGGGCGATACGGTCGCCATCCGCAAAGGCCACGTTTACGTGAACGGGCGCGAAATCAGCGAGCCCTACGTGCCCAAGCGCTACCTGGGCGACGAAAGCGATCCGCCCGTCGTTGTCCCGAAGGGCGAATACTACGTGATGGGCGATCACCGGGACGATTCCTACGATTCGCGCTCGTTCGGACCGGTCCCGCGCCGCTATATTTATGGCAAGGCGGTTTTCGCGTACTGGCCGCTCCGGCGCTTCGGTTGGATCGGCGAGACGCATGCCGAGTCCGGGAAATGAATTTGCCGGGAGGATTCTCTGAGCGATTCGCAGTACCACCGCGCCACCTTGGCGCTCGAGGACGGGCGGATCTTTAACGGCCGCGCGGCGGGCGCTTGCGTCCGTCGTGGCGGCGAAGTCGTTTTTAATACCAGCCTCACCGGCTACCAGGAAGTTTTCACCGA
>JAKASX010000093.1 GCA_021818865.1 Acidobacteriota bacterium
GATTGCAGCAAGGGTTTGAGAATCGCCCACTGGGCGTCGGTAAGGTCCATGAACACGTTTTGGACCTCTCCCCGCCCATCGGCAACGCCTAATTCGACTTGTTGTGATTTATGAGATAGCTTCTAGTTTCCTGAGTCGGAAGTCCTACATCAAAGTTTCCGGGGAAATCGCACCACCACCCGGAAGGGCACGGCTTCAGCCGTGCCGTAAGCCAGGCACAATCAGCGCGGCTTTAGCCGCTGAGGGCCCGTCCGGGACGCGCCGGTTTTTCAGACATTTTCTAACTCACCACACCAGTTTCCTCGTTTCAATCCCGTCATGATCCGCGAATCGTCGCAGCGAAAGTTGCGGGCCCAAGGCCGCGAATGGATACGGCCGCGGCTTCCTTTGCCGGAAACCGCGGCCGTGCTGCTCCTGCTGCCGCTCGCGAGGTGAGGGAAGCGGGAACTACCCGTGCGAGGTCATTTTCGACGAATCCTTCATGGCCAATTCGCTGTTGGTGTGCGGATAGACGAATCGCTGGCCGTAATTCATGCCGGGATAGAACCACGTGCGAATCGCTTCAGGATTGTCCACGGGCCGTTCGGCGAAGGTGACCACCGTGTGCCCCGTCGGCCGCAAGCGGTAGGCGGGAACCGTCATGACGGTATCAATCAGCCGGGTCTCGTTTTTGTTGAAGATTTGAACGACATTGCGATTCGAGGAGCTGTCGAGGAGTTGAAACCAGTACGTCCCCGGCAGAAGGACTCGGCCGGGGATTTCGACGGGAGCGTTGAAGATCAATTTTGTTTCTTCGTTCCAGTTGCCGGCGCGAGCCGCGGGAGCGAAGGTGAAGCAGAAGAGGCCGAGGAAAAGCGGGATGAACACAGATCCCAAGAGTTTATGGCGAGCAAACATGAATGCTACCCTCCTGAGCCTTGGTTTTCTCGGAGGGACCGCGCGATCTCTCATTTCCTTAGATGCGGCGCGGGTAGCGTTCGCTGCTCGAATTTGCAGCGGACGAAACGCCGGCGTCGCGGAGGGATCGGGCACGGCACAGGAAAATTGTCTTGGCGAGGATTCCCTGTGGCTTGTCGAGAGGGAGGCGATAGGCTTCGCGCTTCGGGTTGCCCAATTCGCGCGCGGCCTGCTTCTATGCCGGCCTGGGGTCTTGGCCCCGGCGTTCTAGTTCATCCACGCGATCCGCGAGCGAGCCGGCGGGAGAGAAATCGTTCGAGATAGTCATTCGGGCAATGACGGTACGGAATTTCCATGCCATCGAGCCCCTGAGAGGCCAATTGGTGCCGCGAAACCTGCTTGCTTTTGGCCCCGGATAAGGAACGGCCGCGGCCCCTTTCGGTGGAAACCGCGGCCGTGCTGCCCCTGCTACCGCGCGAGGTGTGGGAAGCGGAACCTACCCGCGTGCGGCCGATTTCGGTGAATCCTTCATGGCCAATTCGTTCGCGGTATGCCGATAGACAAACCGCTGTCCGTAATTCATGCCGGGATAAAACCATGTGCGAATCGCTTCGGGTGTGTCTGCGGGCCGCTCCTCGAACGTAACCACGGTTCGCGCGGTCGGATACAAACGATACGCGGGTACGGCCATGATGATGGCGTCGAGCTTGCTCTGGTTCTTATTGAAGATCAGGACGACGTTCCGTTCCGAAGGACTGTTGAGCAGTTGAAACGTATAGGTTCCTGGCAGTAAGACGCGGCCGGGCACTTGCACCGGCGAGCGAAAAGTGATTTCACTCCGCTCGGTCCACGCGTTCGCCCGGGCCGTAGGAACGAGTGCTGCGCAAATGAAGCCGGCAAACAGAGTGATGATGAGCGAACCGATGAGTCCCTTGCGACCAGACATGTTTCGGGCCCTCCTGAGCCCCTGAACTCCTGGAGGGACCGCGCGATCTCTCTATTCCTTGGATGCTGCGCGGCCGGCGCTGGCTGCCCGAAATATGAAGTGGAGCGCGGCGAGGCATGGCATGCCTGCTGGAAAAAACGGCTGTCCGAATCCCGGGGCTCAGAACGGACTGTTTCCCCGTGCGGTCCCTGGCCGCCAAGCGGCTGCCATCTTCTTCGCCTGGGAAATTTCTTTGTCGGACATTTTCTTGCGCAAATTCCGCATTGCCGCGACGCTGGCCTGATTCCCACCCCTTCCGGCGAGCAGCAGCCACATGTAGGCCGTCACCCTATCCTTGTGAACTCCGCGACCGTTGGCATAGAGTTTGCCGAGCAGACATTGCGCGTCCGCCACATTTTGGCCGGCGGCCATTTGCAGATACGCTGCGGCCTTGGAGGGATCGGGTCTAGCGTTTTCTCCCGGTGCCATATTTAGATATAGCAGGCCGAGATCGTACTGTGCGTCGCCCTCGCCTTCCTTGGCCGCCATTTGAAACCATTTTTCCGCCGACTGGATATCGCGCGGCACTCCCTGGCCCGTCAGGTAGCGCACGCCGAGACCAAAGGCGGCCTTCGCGTTTCCCTGTTCGGCGGCCTTGGTATACCAGAGAATCGCCTTTGCGTAATCCACCGGCGCGCCCACTCCGTTCGCGTATATCCAGCCCAGTTCGGTCTCCGCGGGGACGAAGCTCTGGTTTGCGGCGTTTTGGAACAGCGCAAGGGCCTGGGCCGCGTCTTGATTGACGACGAGCCCGCGCTGGTACATTTGACCCAGGGTAAATTCGGCGAAGGGATAGTTTGCGCGGACGGCTTTGCGGAGCCACTGGAGACCCGTGCTGTCATCGGCAGATACGCCTTGACCCTGGAAATACATCACGGCCACGTCCATGTCGCTTTTGGGATCGCCGAGGGCTGAGGCCTTGCGGTACCACTGCATGGCCTTGGAGTAATTTTGTGGCACCCCGACCGCATTCGCGTACATCGTTCCGATTAAATTCATCGCATAGCTTGAGCCCTGCGCCGCTGCCTTTTGGAACCATGCCATCGCCTGAGCCGGGTCCCGGTCCACACCGCGGCCAGCCATGTACGCGAGGCCGACGCCGATCTCGCCAGCCGGGTACTCATGTGCCGCGGCCTTTTGACACCACGCAAAAGCTTTCTTGTAATCTGGGGCCACGCCGACTCCTCGCGTGTACGCCAGGCAGAGCATCGTCTGCGCTTGCGAATCGCCTTTTTTTGCCTTGTCCCTGAGCGGCCCAAAATCGGATGGGTGAAGGGCCTTCACGCGTTGAGCCAGTCGCTCCATGTACGCCGCGCTCCCCGTCGAACTGCCGGCGGCTGGTGCGGCCGGCGCCTCCGAGGCGTTAGGTGACGGGCTTTTCGCGATCGCGGTGGTTTTTTGTTGCGTCCGCGCGGCCGACTTCTCCGCATTCGCGATCAAACGGCAGTATTCGCGCGCCGCGCTTTTTCTCCTGTGCGCAACTTTCACCATGGCTTGGCAGGCCTGGCTCGCTTCTTCGTAACGCCCGGCCTTGTATAGCGAGCGCGTTAGCGAGTAGCGGTAGCTCACGTTGCTTGGGTCAAGCTGCACCGCGGATTGCCATTTGGCGACGGCGTCGCTGGGACGATTGTCCTTGTCCAGCACAATGGCCAAGTCTGCGTACGCGAAAGCGCTTTGCGGCTTGTCCCGAATAGCCTGGCGGCAGGCTTGGATAGCCCCCGTGTAGTTCACGATTTGGATGTCGAACTGGCAGAGTGAATCGGACCATCTGGGATTGCCCGGATCGAGCGCGATAGCCTTCTTATACTGTTCGACGGCGCCGGGGTAATTCAGTTTCATCGCCAGCCCGTCCCCCAACTGGGCGTACCGCATGGCGTCGTTTGGATCGAGCGCAACGGCTTTCTTCCACTCCGCGATGGCAGCGTCGAGCTTTCCTTCTTCGGCCAGCGCGCCGCCGAGATTGTTCCGCGCGGAGGAATCGGTTGGATCGAGCGCAACGGCCTCTTGCGCTTCAGCCAGACCGTGGGCGATATCGTGGCGAGTCAGATAAACGTAGGCCATGTTGGAGTGCGCTGTTGCGTAGTCGGGATCGAGGCGGACGGCCTTCTCGTACGCTTTGAACGCTCCTTCGAGGTCTGGCGATTGCAAGGAAGCGCCCAGGTAATTGTAGGCGTCCGCGAAATCCGGCTCCGCTCTGATCGCGCTGCGAAAGGCGGGGACGGCTTTGGCGTCATCTTGCTCCGCGAGGAAAACTTCACCGAGAGCGAAGTTCCCGAGCGCCGGATCTGAAGTGGCCGCCGCGGCGCAAGCTTGTTCTGCTTGCGGATAGGATTTTCTTTGTGCGAGCTGGAAACATTGCGCGAGTTGCTGGTAAACGGCGGTCTGGGCGGAAGTTTCGGTGCCCGTGGGCTTCGTCTTGGCCAGCGCCGTGAGGAGAGCGTCGTTCGCGCCCTGGTTTTTGAGCAGGGAAAGGAATGCCGCGTCGGGCGAAAACGCCAGTCCACGCCGCGCGAGCAATTGCAACACGCGCCCATTTTCATCCCCGAAATCGAGCAGCACCAGCACTTCGCTTCGAGTCAGCGGCGGGGATGTCTGCGCTCGACGCGGAGCCGTCAGTACGAGAAACAGCAGGCACGCAACAGCAGTTTTGAAGGACACTCACCCTCCGGGCCGAATTCGCTCCGTTTTGGGAGCCCATGCGAATTCGTGCTCCCTTTATGGCGCGATTCTACACGGGGTAGGTGCGATGAAAACAATTTTTCGCGAGCTAGGATTCGGAGCCGGAGGAGGGAATCGTGGCCGGCGAAGGGACGGTCCGGAAATCAAAACGTTTTCACTGAGGCCTGGTGGACCGCCCGGCGAGGAGGCGGCGATAGGCTTCGCGCTTCGGGACCCCGAATTCGCGCGCAGCTTGCTTCAATGCCGATTTGCGGTCTTGGCCCTGTCGCTCGAGTTCGGCAACGCGCTCAGCGAGCGAGCCAGCCGCGCGTTCAGGCGCTAGCGCTGCCGCAGACGTTTCCGGTGCGCCGACGAGCAGCGTGATTTCGCCGCGCGGCTCGGAGTGGGCGTAGAATTCGGCGAGTTCGGAAAGCGTGCCGCGCCGGAATTCCTCGTGGATTTTGGTTAGTTCGCGCGCGACGACGGCGCGCCGATCGCCGAGAATCGCGAGGGCGTCGCGGAGCGTCGCCGCGAGGCGATGCGGCGCTTCGTAGAAAATCATGGTGCGGCGCTCGCCAGCGAGCTCGCGCAATTTGCGCGATCGTTCGCCCGTGCGCGCGGGCAGAAAGCCGACGAAAAGGAATTCCTCGGCGGCAAGTCCCGAGGTCGCGAGCGCCGCGACGAAGGCGGAAGGCCCGGGAATCGGCGTCACCGGAATCCCGCGCTCGATGCACAAATTGACCAGTGCACGCCCCGGATCGGAAACGAGCGGCATGCCGGCGTCGCTCACGAGTGCCACCGTTTCGCCCGCTTCCATGCGTTCGACGAGTTCGCGGGCGCGTTCGCGTTCGTTGTGCTCGTGATAGCTGACGAGCGGCCGCGCGACGCCGTGGTGATCGAGCAGTTTGCGCGTTTGGCGCGTATCCTCGCAGGCAATCACGGAAACTTCGGAGAGAACACGCAGCGCGCGGAGCGTAACGTCCTCCAGGTTGCCGATCGGCGTTGCCACCAGAAACAGCCGTCCTCCGGCGCTTGTTCTTGGCTCGGTCATGGCATCCCGCGCGAGTCTAGCACAATCGCGCACCCGGGCTCGGCTGTGTGGGCGCGCGGCGTGGTACCATGGGATGGCCTTATCCACTTTCCTGATTGGGAGATTTCGCGTGCCGTTGTACGAGTATGAATGTTCCTCTTGCCATCATCGCTTCGAAAAAATCGAATCGTTTGACGCAGAGGAGGAAAAACCCTGCCCCAAGTGCGGCAGCGTGGCGAAACGCGTTCTCGCGCCTTCCGCGATCCAGTTCAAGGGCTCGGGATGGTACGTGACCGATTACGCGCGGAAGAATTCCGCGCCTCCGCCGGCGCCCGCGGGCGCTGACAAGCCGGCGGAAAAAAGCGGTTCGGAAACGAAGAAGGAAGGATCGAACAGCTAGCCATCGCTGCTTCCTGACGATTCGCGATTACAACTTGAGATCGTGCAGCCAGGAACGGAAGGCGTGGCCGAATTCCGCGTTTTCGAGCGCCAGCTCGACCGTCGCCTGCAGAAAACCGAGCTTGTCACCGGCGTCATAATATTTCCCGTCGCAAACACAAGCCCATAGGCCGCGTTCCCTCGCCAGACGCCGTAGCGCATCGGTGAGCTGTATTTCGCCGCCTCGGCCGGGCGGCGTCTGTTCCAGGCACTCGAAAATTTCGGGGGGTAAAACGTAACGGCCGAGGATGGCGAGCGTGGACGGCGCTTCCTCGGGCGACGGCTTTTCCACCAGATCGCGAATCCAGTAGAGCTTGCGGCCATTCCGCTCCACCAGCGGATCGGTGGAAACGATGCCGTAGAGCGACGTTTGCTCTCGCGGAACCGGAGAAACGGCGATGGCGCCTTCGCCGGTTTCCTCGTAGACGTCGATCAGCTGGCGCGTGGCGGGATTCGCGCTGGTGGTGATGACGTCGCCGAGCAGGACGGCAAAGGCCTCGTTGTTGACCATATCGCGCGCTCCGAGGACGGCGTGGCCTAGGCCGAGCGGCTCCTTTTGCCGAGTGTAGCTGAAGCGGACGAGATTGCTGATCTGGCGGACGAGTTCGGCCTGATCGCGGCGGCCTTTGCGTTCGAGGAAATTTTCCAGCTCCGGCGACGCATCGAAATGGTCTTCAATCGCGTTTTTGCCGCGGCCGGTGACGATCACGACGTTCTCGATTCCCGAAGCGACGCATTCCTCGACCACGTATTGGATCAGCGGCTTGTCCACGACTGGGAGCATTTCCTTGGGCTGTGCCTTGGTGGCTGGCAGGAAACGCGTACCGAGACCCGCGGCGGGAAGAACGGCTTTTCTGACTGGCGGGCGTTGGGCGCTTTGCGTCATCGGTTGAGTCCGTGAATCGCCACCATAGCGGCTTGGATTGTGGGTGTCAAACGGAGGTCGGCCTACGAGCGCATGTCCCGATAGACGACAACGAGCACTGCCACGCCGATGATTGCGTAAAAGGAGTCCACAAGCCAACGGCTCCATGCCGGGTATACGGCCAGCGACGTGAAGAGCAGGAGGCAGAGGAGCAGGAAGGCAGCGTCCCACCACGACCGGAATTGTATGGGACCCATAGTCCAATTCCCTGCGCTTATGTTACCCCTCCGCACGCTGGGGATTGAAGGGAGTTGAAGAGCAACGGCATTGCCCGGGCGTCCCGCGGCCCTGTGCTACCATAGCCGCACGGAGACGAATTTGCCACGTAACGCGCGCATTTTGGGCATCGAATCGTCGTGTGACGAAACGGCTGCGGCGGTGGTGTCGAATGGCCGCTCGATCCTTTCGAGCGTGATCGCCTCGCAAATCGATATTCATCGCAAATACGGCGGCGTGGTGCCGGAATTGGCTTCGCGCGAGCATTTGCGGCGCATCGTGCCGGTGGTGCGCGAGGCGCTCGAACGATCGGGCCTGAATCTTTCGGATGTCGATGCGATTGCCGTGACGAGCGGTCCGGGACTGATCGGCTCGCTGCTCGTCGGCGTGACGTATGGCAAGGCGCTGGCGCAAGCGGTGGGCAAGCCGCTCGTAGCGGTGAATCACTTGGAAGGACACGTGCGCGCCGTGATAGTGGAAGCGCTGGGGGCCGGCGAGGCGCCGCAGCTCCCGGCCGTTTGCCTGATCGTTTCCGGCGGACACACGGTGCTGTATCTCGTCGAGCCGGCCGAAGAAGGCGCGATCGAAGCCGCTGCTTTTCGGTACGCGCGACTCGGGCAGACGCGCGACGACGCCGCCGGGGAAGCGTACGACAAAGTGGCGAAAATGCTGGCGCTGGGCTATCCGGGCGGGCCCGTGATCGATCAACTGGCCAAGCAGGGCAATCCCGGCGCGATCCGGTTCGGCGAGCCGAAAATGAAAGGGAATCCTTACGATTTCAGTTTCAGCGGGATCAAAACGGCCGTGCTGTACCATCTGCGGGCGCATCCGGAACTAAAGCCGGAAATCGAGGCGCGGCGACAGGCACTTGGGGAGGGTCGGCGACGCGCGGCGGAACTCTTGCCGCTTTGCGGAGCGCATACGCTGGACCTGGTGGCGGGATTCCAGCGGTCGGTCGTTTCGACTCTGGTAACGCGGACGCTCGCGGCAGCCGAACAGCACGCGGTTCGCTCGGTGCTGGTTTCGGGCGGTGTGGCGGCGAATCGTGAACTGCGGGAAACGTTTCTCGATGAGGCGCGGAAGCGCGGCCTGGACGTTTTCTTTCCGAGCATTGCGCTTTCCACCGACAACGCGGCAATGATTGCCGCTGCGGCCTATCCGCGATTCCTCGCCGGAGAATGGACGAGCGACGAATTGAACGCGGAAGCGGTGCTTCCACTCGCCTGAATCCGACCGAATTTCTCTGGAATCAATACAATGGAAGTGAATGGAGAGGGGAAGCGCCGGGGATGAGAGAACTCCCGTGCGACACTACGAATCGTGGCTGTCGCGCCAGCAAGCGCGCGACGGAGCCGTCAGGTTCGCTTATTCGACCGCGGCCGGAACGCTGATTTCGGGGAACTGAAGTCTGGCTTTCGCCAGGGCCCGAACCACATCCGTCTCCACCTTGATTTCGGTCGAACGCTGCGCCGTGGCCAGTTCGCTCACCAGCAGGAATTTCGCCCGTTCCAGCATTTTCTTCTCGCGGAACGAAAGCGGCTTCGTGCGGCTGAGTGCGAGCAGGCTCTTGAGAACAGCGGCGACGTCCTGAAGCGACCCGGTGCGCATCCGCTCGGAATTTTCCTTGAAGCGGTGCTTCCAGTCGCTCGGGGCGTGATTCGAGTGATGGTTGGCTTCGAGAAAACCGATGATTCTACGCGCTTCCGTCGAAGTGATCACTCGACGCAACCCCACGCTGTGCGCATTGGTTTCGGGAACCATAACGCGAAGACCGCTCGCGAATATGCGCAACATGTAGCAGCGTTCGGAACGTCCACTGAGGTAACTGAAGCTGACTTGCTCGATGATGCCCACGCCGTGATTCGGATAAACGACCTTGTCCCCGATCTTATAGTCGTTCATGGGTACCCCTGCCAACGTAAATAATTCTAAACACATGGGTTGCGCGGGTCAAGCATCGTGTTGAAAAAAGAGCAGGAAAAGCCTGAGAATCGGACCATTCTGGTCCGGCCGATGGACTCCCGGTAGTTGATTGATGCTCAAGAGTTTGCGGGCGATCCGAGTATTTCACGGGCGGACCAATCGAGGCATTGGCCGGGGCAGTTTTCCACAGTCCCGCGGCGCAAAACTGGCCCCGAAATGGGATGCTTCGATAGCCATATCCGCAAATTCTGTTTCCGCCACACCGCGCTCGCGGGCCGCAGCTCACGAATGGGATACAATCTGTTCCATGCTCTCTTTAGCCGTTGATACGAGTACGCTTTCGGGCAGCGTAGCGATCCTGCGCGACGACCGAGTGGTGGCGATGGTGGGCGCGGCGGTGGAAGAAACTTATTCCTCGCGGCTATTTCGCCATTTGCGGTTTTTGCTCGCGGAAAACAACTTCCGGCTGGAGGATTTCGATTTTTTCTCGGTGGCTTCAGGCCCGGGATCGTTTACCGGCCTGCGCGTGGGGCTGGCTGCGGTGAAGGGATGGGCGGAAGCTTTCGGGAAGCCGGTCGCCGGGGTAAGCGTGCTCGAGGCGATTGCGGCGCGGGCAAGGTCGCCGGCGCCAGCGGTGGCTGCGGTGCTCGATGCGAGGCGCGGGCAGGTGTTTGCAGGCGTCTACCTGCGCGCGGAGGGCTCGCTAGAGCTGAGGGGTGAAGAGGTTGTTCTGGAACCGAAGGAATGCCTCGAATGGCTGGCTCGGCAGGCGTTACCCGAGGCGCTTGCGCTGGTTTCGCCCACGCCTGAGGTGATTTTGGCGGCTCTCGAAACTTCGGCATTTCGCGGCCGCCCGATCGAGCGCGTTTCCGGGCTTCTGGCGGATGAAATCGGGCGGCTGGGATTCCGGATGGTGAAGCGCGGCACGGCTGCGAGCGCGCTGGTGCTGGATGCGAATTACGTTCGGCGTTCCGACGCGGAAGTGAAGTGGAAGGATTGAAGATTCGGCAGTTCAGCGCCGCCGACGCCGCTGCGGTGCGGCGAATCACCGCGCGTTCGCCCGAAGCGGCGGATTGGGCGCCGGAGCAGCTTGGCGAATTGCCGGCGTGGGTTGCGGAAAATGCGTCGGGGGCGGTGGGGTTTGTGGTGGCGCGCACGGTGGCCGACGAAATGGAAATCCTGAATCTGGCGGTCGAGCCCGAGGCGCGGCGGCAGGGAGTGGGTTCCGCGCTGCTCGCAGTAGCATTCGAGCACGGCCGGCAGGAGGGTGCGGCGCGCGTGTTTCTGGAAGTGCGGGAATCGAACGGCGCGGCGCGGCGATTTTACGAGCGGCACGGATTCGAAGTCATCGGCCGGCGGACGCGCTATTATCGCCATCCGGACGAGGACGCGGTGCTGCTCGGACGACGGTTCCCGCGATCCGAATGAGCCCGATTTCCCTTGGCGGGCGCGAAACCCTATGCTAGTTTCAGAAACGAAATTCGGAATGGCGCGCGTCGGCGCCTTCCATCTGGACCAGGCCGATCCGGCCGGTCTCCATCGACCCGGAGAAGGATGGCTTTTCGGGAAGCATTGAAATATGGGATTCCCCCGCTTGTGTTGGCGCTCGTTGCCGGCTTGGCGGGCTGGCATGTGGTGGCGGCGATTCTGGTGGTCGCCGGAGCGTTCGTCTTTTACTTTTTCCGCGATCCCGAGCGCGACGTGCCGCACGAAGCGGGCGCGGTGGTTTCTCCCGCCGACGGCCGCGTGGTGGAAGTGGTGGAAGAAGCCTTCGACGGGCGGCCGGGAAAGCGGATCAGCATTTTCCTTTCGATCTTCAACGTGCACGTGAACCGGTCGCCGGTCAAGGCGCGGATCGAAAGCGTGGATTACCGCCCGGGGAAATTTTACGCGGCGATGCGCGCGCGAGCGTCGATGGAAAACGAACAGAACGTGATTCGCCTCGAAACCGGCCGCGGGCCGGTGATTGTCAAACAAATCGCGGGCTGGATCGCGCGGCGCGTGTTGGTGTGGAAGCCGGTGGGCGCGTCGCTCGAGCGTGGCGAGCGCCTGGGAATGATCCGCTTCGGCTCACGCGTGGACCTGTGGTTGCCGGCCGAGGCGCGGATCGTTGTGAGCAAAGGGCAGAACGTGCACGGCGGCTCGAGCGTCGTGGCGCAATGGTCATGAGCGAACTCGAAGAACTCGGCAGCGAAAACGGACTGGCGGAATCGGCCGAAAAACCCTTGCGGCAGCGGCGTGGCGTGTATTTGTTGCCCAGCTTTCTGACCGTGGGCAACCTGCTGTGCGGCTATTACGCGATTCTGATGACGCTGAAAGGCACCGTCGTGAGTTTCGACGACGCGGCCAAGGCGATCGGGCTCGCCATCGTCTTCGACATGCTGGATGGCCGCGTGGCGCGGGCGACGCACACCAGCAGCGAACTGGGCAAGCAATTCGATTCGCTCGCCGACGTGATCAGTTTCGGCGTGGCGCCGGCGCTCTTGGCCTTCGATTGGGGCGTGCGGGGAATGCTCCTGAGTTCGGTGCCGCTGGCCATCGTGATCTACCGGCTCGGTTGGGTGGTCGCGTTCGCCTATCTGATTTGCTGCGCGTGGCGGCTGGCGCGATTCAACATTCAGGGGATGGCGCCCGAGCGGCCGCGTGCGTTCGTCGGGTTGCCGACGCCCGCCGCGGCGGGCATGATCGCGGCCACGGTCCACGCGGCCCAGGTTCCGATCGCGCGATGGTGGCTTTCGCTGCTCTGGATCGGGCTGGTGTTGCTGCTAGCGGTGCTGATGGCGAGTACGGTGCGCTACATGGCGTTCAAGGAAATTCGCTGGCGGCGGCGGCAATCCTCGGTCACGTTTATCCTGATCGGGCTGCTGATCGCCGCAATTCTAATGTTTTCCCAGGTGGTTCTGCTGACCATCGCCACTCTTTATCTGCTCACCGGAATCACCGGCCGCGTGCTGCGCCAGTTCCGGCATCGCCCTTCCGCTCCCGCCTCCGATGCCAATTCCTGATTCCCATTTCCGCATCGCGATCGTCGGCGCCAGCACCCCGCGGGGTAAGGACCTGCGCGAGTTGCTCGAAGAGCGGGGTTTCCGCGGCGGACAGATTCGTTTGTTCGACGAAGATATAGCCGTCGGCACGATCACGCGCAGCGGTGACGAAGCGGCGATCATCGCTGCCGTGGACGAAGCGAGTTTCAGCGACGCAAACGTCGCGTGCTTCGCCGGGCCGGCGGAAATGGCGCGGCGGCACGCGGCGGAAGCGCTGCGCGCCGGAGCGCGCGTGGTCGATTTAAGCGAGGATCCAGGGCTCGACGACTCGACGGCGTGGATTCCCTCGCTCGATTCCATTGCGGGACGTCCGGTGGGCGTGGAGCGCGGCGTGCTGAGGTCGCCTTCGGCGGCGGCGATCGTTTCGGCGTCGGTGGCAGCGGCGCTCGATCGTTTCCGGCCGAATCGCCTGGTGACGGTTTTCTTGCGGCCGGTATCGGAATGCGGGCAACAGGGCATAGACGAACTGGAGCAGCAGACCACGCGGCTGCTTTCTTTCCAGCCGGTTTCGGGCGGCATTTATGATTCGCAAGTGGCGTTCAATTTGATGGACGCCTACGGCGCGGCGTCCACGCAGCCGCTCGATGGGGTGCGGCGTGCGATTTTGCGCGATATCGAGCGTGCGCTCGGCGGAAAAATTGCCACGCCGGCGCTTTGGCTTTTGCAGGCGCCGGTGTTTTTTTCCTATGCTTTCACGATTTACGCGGAATTAGGCGCCGGCGCGGGGAAGGCCGAAATCGAGGCCGCGCTGGCAGCGGCTGGATTCGACGTCCGGGGCGCGGAGGCGGATCGGCCGACGAATCTCAGCGTGGCCGGCCAGCCGCGGGCGGCGCTTGGGGAAATCGTTCCGGACGGCGCGCGCGAGGGAGCTTTCTGGCTGTGGGGCGCGGCGGATAATGTGCGATTGGTGGCGGCGAATGCGGTGTCCATTATCGAATCGCTGGTTTGAGCCGCGAAAGGCGGCGCTTTTTGTGGCGCTGGTCGCGGCCGTAGTGAGCGCGGGCTGCGGCTATCACGTGGCCGGGCGCGGCGCGTACCTGCCGAAAACGTGGCACACGATTGCCGTGCCCAATTTCACCAACAAAACGCTGCATTACCGGCTGGGACAGATTTTCACCGAAGCGATGGTGCGGCAGCTGGAGGAGCGGACGAGCTATCGCATCGTCCCCGATCCCGGCAGCGCTGACGCCGTGTTGACGGGCGAGCTGACTTCGATTGCAGCGGTTCCCGTGCTTTTCGACGCCACCAGCGGACGAGCCACGACGATGCTCGTCACCGTGGAGGGCCGCGTGAAACTCGAGGACCGCACAACCAAGAAAGTCCTTTATCAGAACAATCACCTCGTCTTTCGCGACGAGTACGAGCTTTCCACCGACCCGAAAACGTTTTTCGACGAACGCAGTCCTGCCCTGGACCGCATCGCCCGCGATTTCTCCGCCCAGGTCGTTTCCGGAATCCTGGAGAATTTCTGATGCCGCAGGTGTCTGCCGCCGCTCTGATCGAGCGACTGGGAAAAGGCCGTTCGCCCGCCGCGATCGTTCTGCTCGGAACGGATTCGTTTTGGCGAGATCTGTGCCGGCGCAAACTGGAAGAGGCGCTGGTGCCGGCGGAAAGCCGGGATTGGGCGCTCTCGAAAGTTTCGGCCGAGGAAGCAGATGCGGCGGAAATCATCGGGCGGGCGCAGACGCTGCCGATGCTGGCGCCGCGGCAGCTGATTTTCGTCGCGGGGGCCGAGGGGTGGGAAAAGGGCGGCGACGACCGGATGAAAGAGACGCTGAGCGCGCTGGGCGCGTACCTGGAAAATCCCGCGTCGTTTACGGTATTGGTGTTCGAAGCGGAAAAGCTGGATCAGCGGACTCGGCTGGCGAAGCTTCTGGCGCAACATGCGCTGGTGGTGGATTTGGATGCGGCGGGGGTGGCGCCGGCGCAACTGGCGACGCAACTGGCGCGGGAACGGGGCGTCGAATTCGAGCCCGGCGCCGCCGAAGCACTTGCCGAAGCGACCGCCGGCCGCGCGGCTCGGCTCGCCGGGGAAGTGGAAAAGCTGGCCTGCTACGCCGGCGATTCGCGCCGAATCAGTGCCGAGGACGTGCGCAGCCTCGTTGTGGCGGAAATTTCGGCGGATGTATGGGAATTGGCGGACCTTTTCGCCGCGGGCGAGCGGGGCAAGGCGCTCGAAACCGTGGACGAACTGCTCGAAAAGGGCGAATCGGCGCCCGGCCTCGTTGGCGCGCTGGCGTGGATGTTTCGCAAGCTGCTCAAGGCCTCGGAACTTCCGCCGGGAACGAACGAATGGCAGGCGGCGCGCTATCTCGGCATGAGGCCGGATTCGGCTCGGACGGCCATCGAGCACGCGCATGGCCTCACGCGGGAGCAGCTGGCCGATGCGTTTGCCGCGCTGGCCGAGGCGGACGACCGCTTGAAATCGTCTGGCGCCGACGACCGCGCAGTGATGGAATTTCTGGTGGCGCGGCTCAGCCGCAAACCCGCCCGAGGCGTCGTCGCCGCGAAGAGCAAGAGCGCATAGCGGCGGAAACGGTTCTGCGACCCAAATGGGCTGGCGGGAAAGCCGGAGAAACGCACCGCCGCCGCTAGCTCTCGTCCGAGCGGCTGGGACTGCTCAAGTAGACGGGATTCGCCCGCTTTAC
Source organism: Acidobacteriota bacterium (assembly GCA_021818865.1). Classification (GTDB taxonomy): domain Bacteria; phylum Acidobacteriota; class Terriglobia; order Acidiferrales; family UBA7541; genus JAKASX01. The sequence continues at coordinate 14,765 of JAKASX010000093.1, forward strand.
GCGGACTTTTTCTGGGCCGCGGCGGCTTGGGCGCGGTTGAGGGCGAGCGTGAGGCGGGATTTCTGGCGATTGGCGGTGTTTTCGTGCATCACGCGTTGCTGAATGGCACGGTCGAGCGCGGCATGCGCTTCGGGCAGCATCTGGCGCGCTTCGTCGAGCTTGCCCGCCACGATCAGCGCCCGCAGCTCTTTCACGGCGGTGCGCACGGCGGTCCGGTTCGACCGGTTGACGATGGTGCGCTTCTCCGTCTGGCGGATATTTTTCAGGACCGACTTTTTCTTTTTCTTCGGCTTGACAGCCGCGCCTGCCGGCATTGCTTGCTCCTCGGGAAATTCAGCCGCCAGGAATTCTGCGGCAATGAGGTAGAGTAAGGGAGCAGGTCGCCTTTTGTCAATTTTGGGACCCGGCGAAAGGTCGCGGTTTGCAGGCTTTTCGCAAGCGCACCGGACGAAACCTGCGCGGCTACATGGCCGAGGCAGGCGTCGCGAAAGATTCGGGAGGAACGCAGTGAGACGCGGGATACAAGCGGCGTGCGCGCTGGCGTTGATGCTGACGGTGTGTGTTGCGGCGCGCGCGGAAAAGGTGCGCCAGCTGAAGCCGCAAGGCTACGTGAGCGATTTTGCCGGCGTGATCGATCCCGGAACGCAGGAAAAACTCACGGCCCTGTGTCAGGAAGTGAACCGGAAGTTGAACGCGCAGATCGCCGTCGTCACCGTTCACACCACCGAAGGCGTCCCGCTCGACGAGTTCTCGATCAACCTGGCCGAAAAGTGGGGCGTGGGGCCGAAAACGAACGATCGCGGCGTGATGATCCTGCTGGTGGTGAACGACCACAAGTACCGCATCGAGGTGGGCTACGGCCTGGAGGGAGTCTTGCCCGACGGGCTCGTGGGATACATTGGCCGTGAAGCCGTGCCGTTGTTACAGCAGGGAAATTACAGCGGCGCGCTGCTCCTTTGGACCACGCGCGTGGCGAAGGCGATTGCGGCGGGCCGCG
>JAKASX010000094.1 GCA_021818865.1 Acidobacteriota bacterium
AATCGGCCCCGTTTTTGCGCCCAGATGGCGCGCCCGCCAACGAAGAGTGCCGCTAGAAAGACAAGGAAAGTACCCATAAGATTATCCGGTTATGCATTGTAGTCGCGGACCGGGTATTTCCGCGAACTCAATCTGCCGTTCGCCAGTCCCGCTTCAACCGCCCGTGACGTTGTAGTGCGTAACCGTGTGCTCAAATTCGAGCAAATAGCTCTCGTCTTCCTCGTAATACCGCGCGCGCTCCACGTCCTCGCCGGCAAAACGGGCGATTGCCTTGCGGCTCTCCCAAAAGGAAATGGTCAGGAAACGAGCGACGTCGCCCTCCGCTCGGCTCAGCACCCAGGCGCCCCGGTTGCCTGGCGTCGCGCGGTAATCTCGCAACCCGATACACTCGAGCAGTTCGCGATAAGCCGCGGCGTCGACTGCGCGCGTACGCCCATGGCAAACGCGTGCGATCATGGTCGCCCTCCTCCAGGCAAAATTTTTTTGGCAAAGGCTACGCGCCTGCTTGCGCCGCGCTTCCCGCTTGCAGCAGCACGGCCAGTTCCTTGGCATCGGTCGCCGGGGGATGGCAGGTGTTCTGCACGCACACGAGCGCCTGCGGCGAATCCGTCGCCAGGTTCTTCAGCGTTTCCGCCAACGCAGGAGGCAAGGCGCCGGACCGCAACGTTTCCGGAGTCACGCGCAGCACCGCTTTGCCGTAACGAAAAACGCCATATGCCGCGCGTTCAAGCTCGTACGCGGCCAAATCGCCGGCCGCGCCCGTAATGACCACCTCGATCGGCCGGCGCGTGTGAATCACCAGCGCCAGCCCGTAGCTCGCCGCGAACATGCCGTAATTCGCAATCACGCCGCTGAACGCTTCGAGCGTCCGCCGCGCCGGCTCGCCGTATCGCTCCTCGCCCGTGTAGTCGTAGAGCCGATCGAGCAGAATCGCGGCCCCGGAATTCGCTCCTGGCGTCGGCGAATCCTGAAACGGCTTGCGCCGGATGTCGAATCCACCGAGCGGCGCCGCGTCGCTCGGCCGGTCGAAGAATCCGCCCGATTCCCCGTCGTAAAAATGTTCCACCAACCGGTCGGCCGCGCGGCGCGCGGCATCGAAATAGCGTCGCTCGAGCGTCAACTCGAAAGCATCCAAGAGTGCCAACCCCATGTAGACGTGATCGTCGAGCAGTCCTGCGGCGCGTGGCGCGCCCAGAAAATGGGCGAACCCGCTCCGCTCGTCCCAGCCCTCGGCCAGGAGCCGATCGAGCGTCTTCAGCGCGAATTCGCGGCAATCCGGTCGTCCCAGCGCGCTCGCGGCGTCCAGCCACGCCGAAACCATCATCCCGTTCCAACCCAGGTAGATCGTCGGATCGATTTTCGGCGTCGGTCGGCCCATCCGCGTGCCGTGCAGCTTCACGCGCGCACGCGCCAGCGTTTCGCGAAGGTCCGTTTCGCTCACGCCCAGTTGCCGCGCCGCTTCCGCTGGCTCGATCGCCACGCGCAGCACGTTCTTCGCCGGATTGTGGTGCATGTCGCCGACTTCGCCGATGTCGTAGTAGAGTTCCGCGGCACGTGCTTCCTCGGCCGTCAGCGCCGCACGCTCTTCCTCGCGCGTCCAGGTGAAATAATCGCCGTCGTCTTCGAGCGAAATGTCGGCGTCCTGGCTCGCGTAAAATCCGCCTCGTTCCGCGTCCGCCAGCACGCTGCCCGTCCACGCCAGGATGCCCTCGGCCGTTTCCCGTAGCAGCGGTTTGTCGGTGATCTGAAACGCGTGGACGTAATTCCGCAGCAGCTCGGAATTGTCGTAAATCATTTTCTCGAAATGGGGCACGTGCCAGCGTTCGTCCGTCGAATACCGGTGGAAGCCGCCGCCGATCTGGTCGTAAACGCCCCCCCGCGCCATTTTTTCGAGCGTAGTTTCCGCCACCGTCAGCAAATGTTTTTGCTGCGTGGCTTGATGTCGCTCGAGCAGCAGATCGATCGCCGTGGGATGAGGGAATTTCGGCGCCTGGCCAAACCCTCCATTGGTGAAATCGAATAGCTGCGCGCTCTGCGCGACGATGGCGTCCGCCAGCGCCCCTTCGATGCGTCCCTGCCCGCTCGCCGCAGCTTCGGCTTTCGCCACCGCTTCGGCCAGTGCCGCCGCCGTCGCCTCGATTTCTGACCGCCGTCCGCGCCACGCGTCGGTTACCGCTCCCAGCACGCGCTTGAATCCCGGCCTGCCCATCGCGTCTTCCGGCGGGAAATACGTGCCGCCGAAAAACGGCCGCCCGTCCGGCGTCAGAAACGCCGTCAGCGGCCAGCCGCCCTGTCCCGCCAGCGCCCCAATCGCCGATTGATACCGAGCGTCGATATCCGGCCGCTCGTCCCGATCCACCTTGATGGCGATGAACGAGCGGTTGATCAATTCGGCGATCTCCGGATTTTCGTAGCTTTCCCGGTCGATCACGTGGCACCAGTGGCACCACACCGCGCCGATATCGAGCAGCACCGGCTTGTTTTCGGCGCGCGCCCGGCCAAACGCCTCCTCGCCCCATTCCTGCCAATCCACGGGCTGGTGCGCCGCCGAGCGCAAATACGGGCTGTGGGAATCCTTCAGGCGATTCGCTTCTTGCGCGCTCAAACGCCCTCCTTTTCCGCGATCGTTGTCTTCGGATAGCAGGACCGGGCGCCGGACGGCCGGTTACTGCACTGGCGGCGTCGCGCCGGCGTCTCCCGGAGAGATCGGCTTGCGACCGGCAAAGCCTTCGCTGGGACGGTGCCAGAAACGGATGCGATCCTCGCCCAATTGCCAGCACCACAGCACGTCTTCGCCGTTCAGCTTGCCCGGAAAATCCACCAGGCCCAAATCCAGATCTTTCACCAGGCAGCCCATCGCTTCGATCCGCTCGACGGCGGCGCGGACTTTTTCCGTGGCGCGATCGAATCCGTTGCGCAGCTCGAGCGCCTTGGCCCGTCGCAGCGCCAGCCCGCCCGAATACTGAATCCGCTGCGCCAGCGCGGAGAGCCTTCCCTCGAAATCGAGCGCCGTGCGCCGGTGCTCGATCGCCTCCGACAGCATCGGTTCGATCGAACGGCGTGCGCGTTCAGCTTCGTCGAGCGTGAATTGGCGCGCAAACGGATTTTCGCTCATCGTTGTCTTTCTAGCGCAAGCCCGGCTCGCTTGCCGCAAAAACGTCGCTGCGCCTCGTGGAAAAGGCGGCGCACGTCGCCGTTCTCGCGCGCGATCCCCTGCTCTGGAACCGCTTCGCGGCGCTGCGGCCCTCCGCGTCCCGGTCATCCGGAAATGTCGTTCGGGTCGAATCGGAAACCGTTGCAATCGTCTGCGGCAGCCTTTTCCGCCCGGGAGCGGCCGCCGGTTGCAGGATTTCGGAATCGGTTATGCTGAACGCGTTCGGGCCGGGTGCAACGGCTTCCGAGAGGCAGGGCCTGCGCCGCCCCTTCCCCATAACGGCGCTTTGCTCGGAGGACGTTCGCCCTCCTCTCTCGCTTGATTCTACGACCACCCTTCGCGCCGGCGCAATGTGCCGAAAATGGCCGCCCGAATGCCGTCGCGACGCCTCGTTTTGCGGTATGCTGCGGTGCGATGAAAGCTCCCAGCCAAAGCGAAACGCTCCGCGTACTCGAGGAACGCGTCGTCGGCTGCCGCAAATGCCCGCGCCTGGTCCGTTACCGCGAGCAGGTGGCGCAAACGCGGCGTCGCGCCTTTCGCGACGAAGACTATTGGGGAAAGCCGAGTCCCGGCTTCGGCGATCCGGCAGCGCGATTGCTCATCGTCGGCCTCGCGCCTGCCGCTCACGGCGGCAATCGCACCGGCCGAATGTTCACCGGCGACCGCTCGGGCGATTTTCTCTACGATTGCCTGTATCGCGCGGGTTTCGCGAATCAGCCGCAATCGGTCAATCGCGAAGACGGGTTGCGACTGGCGGATCTTTTCATCACCGCCGTCTGCCGCTGCGCCCCGCCAGCCAACAAACCGCTTCCCTCGGAAATCGAAAATTGCCGGCCCTATCTCGCCGGCGAATTCGACGTGATCCATCCGCGCGCGGTGCTCGCGCTGGGCTCAATCGCCCTCCGCGGCTACCTGGCGATGCTCAGGGAGCGCGGACTCATCGAATCCTTCGCGCCGTATCCGTTCGGCCATGGCGCTGCGTATGAGTTGCCCGGCGATCTTCCGCGCCTCTTCGCTGCTTACCACCCCAGCCAGCAAAATACGTTCACCGGCCGCCTGACCAAACCCATGTTTCTCGCCGTTCTCCGCCACATCCGCCGCCATCTCGATCGCCTGGAATCAGCGCCGCTCGGTCTCGGTGCCTCCGCGCCAGCCCGCTGAGCTGCGCATCAGCCCCAGATACGCGAAAAACGAAGCGCCGAATCCGACGAACCACGCGTAGTCGTAAAACCGCGCGACGATTTCCGCCGCCGATCGCACCCAGGCCTCATAGTCCGGCCCCGTCAGCGGCTTTGCGGCCAATCCCGCCAGCGCCACCACCACTCCCGCGCCAAGCGCCGCCGCGGCGCGCCAGTTCCATCCTCGCCGGAATTCATAGAAGCCGCCGCGCTGATAGAGGTCCTCCGGCAGCATGATTTTCTTTCGCACCACGTAATAATCCGCGATCAAAATGCCCGCGATCGGGCCGAGAAAACTCGAATAGCCCACCAGCCATCCGGTGATGTAGTTGCCGTAGCTCTCCAGCAGTTTCCACGGCTCCATCAGCAGGCCCACCAGGCACGTAATCACGCCGCCCATCCTGAAACTGATGCGCCGGGGCCACAGATTCGAAAAATCGTTCGAAGGCGAAACGACGTTCGCCGCCACGTTCACGTTCAGCGTGGCGAGCAGCAGCCCCACCATCGCTACTACCACCGCCCAAGGACTTCCCAGCCGGCTGAGCACCGCGACCGGGTCCCAGATCGCGTGGCCGAACGCAACCACCGTCGCTGAAGTCACCGCGATGCCGATGAACGAATAAAACGTCATCGTCGTTGGCAAGCCAAGCGCCTGACCGAGCATCTGCTCCTTTTGCCCGTGCGCGTAGCGCGTGAAATCGGGAATGTTCAGCGCCACCGTAGCCCAGAAGGCCACCACCCCCGTCAGCGACGGCACGAAAAACCGGAAAAACGCACCGAAATTGTGGAATTTCGACGGTGCCGAAAGCATCGGCCCGAACCCGCCCGCGTGCCGGTACGCCCACCACAGCATCGCCACGCCCAGCGCCACCAGCAGCGGCGCGCTCACTCCCTGCAGCCAGCGCACCGTCTCAATTCCGCGCAAAATTACCGCCAGGTTCAGCAGCCAGAATCCGAAAAAGCACAGCCAAGGATGGTTCCACCCGGGCGCGAGCGCTCCGATCAGCACGTTCACCGCTTCGCCGCCAATCCACGTCTGAATCCCAAACCATCCGCAAGCCACCAGCGCCCGCAACATCGCTGGCAGATTCGCTCCCATCACGCCAAATGATCCCCGCGCGAAAACAGGGAACGGAATCCCGTATCGAGCGCCGGCGTGCGCGTTCAGCAGCATCGGCACCAGCACGATCAAATTGCCCAGGAATACGGTGAAAATCGCCTGCCGCCAATCCATCCCGCCGGCGATCATCCCGCTTGCCAGCATGTAGGTCGGAATGTTGACGCTCATCGAAATCCAGAGCGCGGTGTAGTTATAAGTGCCCCAGGAGCGCCGATCGTGCGGCACCGCCGCCAGGTCGGGATTCCACAGACGCGTGGAAGCACCGGCGGGAGCGGTTGGTCGCGTTTCGGTTTCGCTTTGAGCGCTCATTGGCTCTCGGGTTTTTCGAGGCGGGACCGCTTATACGCCATCGCACCCGCTCTCGGCAAGAGGGATGTTCAGACTGCGTCCAACCGATCTGTTCCTGAGTCCGGCGCGCTCACCCGACTGTGATACGATGCTCGCAGGGACATGGCTGGAAAAGCACACATTTCTTTTATCGAAGCCGTTCGCATCGCGCTCGATAGCCTTTGGGCGCACAAGCTGCGCAGCCTGCTTACCCTGGTCGGCGTCGTCATCGGCGTAACGTCGGTGATCGCCGTGGTGAGTTTCGTGGATGGCGCGAATCGTTACGTGGCGGAAAAGGTGTTCAATCTAGGCACAGACGTTTTCCTGGTCAGCCGCTCGCCCGCCGTGATCACCAATTACAAGGAATATCTGGAAGCGCAGCAGCGTCGGAAATTCAGCTACATCGATTACACCACCGTGCGCGACGAGTGCCACATCTGCGCCGCTGTCGGCGCCGGCGTCAGTCGGGGTGGCAGCGAAGTGAAAGTCGGCAGCCTCTACCTGAAAGATACCAACGTCCGCGGCTGGACGCCCTCGGTCACCCGCATCTACAACGTCGAGCTCGCCTACGGCCGCCAGATCACCCAAGCCGACCAGCAACACGCTTCGCCCGTCTGCGAAGTAGGCTGGGACATCGTCAAGGATCTTTTCGCCGGCCAGGACCCGATCGGCCAGGAAGTTCGCCTCGACGGTTTGCCTTGTCAGGTGATCGGCGTCGGCAAGGAACTCGGTTCGGTCCTCGGCCAGTCGCGCGACAACTGGGTCATCCTTCCCCTTTCCACCTACGAGCACCGCTACGGCACCAGCGATTCCATCACCCTCTGGGTGAAGGCCCGCTCGGCCGAGGCGATGAGCGCCACGCTCGACGCCGTTCGCCAGATCGTCCGCGGCCTGCGCCACTTGTCCTACAACGACAAGGACGATTTCTCGATGGAGACCAATCAGTCCCTGCTCGACATCTGGGCCAGCGTCAGCTCCGGTTTTTTCGGCGGAACGATCGCGCTCGCTTCGATTTCCCTGCTCGTGGGCGGCATTGTGATCATGAACATCATGCTTGTCTCCGTCACCGAGCGCACGCGCGAAATCGGCGTGCGCAAGGCCATTGGGGCGCGCCGCATCGATATCCTGCTCCAGTTCCTCGTGGAAGCCGGGACGGTCTCCGCGGTCGGCGGCCTCATCGGCATCGGCTGCGGCGTGATGCTGGGGAAGCTGGTGAGCTGGGTGACGCCGCTCCCGAGTTCGATCGAATTGTGGCCGATTCTCGTCGGCTTCGGCATGTCCACCATCGTCGGCCTGTTTTTCGGTATCTATCCGGCGTCGAAAGCGTCTCGGCTCAGTCCGATCGACGCCTTGCATATCGAGTGAGGATTCGATGAAGCGAGAACGAATCCGCGAATTGCGTGAAGCGGTCGCTCTGGCGTTCGACGCCCTCCGCCGCAATCCGTTGCGTTCGGTCCTCACCGTTCTCGGCATCGTGATTGGCGTCGCCACCGTCATCGCCGTCAGCGCCGTCGTCAACGGCCTCAACAATCAAATCGTCGGCTCGGTGGAATCGCTCGGCTCCAACGTCATCATGGCGTATCGCTTCCAGTGGGCCTCGCTGGGCCGCCCGCCAAGCGATTGGTTCAATCGCCCCGACCTTCAGCCGCAATGGGCTGACGACATCGCCAAGCTGCCCCATGTGGTCGCCGCCGGCGCCGGTCTGCGCGTCTTCCAGCCTCAATTCGGCACGGGCGTCACCACCGTTCGCCACGAAGGCCACGACGCGGAAAATGTGATCCTCGAGGGCGATCCGCCCTCCTTTCAGGACATCTGGAATATCAACCTCACCGCTGGTCGCTGGTTCAACGAAACGGACGAGGAGCATCGCCGGCTCGTCGTCGTGCTGGGCCACGATACCGCGAAGACGCTTTTCCCCGATCCTGGCGACAATCCCATCGGTCAGCAAGTCACCATCAAAGGCCAGGTCTTCACCGTCGTCGGCGTCACCGCGCGCAGCAAGCAAATCAGTTTTGGCGGCAATGCCGAGGACAACAAGGCGATGATGCCGCTGGCGGCCATGGAGAGACTTTTCCCCGCCAATCGCGACTACGTCCTCTTCGCCAAGGCCGATTCCGCAGGCAACGTGGACCAGGTCGTCGCCGAAATCCGCGAACTGCTTCGCCGCAAACGCCGCCTGCTTCCGAGCCAACCCGATAATTTCGCCGTCTTCACGCTCAACGTTTTCATCGATTTGTGGAAGCAGCTCACCGTCGCCCTCTTCGCCGCCATGTTTGCCGTCGGCTCGGTGGCGCTGATGGTGGGTGGCATCGGCGTGATGAACATCATGCTGGTGTCCGTCACCGAGCGCACGCGCGAAATCGGCGTGCGCAAGGCCGTCGGCGCGCGCCGCGGCAATATCCTTGCCCAATTTCTCCTCGAAGCCGCCACGCTCTCGACGATCGGCGGCATGCTCGGCGTGCTGCTCGGCGCGGCAATGGGGTTGTCCTTGCGCCTCGTTTTTCCCTCGCTTCCCGCGCGCATCTCCCCGTTCTGGGTCCTTGTGGGCTTGGGTGTTTCCGGCCTGGTGGGTATTTTCTTCGGCGTTTATCCGGCCTGGAAAGCCGCTCGTCTCGATCCTGTCACCGCTCTCCGGTATGAATAGGTCTCCCCGCCGTCTCCTGATGGCGGAAGCCCGCTGCGGGGCAGGGGTTGGGGTAAGAACGCAGCGGGCTTCTCGTCCATCTGGGAGTTACCAACCCGGCTGTCTCCAGCCGGCTGACTCCCTAGCAACGCCGAACCCCGTCTCCGGTTCGCCGGCTCAGACGCGGCGTGCGTTTGCGCCGCGGCGGGAGTCGCTTTCGTCAGGAGCCTCCGGAGGGCGGGCCGGAGCTTCCTGCGCTGATAGAGAAATACCCGCTTCGTGTTAACCCCCGATGAACCCCAAATCAAATCTCGGGTAGAGCATCCTCAGGGCTAGGAACCGGCCGCCGCCGGCTGAAGAGAACCGTCGCCTAACGCTTGTATTTTCAGCAAAACGAAGTTTCCTGCGTGCCCTGAACGGCCCCACGCGCGCCCGCACAGCAACATCACGAGTGCCCGGCCCCGCGCCGTCTCGGCCAGGGCCCCCGCCGAATTGACCGTTCCTCGCCCAGCCCCTATAATTTGTGATTCCGGCGCTTACTCCTTCCGGAGGTACCATGTACGCGATCATCCGTAGCGGGGGGAAGCAGTACCGTGTCTCCCCGGGCGATACGATTCAGGTGGAATTGCTCGCGCAAGAAGCGGGCGCGACCGTCACGTTCGAAGACGTGCTCGCGGTCCGCAACGACGACGGCTTGGTGGCCGGTCCGGCGGCGGCCAAGGCCCGCGTCGAAGGCACCGTTATCGGCGACGAGCGCGGCGACAAAGTCCTGGTTTTCAAATACAAGAAGACCAATCAGTACAAAATCACCCGCGGGCACCGGCAGAATTTCACCGCGGTCAAAATCAACGAGATCAAGCTCTAGGCGGACGCCATGGCGCATAAAAAAGGCGGCGGAAGTTCAGTCAATGGACGCGATTCGGCCGGGCGGCGGCTCGGCGTCAAGCGATTCTCTGGCCAGGTGGTCACCGGCGGCAGCATCCTGGTGCGCCAGCGCGGCACGCGCTACAAGGCCGGCGTCAACGTCGGCCGTGGACGCGACGACAGTCTCTACGCGCGCGTCGCCGGCACGGTGCAGTACGAAGACAAAGGCCGGATGGGCAAATTCATCAACATCATCCCGCTCGAGGAAACCCGTCCCAACTGACCGCCGTGCTTCTTCCCTGATTTTCCATTCCGGCACGAAATTCCGGATGGCCGTCGTGCGCGCTGGCCCCTTGCCGCGGCGAGCGGTGGTTTTGCGTCCACGGCTATCGTATGCTGATGAGTGCTAAAGACCCGTGTTCGTTGACGAAGCCAGCATCTGGGTGAAAGCAGGCGACGGCGGCAACGGCTGTCTCGCGTTTCGCCGCGAAAAATATGTCCCGCGCGGAGGTCCCTCCGGCGGCGACGGCGGCAATGGCGGCAGCGTGGTTTTCGAAGCCACTTCCCAGGAAAATACCCTCCTGCGTTTCCGCTACGACCGCGAATTCCGCGCCGAGCGCGGCCGCCACGGCGAAGGCTCGAACCGTCACGGAAAGTCGGGCCAGGATCTGGTGCTCCTCGTGCCGACGGGCACCGTCATCTTCGACGCGGAAACCGGCGAAACGCTCGCCGATCTTTCCCAGTCCGGCCAGCGCCTGGTCGTCGCCCGCGGGGGACGCGGAGGCCGCGGCAACGCGCGTTTCGCGAAACCCTGGCATCGCGCGCCCAAGGAATTCGAAACCGGCCAGCCGGGCGAAGAGCGCCGCTTGCGGCTCGAACTCAAGCTGCTCGCCGACGTCGGCCTGATTGGTTTTCCCAACGCCGGCAAATCCACGCTCATTTCCCGTATTTCCGCCGCCCGGCCGAAAATCGCCGATTATCCTTTCACCACGCTCGAGCCGCATTTGGGCGTCGTTTCCGCCGACGGTACGCCCTGGGGCCGCACGTTCGTCGTTGCCGATCTGCCCGGCCTGATCGAAGGAGCGCACAAAGGCGCGGGGCTCGGCATCCGCTTTCTGCGGCATATCGAGCGCACGCGCCTGCTGGCGCATCTGGTGGACGTGAGCGACGGCAATCCGCGCGATCCCGTGCGCGATTTCGAAATCATCCTGGGCGAACTCGCCGCTTCCAGTCCCGCGCTCGCGCAGAAACCAATGATCGTCGTCGCCACCAAGCTCGACGCCGCAACGAGCGCCGAAAAATGCGACCGCCTGCGCGAATTCGCCGCCGCGCGCGGCCTGGTTTTTCTCGGCATTTCCGCCGTCACCGGGCAGGGAATTCCGGAGCTCGTGCGCGCCGTCGCCGAAGCGCTCGGCCGTCTGCCGCGTCCGGCCGCTGAAAACGGCGAGCCGGCGGAAACACCCTTACCGGAGCCATCAAACCAGCCGTGAAACCCCACTCCTCAGGCGTTCCAGCGATCGCCCTTTTCGGCGGAGTTTTCGACCCGCTCCATTCCGGCCACATCGCCGTCGCCCGCGCCGCGGTGCGGAAATACCGGCTCGACGCCATTTTTTTCATTCCTTCCGGCCGTCCGCCGCACAAGGCGCAAGGCCCCATCACGCTCTTCGAGCACCGCTACGCCATGGTCGTTCTCGCCTGCGCCGGCGAGCCGCGCTTCATTCCCTCGCTTGCCGAAGCTGATACTTCTGGCGCGGGAACTTTCTCTTATACAATCGACACGGTGCGGCGCTTCCAAAGCCAACTCGCCGGAAAGGCCTCCCGGCTGTTTTTCATCACCGGCGCCGACGCATTTTTGCAAATCGGAACCTGGAAAGACCCGCTGGCGCTGCTCGATTCCTGCGATTTCGTCGTCGCGCACCGGCCCGGCTTTCCGGTAAACCGCCTGGCGGATGCGATTCCCGCGGAACTGCGCGCGCAGCCGCAACCCTCCGCGCGGCGCGGCCGCGTTTCCTCGCGTGCCGCGGCGATTCCGCTGCGGCGCACCACCGTGCACGTGCTCGAAACGGTTTCGAGCGAGATTTCCTCGACCGGCATTCGCCAGCGGCGCAAACATGGCCGTTCGATCTCCGGTCTCGTTCCGCGTCTCGTGGAGGAATATATTGAAAAACAGGCGCTCTATCGCGCATGACCGCTAAACTCCCCAGCCCGCGACTCGCCGCTGCCATCGCGGCCGCTCTCGATAAGAAAGCGGACGATCTCGTCATTCTCGACCTGAGCGAAATCGGCGGGTTCACCGATTTCTTCCTGATTTGCACCGGCTGGAGCACGCCCCAGATTCACGCGATCGCCGACGAAATCTCCCGGCGCATGGACGCTCTGGGCGCCCGCCTCGCCCATCGCGAGGGCTACGATTCCGCCGATTGGGTTCTGCTCGATTACGGCGAATTCGTCGCGCATATCTTCAGCGAGAAAGCGCGCCAGTATTACGACCTCGAACGGCTCTGGCGCAGCGCGCGACGCATCCCGGTGCCCGAGCCCGGCCCCGAGCAGGCCACGGGCTGAACGGCCGCCGCGGCACTCCACGCTTTTGTGAGCGCACCTATGAAAATCCACCTGGTGATGCTCGGAAAAACGCGCCGCCCGGAATTGCGCGCGCTCCAGGAGGATTACGTCGCCCGCATTCGGCATTTCGCTCCCGTCGAAGCGAGCGAGCTTCGCCAAGCTGCCGCGCTCGATCGCCTGAAAACCGAGCCGACAGCCGTTTGGGTGATGCTCGATGCCGCTGGCCGCGAGTTTGAATCGCAGGAATTCGCGCGCTGGCTTTCGGGCCTGCGCGAACGCGGCGTGCGGGAACTGATTTTCCTCTGCGGCGATGCCGAAGGCTATCCCGATGCCTGGCGCGCCCGCGCTCGCGAGCGCCTTTCCTTGGGAAAAATGACGCTCTCCCACGAACTCGCCCGCGTCGTTCTCGCCGAACAGCTTTATCGCGCTTTCGCGCTCCTCGCCGGCCACCCCTACCCGAAATGAACTGACTGTTGTACAAATTCCAAGATGAGCATCCGAATAAATCACGATCCGAACGCGCCAACCGCCAGCGTCGAGCTGCCGATTCGGCAGCCGCTGCCTGATTACGACATCGAGGAGATCGAACAGCCCACCCCGCGTGACGTCGACCCACTGCTCGCGTCCCAGGGATTCAAGGACTTGCTCGATGAAGCCCGTTCGCTCTTCGAACGCGAAGCCGCCGGACATTCCCTCGAAATCGCCCAACTGACCGGCGCCATCTGCCAGGATGGTCACACGCACCGGCCCGGCCTGTGGCTCGTGGCGCGCGAAACGTCAGCGCCGGCCGCCCAGCCCATGTCCGCCTCGGCCTGCGCCGCGCTCGCCCGCATCGCCGAATCGCTGCGCCAGGAACTCGCCCTCGGCTGAAAGCGCAGCGCGGAGGTGCCTGAACAGTTGCCGCGCAGGCGAGCAGTTCTTTGCAGAACCGGTACGACTGACTGCTCCTTGACCATGCATTCGTTCTTATCGAGGGGCTGGCGGAGGGCCGAGCGCCCGCCGTGGCAGGGTGTCACACCATGTCGAGCAAAAAAACCGGTAGGTGGTTTTGTTTCAGCAAGATAATTTTTGCAGGGTGTCATTTTTTGGGCCTCTTCTACGTGGACTACGGCGCCTGAATTCGGAGCTACGGCCCTCTCGGGCGGGTGAGCCGCGTTCGTCTCCGTGCGAGCCTCGGCATGTGATGCTTCCTCCTTCGTGCGGGTAAAGGGCCACCTTTTTTCTGCATGCGACGGTATTTTCGCGCGATACGATTGCGAGCGCGAGGGGTGGTTCTACGTGGGGCGCGGGGAGAATTCCGGGTTGCTAAGGAGAGAGTGCGGGATCGGAAACCGTGGTGGGACCGTCGCGGCGCACGCGGGTGGGGTCCCGCAGCCCAGCCGCTTCGCACTCGTTCGGCAAGTAACTTCCGCCATTTCGTCCATGCCTGATCATTTCGCCACCGTTGCGTCATGCCGGCGCACCGCTGCGCTAGGGCGGACGCCGCTCGTGGGGCGCCCGGCTGAGCGGGATTCGTGGGAGGATTGTTAGGGTTTCGCGGGAAGAAGTACCCAGTCCCAGAAACTGCCACCAAACCTCTTGGGGACGCTTAGCAGCATTTCAAGCCGAAACGGCTCCGGGGCCACTTCGATCCGATCACTCACCCCGGTGAAAAGGCGACTCAGGATCATCGTCGTGCCGTTTGTGGCTGCCCGGACAATCCCGAACGGCGCTGCGGCCTTGGAAACCCACACCTCGCCAGCTTTCCCAGCAAACTTGAAGTGTTCGCAGGAAAATACGCCAGCCGGTGTGGAAACGGTCTGTCGGCCTAGGTCTTTTGCCTTCGGGACCTCGGCATGGAGCCGGACCTCCGTGTCGATAGTAAGGTTGGGAATGTCAAGGCCCACGCCGCCGGGAGGCGGCATGTAAACATCGCGGTAGCCTGAGATGACCCCGACGAAGTCTTGGGCAAAGGAACCCAGGCCGCGCATGTTCTCGGATAGGTCCATCGGCGGAAAACCAGGCCACTGCATAATCAGTCGCGTGACGGCGAGCTGCCTGTGCTTACGATCGACCCGCAGGCGTGCCTTACCAATCAGCCAAAGGCTGTTCCCTTCCGCCTGCGAGGAGATTTCCGCCCAGAAGCCGTCGTGTTTGGTCGTTTGCTGCCGGCCAGGCACCGTGATTTCTATCAGCGTCCTGCGCTGTCCGGGCGTCTCGACCTCATAGACAGCTCCTGACCCGATGGACGGGCTCCAGAAACTGAGGTAAGAGGGCGCTCTTGTACGCACCACTTCCGGCGCGCGCGCGGCGCACGCCATTGCTGTAAGCAGAAGCAAAGGCGCCACAAGCGCTCTGGGCGGGTGGACGCGGTTTAGCCGGTTCATTTTCTCGCGGCGCATACGCATTGGCATGATACCCTCGCGCGGGCGACCCCGGTAAGTTTCTCGTGGCGTGTGGCCCTCTCACGACCCCGATGCCCCGAGGGCGGCGGCTTGACGCCGCCCGTGGCCGCGCTCAGTATGAAAGGCGCAACGTTTGCCGCGGCCCGCAAGCCGTTTCGTGGAGCACATGGCCGAACCCAAAGGTCTCCTGATCGTTTACACCGGCCCGGGCAAGGGCAAAACCACCTGCGCGCTGGGCACGGCGTTTCGCGCGGTGGGCCAGGGATTGCGCGTGCTGATGGTGCAATTCATCAAGGGATCGTGGCACTACGGCGAACTCGACGCGGCCAAAATGCTCGGCGACGACAAATTCCAGATTCTTCCGATGGGACGCGGCTTCATCAAAATCGGCGGCGCGGAAACCGATCCCGAGGACGCCCGGTTGGTGCGCGAAGCCTGGCAATTCGGCCGCGACCAGATTTACAGCGAGAAATACGACCTGGTGATTTTGGACGAAATCAACTACGTGATCGGGTACAAGCTGCTCGATCCCGAAGAAGTCGCCGACGCTCTGGCGAAACGCCCCGAGCGCGTCCACGTCATTTGCACCGGCCGCAACGCGCATCCGAGACTCGTCGAGCAGGCCGATCTGGTGACCGAAATGCGCGAAATCAAGCATCCTTACACGAAGGGAATCCTCGCTCAGCGAGGTATAGACTACTAGTGAGGTTTGCGCAGTCAATGCGACGGCCGCATGGAAGCAGAAGCAGATTCCTCTGGCAAACGACGCCCTCGGAATGACAAATCGTTGCGTTGCCTGTGCAGGATTGCATAAAAAATGAGTTCCTGGTTCCAACGCGAACGCAAGGCCATCGAAACTCCGCCCGAGGAAGAACGCAAGATTCGCACCGAAGGGCTGTGGGTGAAATGCGACGGCTGCCGCGCCGCCATCTGGAAAAAAGATCTGGAACAGAACTGGCAGATGTGCCCGAAATGCGGCCATCATTTCCGGCTCAGCGCGGCGAAGCGGCTCGCCTTGCTGCTCGACGAAGGCGATTGGACCGAGCACGACGCCGAACTCGCCTCGAGCGACCCGCTCAGCTTCGTGGATACGAAGCCTTACACCGAGCGCCTGCGCGAAAGCCAGGAACGCCTCGGCATGGCGGACGCGATTTTGACCGTCGAAGGCCGCATGAACGGGCGTCCCGTGATCTGCTGCTCGATGGAATTCGGATTCATCGGCGGCTCGATGGGCGCGGTGGTCGGCGAAAAGGTGACCCGCGCGATGGAACGCGCCGCCGATGCGAAAACGCCGCTGGTTGTGGTTTCCTGCTCGGGCGGGGCGCGGATGATGGAAGGGGTGGTGAGCCTGATGCAATTGGCCAAGGTGTCCGCGGCAGCGGCCCGGCTTGATGAGCGCCGCGTACCTTATATTTCCGTTCTCACCGATCCCACCACCGGCGGCGTCACCGCGAGTTTCGCTCTTCTCGGCGACCTGAATATCGCCGAGCCCGGCGCGCTGATCGGTTTCGCCGGGCCGCGCGTGAT
>JAKASX010000095.1 GCA_021818865.1 Acidobacteriota bacterium
CGTGATTTCCCGCTGCCAATCCGGTTCGAACACCGGCGAATATGTCTTCATCACGTCCAGCGGAAGCTCGTTCCACGGCTGCCCGCGCCGTTCGGCTTCCTTCACCAGCGCGCCGATGATTTCGTGCGCCTGCCGGAACGGCACGCCGCGCGCCACCAGGTAATCGGCTGCGTCGGTCGCGAGCAACGCGGGATCGGCCGCCGCACGCCGCAATCGCTCTTCGTTCACTCCCGTCGCCGCGACGGCGCCCGCGGCGATTTCCGCCGCCGCGAGCATCTGATCGTGCGCGTCGAAAAGCGGCTCCTTGTCTTCCTGCAAATCGCGCTGATAACTGTTCGCAAGCCCTTTCAGCGTCACTAGCAGCGCCACCAGCGCGCCCGTCACGCGCCCCGTTTTCCCGCGAATCAGCTCCCACGCGTCCGGATTTTTCTTCTGCGGCATCATGCTGCTGCCGGTCGAATAGGCGTCGGGAAGCCGCAGGTAACCGAATTCGGCGCTCGCGAAAAGAATGAAATCTTCCGCCAGCCGCGATAGATGCAGCGCGAGCGTCGCGAGCGCGAAAAGATATTCGAGGGCGAAATCGCGGTCGCCGACGGCGTCGATACTGTTCGCGGTGATCCGCTCGAATCCTAGCTTCCGCGCGATTTTCGCCCTATCGAGCGGCAGCGTCGACCCGGCAAAAGCGCCCGCTCCCAGCGGACACGCATCCGCACGATGGGCCGCCGCTTCCAGCCGTTCGGCGTCGCGTTCGAACGCTTCGGCGTGCGCCAGCAGCCAATGCGAAAACAGAATCGGCTGCGCGTGCTGCAAATGCGTCATCCCGGCCATCGGCAGGCCGAAATTCCGCTCGGCCTGATCGGCCAGCGCGCCCACCAGGCGCACCACCTGCCCTCGCACCGCTCGGGCCGCGTCTTTCACGAACAGCCGCAGATCGGCGACGATCAGTTCGCTGCGGCTGCGCCCCGCGTGCAGCTTCGCGCCCAGCGCGCCCAGCCGCTCGACGAGTTCCGCTTCGACGAACCCGTGCAAATCCTCTGCTTCGGACTGGTCCAGCCACGCGGGATCCGCATCGATGCGTTTGGCAATCTCATCCAACGCGCCGCGAATCCGCGCGGCTTCCTCGCTCGCCAACACGCCCACGTCAACCAGCGCGTCGGCCCACGCGCAATCGACCGCCAGTTCGTACGGCAACAGCCGCCGATCGAATCCGAACGAGCAATCGAACCGCCGAAACGCCCGATCGGGCGGGCCCTCGAAGCGCCCGCCCCACAGTTTTCCTTTTTCGATTGTCACCGCTTGGCCCCGCGCCGCGGCACCACCGAAAGCGCCAGCAGGTTGATGAATCCCTCCGCATCTTTCGGGTTGTAGCCGTCCATCCGGAAACTCGCCAGCGCCGTCTGGTAGAGCGAATAGGGCGATTGCCGCGAGAGCACCGTCACGTTCCCCTTCGACAGCCGCAGCTTCACCGTTCCCGTCACCGGCCGCTGCGCCTCGCTGAAAAATCCGTCGAGCGCCTCCCGCAGCGGAGTGAACCACATGCCGTAATACACCAACTCCGCGTAGCGCACCGCCAGTTGCTGGCTCAAATGCAGCGTCTCGCGGTCCAGGCACAGCGATTCCAGTTCCTGGTGCGCGCGCACGAGCAGCGTTCCCGCCGGCGTCTCGTACGCCCCGCGCGATTTGATGCCCACCAGCCGGTTTTCCACGATGTCGGCCCGGCCCACACCGTGCGCCGCGGCCAATTCGTTCAGCCGCTCGACCAGCGCCACCGGATCCAGCCGCGCGCCGTCCACCGAAACCGGCACGCCCTGCTCGAATCCGATCTCCACTCCCGCCGGTTTTTCCAGCGCGCGTTCGGGCGCGGTGATCCATTGCCACATGGCTTCCACCGGTGCGTTCGCGGGATCTTCCAGTTCGCCGCCTTCGTGGCTGATGTGCCATAGGTTGCGGTCGCGGCTGTAAATCTGTTTCGTCGTCTGCTCGATCGGAATCCGGTGCGCGTGTGCGTATTCGATCGCCTGCTCGCGCGAATTGATATCCCATTCCCGCCACGGCGCGATCACTTCCAGGTCCGGCCCGAGCGCCTTGTAGGTCAACTCGAATCGCACTTGGTCGTTTCCTTTTCCCGTGCAGCCGTGCGCCACCGCTGTTGCGCCCACGCGCCGCGCCACTTCCACCTGGTGCTTCGCCAGCACCGGCCGCGCCATCGACGTGCCGAGCAGGTAGCGGAATTCGTAAATCGCGCCCGAGCGCAGCGTGGGCCAGATGTAATCGCGGACGAATTCCGTTTTCAAATCATCCACGAAACACTCGCTCGCGCCGGTCGCCAGCGCTTTCTTCCGCGCCGCTTCCAGGTCTTCGTTCTGTCCCACGTCGCCCACCATCGCCACGACGTCGGCGTCGTAATGCTCCTTCAGCCACGGAATGATGATCGAGGTATCGAGGCCGCCCGAATAGGCGAGAACCACTTTCTTGGACAAGTCGCGTCTCCTTGAGAGAATTTCCGCCGATCAGCCGGCGAGCGTCGCCAAAACCGCCTTGGCCACGTGCAGCCGGTTTTCCGCCTGTTCGTACACGATCGAGCGGGGGGAATCGATGACGTCTTCGGTCACTTCCAGTCCGCGATGCGCCGGCAGGCAGTGCAGGAACGCGGCGCCCGGAGCGGCCAAATCCATCAGCCGCGCGTTCACCTGGAACGCGGTGAAAATCTTCGCCCGTTCCGCCGCTTCTTCTTCCTGTCCCATGCTGGCCCACACGTCCGTATAAACCGCCTGCGCTCCGCTCACCGCCGCTTCAGGCGTATCGAAAATTTCGATTGTCGCGCCCGTCTCCTGCGCCACGCGGCGCGCCCAGTTCGCTACGTCTTCAGTCGGCTGATAGCCCTTGGGAGCGCCCACGCGCAGCGCAGCGCCCGTTTGCGCGGCCGTCAGCATCAGCGAATGGCACATATTATTGCCGTCGCCCACGTACGCCAGCTTCAGCCCGGCCAGCGATCCAAATCGCTCCTCGAGCGTCAGGAAATCCGCCAGCGCCTGGCAGGGATGGAATCGGTCGCTCAGCGCGTTCACCACCGGAATCGAAGCGTGCCGCACGAGTTCGTCCACCGTCTCCTGCGCGAACGTTCGCACGGCGATCGCCTGCACCCACCGCTCTAAATTCTTCGCCACGTCCCGCAGCGGCTCCCGCTCGCCCAGCCGGCTGCCCGTCTGGTCCAGAAAAACCGCGTGCCCGCCCAGGCTCGCGACGCCCACCTCGAACGTCGCCCGCGTTCGCAGCGACGGCTTCTCGAAAATCAGCGCGACGCTTCGCCCTTCGAGCGCGCTTCGGTAGCGGGCCGGATTGGCCTTCATCTTCCCGGCCAGACGCAAGACCTCGCGCACTTCGGCCGGCGTCCATTCCATTCCGGTCACGAGTCCTTCGGCGGAAACACGCCGAGCAATGGCGGCGACGCTCATGTTTGCTTACCTCGCTTGTTCCGGTTCGGGCGCCCCGGCGGACACCGGGGTTTTCGTTTTGCTAGCGGATGCGCGGCCGGGCTTTTGCGCCAGCACGCGCTTCATCTTCTTCAAAAATTCGGCCACGTGCTTCGGCTCGGCGATGAACGGAGGTAGGAACCGCAGCGTGCGCTTGTGCGTGCAATTGATCAGCAACCCGCGCTCGCGCGCGCGGTCGACGTACGCGGCTCCTTCCGCGTCGAGTTCCATCGCCAGCATCAATCCCTCGCCGCGCACCTCGCGCACGAAACCCGCGTGCCCCGCCAGCCGTTCGAGTCCCTGCTTGATCTCTTCGCCACGCTGCCGCACGTTTTCGAGCAGATTTTCCTCTTCGATCACTGCCAGAAATTCCAGCGCGGTTGCGCACGCGAGCGGCCCGCCGCCAAACGTCGAGCCGTGCAGTCCCGGCGCCAGCGCCGACGCCGCTTCCTCGCTCGCGATAAACGCGCCCAGCGGCAACCCTCCCGCCAGCGGTTTCGCCACGGCCACCACGTCCGGCTTCGTCGCATACCGCTGAAACGCGAAATAGCGCCCGGTCCTTCCCAGCCCGCACTGAATCTCGTCCGCGATCAGCAGCGCGCTGTGCCGGCTGGCCAGCGCCCGCGCCCGGTTCCAAAACGCCTCGCTCACCGGATGAATTCCGCCTTCGCCCTGAATCGGCTCGATCAGGATCGCGCACACATCGTCGGAAAATTTCGCTTCGAGATCGGCCACGTCGTCCCGCCGCACGAAGTCCACGCCGGGAACCAGCGGC
The DNA here is from genome assembly GCA_021818865.1 of Acidobacteriota bacterium. Classification (GTDB taxonomy): domain Bacteria; phylum Acidobacteriota; class Terriglobia; order Acidiferrales; family UBA7541; genus JAKASX01. The sequence goes on from JAKASX010000095.1 coordinate 4,249, forward strand.
GCGAACGGCTCGCGGTATTCCGGCGTGGCCGTCACCGCCAGCGCGCCGAACGTCCGCCCGTGGAAGGAATCCTCCAGCGCCAGAATCCGCGTCTTCTCCGGACCGAATTTCTTCGCGCGCACCCTCGCCAGTTTCAGCGCCCCCTCGATCGTCTCCGAGCCGCTGTTCGTGAAAAACACGCGGTCCAGCCCGCTCCACGCCCCCAGCTTCGTTGCCAGCGGCTCCTGAAACGGATGGTGGTACAAATTCGAAACGTGGACCGCGCGCGCCGCTTCCCGCTTCATCACCCGCACCAGCCGCGGATGCGCGTAGCCGAGCGCGTTCACTCCTATCCCCGTCAGAAAATCCAGGTACCGGCGCCCCTCCGAATCGTATAGGTAGCAGCCGCGCCCACGTACGAACACTTGCGCCGGGCGGCTATAGGTGTTCATCAGATGGATGGGCGTTGCGGCAGCGGTCGCGGGAAGCGAATCGGTAGCCATCAATCGTTCCTCACGCCGCGTGGCACGCGGCCAGCGAATCCACGCGCGTGCCCGGGCACGGCTCGCCGCGGGCAGCCGCGAGCAAAGCGCCCGGCGCCGTTCCCGGCACCAGTCTCACTTCGCTCACGCCCGCGTCCAGCGCACGCCGGCACGCTTCGAGTTTCAGCGCCATTCCGCCCTGCACCTTGCCCGTCCGCACCAGTTCGTCCACGTTCGCGTATTCCACGCGGCTCAGCACCGATTCCCCGTCGAGCACGCCGGCAACATCCGTCAGGAACAGCAGCCGGTCGGCGTGGCAATATTCCGCGCAGGCGGCGGCCATGTGGTCCGCGTTGATGTTGTAGATTTCGCCGTCGCGGCCCATGCCGAGGCAAGCCGCCACGGGAACCACACCCGCGCGCCACAATCCTTCGAGAAATTCCAGGTTCACGCCCGAAAGGTAGCCGACGAATCCCAGTCCGCCCTCTTCGCCTTCGACGAACATCGGCTCGGCGCGAAACGCCAGCGCGTCCGCCGCGCACAGCCCCACCGCCGGAGTGCCAGCGGCGGAAACCGACGCCGCCAGCCGCTTGTTCAGCAGCCCGCCGAAAACCATCACCGCGGCGTCGCGCGTCTGCCGGTCGGTAACGCGCAGCCCGTTGACGAATCGGCTGTCGATACCCATTCGCGCCAGCGTCGAGGTGAACGCCTTGCCTCCGCCATGTACCACCAGCAACTCGGCCCCTTCGGCCGCCAGTTGCGCGATCTGCTTGCTGGCGTTCGCCAGTGCCTCCGGCGAATCCAGCAGCACGCCCGCCAGCTTCACGACGATTCTCATAACAGTCCTTCCGTCTCCTCGAATCCGAACATCCGGTTCATGTTCTGCACCGCCTGGCCCGCGGCGCCTTTGCCCAGATTGTCCAGGCAAGCCACCACCAGCAGCCGCCGCGCGTCGCGATCCAGAACGAAACCGATATCGCAAAAATTCGTGTGCGCCACGTGCCGCAATTCCGGCAATTGCCCCGCCGGCCAGATCCGCACCATGCGGCGGCCCGCATAGAACGACCGGTACAGCGCCTCGATCTCCGCGGCCTTGCGCGGCTCCGCCAGCCAGACGTACATCGTCGCCAGAATGCCGCGCTCGAGCGGCAACAGGTGCGTCGTGAACATGACGTCGCCCGCGTCGAGTCCCAACTGTCCGGTCACTTCCGGCGTGTGCCGGTGCGTGAATACGCCATACGCGCGGAAATTTTCGTTCACTTCGACGAAATGCGTTTCCGTCTTCGGCTGCTTGCCCGCGCCGCTCACACCCGATTTCGCGTCGCAAACCACGCCGCGCTCACGATCGATCCAGCCCGCTTCCACAAGCGGCTTCAGCCCCAGAATCGCCGCCGTCGGATAGCAACCCGGATTCGCCACGAGGCGAGCCTCAGCCACTTGGTCGCCGTAAAGTTCCGTCAAGCCGTAGACCGCTTCGCCCAGCAGCGCCGCCGGCGCGGGCGGCAGCCGGTACCATTCCGCGTACGTCTCCGGATTCCGGAAACGAAATGCGGCGCTCAAGTCGATCACTTTCATTCCCGCTTCGAGCAGCACGGGCGCCACTTCCGCGGAAACTTCATGCGGCAACGCCAGAAACGCCGCCGGCGCCCCGCTCGAAGCGACGGCTTCGGCTGAAAACGGCAAACACGGCGCTTCGCCGCGCCCGCGCAACTCGGGATAAAGTTCGCTCACGCAATTCACGCGCCGCTCCGCGTCCTTGCCTTCGCGCACGAAAAACACCGGCCGCTTCACCGACGGATGCCGCACCAGCAGATGCGCCAGTTCACGCCCGGAATACCCGGTCGCGCCGACCACCGCAACGCTCGCTCCCGCGCTCATTCCATCAACCCTTCGATCCTTTTCTGAATCGCCTGGCGCGACTTCCGGTTCGCCGCGATCAGCAGCACGGTGTCGTCGCCCGCGATCGTCCCCAGCACTTCCGTCCACCGCTCCCGATCCACCGCCGCCGCCAGCGGCTGCGCGCCGCCCGGCGGCGTTCTCAGCACCAGCAGGTTCTGCGCCGGCAGCACGTCCCGCAGAAATTCGCGGAGCGCCCGTCCGAGCGCCGGCTGGCTGGGAGCCGCGCTCGCCGCGCCGAGCGGTTTGTAACCCTCCGCCGTCTTCACCAAGCCCAGTTCCCGGATGTCGCGCGAGAGCGTCGCCTGCGTCACGCGCAATCCCTGCTGCGCCAGGCGCCGCCGCAGCGTCTCCTGGTTCTCAACCGCTTCGGCGGTCACCAGCTTCAGAATCTGTCCCTGTCGGAATGCCTTCTGCTCGGGCATCGCTTCACGGTTATTTATTCATTCCAAAGGAATTTTATACATGGCGCCCGATCCCGGCGTCAAGCGGAATCTCGCGTGGAGAGTCCGGCGGGGCGAGCGCGCGAGCCGCCGCTCAGTGACTGGGCTGGCCGCTGCCGTAGCGAGGATACAGATCGGGTCGAACGAAGATGAACGCTACGGGAAGCACCGAAGCAACCGGCTTGCCGTCGAGCGTCGCCGCCTTGAACCGCCAGTGCTTGATTGCCTCGAGCGCCGGCTGCGTCAGCGACGCAATGTCCCGCGCCACGCGCACGCTCTGGATCTCACCGCTCGTGTCCAGATGCACCTCCAGCACCACCGTGCCGAACGCCACTGAATTGACGGGATAAGCGGCGTCTGCCGTCCGCAGGATTTCCGGAGGAACGAATTTCGGCGCCCCGGCTTCCGCGCCGCCGGTCTGCCGCGCCGGCGTCGCGCCCAACCACACGCACGCGGCCGCGAAAAGCAAGAATCCAAAGGAAAAAATGGCGAGGATTCGGCGCATCACGCAAAACCTCCGTTCGCGAAATTGCGCCCCGACGCTTCGCCTCGCCCGCCTCGTTTCAGAATAGCGTAGCTTGCTCGCGCGACGCTCCGCGCGCGGCCGGCGGCTGTTGACGATCGAGGCACAGGCCGCTCGGTACTTTCGTCCTCTCCGCACGCGCGCACGCCCTTTCGCTTGCGCCCGGAAGGTGCAAGACTTGGGGCGATGCGCCGCGCTTCTCTTGCCGATTTCATCGCCGAATTTCGCGCCCACGGCCGCCAGACGGCGATCGTCCAGCACCGCGGCTACCGCCGCGAAAAATGGTCTTACGCCGATTTGGTCGAAACTTCCGCCCGTTTCGCCCGCGAACTCGAAGCGCGCGGCATCCCGAAAGGCGAGCGCATTCTGCTCTGGGGCGAAAATTCGGCCGAATGGGTTGCCGCGTTTCTCGGCTGTGCGCTCTCCGGCGTGATTGCGGTTCCTTTGGACCGCGGCGCAACGCCCGATTTCGCCGCTCGCGTCGCCTCGCAGGTCTCGCCGCGTCTGGCCATAGTCGGCCGCGAGCAGCCCGCCGCCACGCTCGCCGCGCCCACGCTGATTCTCGACGAACTGCGTTCCGCCGTCGCTGCGCGCCCGGCTGAGCCCTGGCCCGGCGTCGCGCTCACCCGCGACGACCCGCTCGAAATCGTCTTCACTTCCGGCACCACCTCGGAACCGCGCGGCGTCGTCATCTCCCACGGCAATTTCCTTGCGAATCTCGAGCCGCTCGAAACCGAAATCCGCAAATACCTCCGTTACGAGCGCTGGGTTCACCCCATCCGCTTCCTCAATCTGCTCCCGCTCAGCCACGTCTTCGGCCAGTTCATGGGCATTTTCGTGCCGCCGATGCTCGCCGGCACGATCCTCCTCACGGATACGCTCAATCCCGGCGAAATCGAACGCACGATCCGCCGCGAACGCATCTCCGTCCTCGTCACCGTTCCCCGCCGCGTCGAAAGCCTGCGCGACAAAATCCAGCGCGACCTCGAAGCCGCCGGCCGGATCGACCGTTTCCGCCGCGATTACGCCCGCTCCGCGCACGAGCATTTTCTCCTCCGCTGGTGGCGATTCCGCCGCGTTCGCCGCCGCTTCGGCTGGAAATTCTGGGCGCTGATTTCCGGCGGCGCCGCGCTTTCGGAAGGCGTCGAGGAATTCTGGACGCGGCTCGGCTACGCCGTGATTCAGGGCTACGGCCTCACCGAAACCGCTTCGCTCGTAACCGTCCAGCATCCTTTCCAGCTTGCCCGTGGCTCGATCGGCAAGACGCTCGCCGGCCGCGAAATCAAGCTCTCGGAAACCGGCGAAATTCTCGTTCGCGGCGAGAGCGTCGCGAAAGGCTATTGGGCCGGGCGCGGCGCGACGATCGAGCCGGTCGCCGGCGACGAGGGCTGGTTCCACACCGGCGACCTCGGCGTCGCCGATGCCGCGGGAAATCTCTATTTCAAGGGCCGACGCAAAAACGTGATCGTCACGCCCGCCGGAATGAACGTCTATCCCGAAGACCTCGAGGCCGCTCTCCGCAAGCAGCCCGAGGTGCGCGATGCCGTCGTGATCGGAATCGCCTGCGACGCCAATGCCGAGCCTTGCGCCGTCCTTCTGCTCCGCGAACCGGCCCCCGCCGCGGCTGAATCCGCCGTCCGCGCCGCTAATCGCAATCTTGCCGATCATCAGCAGATTCGCCGCTGGCACGTCTGGCCCGAGGACGATTTCCCGCGCACGCCCACGCGCAAACCCCAACTCCACAAAATCGAGCCGGTCGTGCGCGCCGCGCTCGGCGTTTCCGCCGCGCCAGAATCGGCCGCCGTCCCCGCCGCCGGCGGAGGCATCACCGAACTCATCGCCCGAATCACGGGCCGTCCCGTCGGCCCGCTTGCCGCCGAATCGAATCTCGCCCGCGATCTGAACCTCAGTTCGATCGAGCGCGTCGAACTCATGGCCGCGATCGAGGACCGTTATCAGGTCGAGCTCAACGAAAGTCAGTTCACCGAAGCCACCACGGTCGGCGAACTCGAGCGCATGCTGCGCGAACCCTCCGCCCGCCGCACCGACTACGTCTATCCGCGCTGGGCGCAGCTCTGGCCCGTCACCTGGCTCCGTTTCGCCATCTATTATTTATTGTCCTGGCCGGCCACCCTGCTGCTCGGCTATCCGAAAATCCTCGGCCGCGACCGCCTCAAAAATCTTCATGGCTCCGTCCTTTTCGTCTCGAATCACGTAACGAGCATCGACATCGGATTCGTTCTGGCGGCGCTGCCCGCTCGATTCCGGAACCGGCTGGCAACGGCGATGGTGGGCGAGCGCCTTGCCGCGATGCGTCACGCGCCGCGCGAACGCAATTTCCTGTATCGCTGGTACCAGCGCACGCTCTACGCTCTCGTCGTCGCGCTCTTCAACGTCTTCCCGCTGCCGCAGCGCGCCGGCTTCCGCGAAAGCTTCGCTTTCGCCGGCGAATCCGCCGAACGCGGCTACAATCTGCTCGTTTTTCCCGAGGGCGGCCTCACCCGCGATGGCAGCATCCAGCCGTTTCGCGCCGGAATCGGCCTGCTCGTGAACGGTCTCTCGCTTCCCGTCGTTCCCGTCCGTCTCGACGGCCTGTTCGCCTTGCGCCAGGCGCGCCGGAAAACGGCCCGGCCGCATCAGATCCGCGTGACGTTCGGCGACCCGCTCCGTTTCGACCCCGGAACCGACCCCGAGGAAATCGCCCTCGTGCTCCAGCGCCGCGTCGCCGCTCTCGAAACTGAAAAGATGTGATATGGTGAGCGCCTTCGGCGTGCGGCACCGTCCGCGCGCCGCAACCCTCCGCCGGGAGTGACGCCATGTCTCGTTGGACGCGAATGCTTGCCCTGCTCGCCGCCACGCCGTTCGCCCTTGCGCTCTGGCCGCGCCTGGCCGCGCGCACCGATGCGCAGCAGCAGCCCACGCTCGCGCAACTTTTCACCAAGCGCGACGTCATGATTCCGATGCGCGACGGCATCCGCCTGCACACGGAGATTTACACGCCTCGCAACCAGTCCGCCCCGCTCCCGTTCCTGATCACGCGCACGCCCTATGGCCTCAGCGACGGCTCGGACGGCTATTCGCGCCTGCTCAATATGTATCGCGCCATGTTCGCCGATGGCGGCTACATCTTCGTCTTTCAGGACATTCGCGGCCGTTACAAATCCGAAGGGAAATTCGTCATGAATCGCCCTCCCTGCGAGCCGCTACGCCCCGGCTGCATTGACGAAGGCACCGATACCTACGACACGATTTCCTGGCTGCTGAAAAATGTTCCTGATAACAACGGCCGCGCCGGCATGCTCGGCATTTCCTACGGCGGCTGGCTGACCGCGATGGCGCTGCTCCATCCCAATCCCGCTCTCAAGGCCGCTTCCGAGCAGGCTTCGCCCGCCGATATGTTTCTCGGCGACGATTTCCACCACAACGGCGCCTTTCGCCTGAGCTACGGCTTCGAATACGCCGCGATGATGGAAACGGGCAAGGAAGATTACCTGTTTCCCTTCGACCGCTACGACACCTTCGATTGGTACTTGCGCCTCGGCCCGCTTTCGAACGTCGATCGCCTCTATCTCCACGGCCGCGTGCCCACGTGGGAAGATTTCGTTCACCATCCGAATTACGACGCGTTTTGGCAGCGCCAGGCCGTCTGGCCCTATTTCGAGCGCCTCACGCTTACCGTGCCGAATCTCAACGTCGCCGGCTGGTGGGATCAGGAAGATTTCTGGGGCCCGGTCCGCATCTACGAAGCTTCCGAGTTGCACGACGTCCATCACGACAACTATCTCGTGGTCGGCCCGTGGAACCACGGCGGCTGGGCGCGCGGCTTGGGCACGCATCTCGGCCCCATCCAGTTCGATTCGCCCACCAGCCAGTATTTCCGGCGCAAAATCCAGGCCGCGTGGTTCGCCTATTGGCTCAAGGGCGAGGGCCAATTGCCCGTCAAAAAAGCGCTCACGTTCCAGACCGGCACGAATCGCTGGGAGAACTATTCCGCCTGGCCGCCAGTCAGCGGCATCGTTCATCGCAAGCTCTATTTGCGCAGCGACGCCCGACTCGCCTTCGCGCCGCCCGAGCAATCCGGCCCTCGCGCCTACGACAGCTACATCTCCGATCCCGCCCATCCCGTGCCCTATCGCCATCGCCCCGTGCAGGAAACCTACGGTCCCGGGAGCCATTGGTACACCTGGCTCGTCGAGGATCAGCGCTTCGTCTACGAGCGGCCCGATGTGGCTACATGGGAAACCCCGGTCCTCACTCACGACGTCACGGTGAGCGGAGACATCGTCGCCCACCTCTACGCCGCAACCACCGGCAGCGACAGCGATTGGGTGGTGAAACTCATCGACGTCTATCCCGAACGCTATCCGCAGGACCTGCTCGAAATGCAGGCGCTCGAAGCCAAAGCCGTCGCCGACCCGCAGTCCGACGCGGTCCGGCAAGAGAAGGCGCTGCTCGCCCGCATGCCGATGAGCGGATATCAGCTAATGATTGCCGACGAAATTTTCCGCGGCCGCTTCCGCAAGAGCTACGTGCATCCCTCGCCGATCGTGCCCAACAAAGTCACGCGCTACGTCATCGATCTCCACACGAACAATCACACGTTCCTGAAGGGGCACCGCATCATGGTGCAGATCCAGAGCACCTGGTTCCCGCTCTACGACCGCAATCCGCAGAAATTCGTGCCGAATATTTTCGAAGCGAAAGCTTCCGATTATCAGCAGGCCACGCAGCGCATCTATCGCTCGCGCTACTACGCCTCCTACATCGATCTGCCCGTCGCCGTGCACTGAGCAAGAGCGGCACGCACACCCGACATCGGCGGAAACCGCATAAACGGTCCTCCAAAGAAAATCGGCGCGTTCCCCGTTTGGGGAACGCGCCGGCTCGTTGTTCCTTGCGGCTTTCGCCGCGGTTACGGTTTGCCCGAATAGTTCGGGAAGGGCGGCAGCACCGGTTTCTTCGGCGGATTCTCCTTCAGCAGTTGCAGCGCCACCTGCACCGCTCGATCCAATTGGCTGTCCTGCCCCTTGCGCCACTCGGCCGGATCCATCGACACGCGAATATCCGGCGGCACGCCGTGGTTTTCGACGTACCACTGTCCCTGCGTATCGAAGAACGCGACGCGCGGCGCCGTCACCGACCCGCCGTCCATCAGCGGCGGATAATCGTAAATGCCCACGAGTCCGCCCCAGGTGCGTTCGCCGACGAGCGGGCCGAGCTTGGTGTGGCGGAAATACCACGGAAACGCGTCGCCGCCCGATCCCGAGTACTGATTGATGATCAGCACTTTCGGCCCGTAGATGGCGTCGAGCGGCGTGGTAAAGATTTTCCCGTACCGCGTGTACCAATAGTTCCACAGCTTCCGCTGCAGGTATTCGATGATGTAGTCGGCCGCCGTTCCTCCGGTGTTGTAGCGCTCGTCGATCACCGCGCCTTCCTTGCCCACTTGCGCAAAGAAGTAGCGATTGAAATTCGAATACCCTCCGCCAGCGGTATCCGGCAGGTAAACGTAGGCCAGTTCGCCGTCGCTCAGCCTGTCCACTTCGTGAATGTTGTGCCGGATCCACGCGCGGTTGCGCAGCCCCGCTTCGCTCGCGATTGGCACCACGGTCACCTCGCGCGATCCCGTCATATCGGGATTCGGCCCCACCGTCAGCACTACCTGCTTGCCCACGGTGTCGAGGAAATAACTGTAAACGTCTCGGCTCGCGTACACCTGCTGTCCGTTCACCGCCAGCAGGTATTCGCCCGCCTTCACGTTCACGCCCGGCTGCGTCAGCGGCGCGTGCAGTTCCGGATTCCAGTTCTCGCCCGAAAAGACGCGCGAGAAGCGGTACCGGTCGTGGTCCACCGTGTAATCCGCGCCGAGCAATCCCACGCTCACGTGCGGCGTTTCCGGCATGTCGCCGCCGCGCACGAACATATGCCCTACGTTGATCTGCGCCAGCATCTGGTTGAAGAGGTAATTCAAATCGTTCCTGCTCGCGATGCCCGGCAAAAACCGCGCGTATTCGGCTTCCGTCTTCGGCAGATCGAGCCCGTGCAGGTTTTTGTCGTAGAAGAAGGTGCTCTCGATGCGCCACACCTCGTGGTACATCTGGTTCCATTCTTCCTTCGGCACCACCCACACGCTCATCTGGTCCATGCGCAGCAAGCCCTCGCCCGGCTTGACGGGCTTCGCCGTCGGCGCGATGCCCCATTTGTCCGTGCCCTGGCGATACAGGAATTTCTCGCCGTTGAAGGAAAGATAAAACGCGCTCACCCCTCCGATCAGCGGCTCGACCTTCCTGCTCTTCATGTCGAATTTCAGCACCGTGAATCCCGGCCGCATGCCCTCGAGCACCGCGCCGAATTGCGGCCCTTCCACCAGGAAGATTTCGCCCGGCTTCCCGGCCGAAAGATCCAGGTAATTCGCCGCCGGTATCGGCAGCGCCAGAATCCGCTGCCCGATATTCTCGAAATCGATCCGCACTTCCGGGGGTCCTGCGGGCTTTTTCTCCTCCGCTCCTTGCGGATGCGCGTTCCGCCCGCCGAATGCCGCGTCGTATTTCTCGTCGTCGCTCTCCGGAGCGAGCGGCGACGGCAAATCGCTTCGCAGTACCACCGCGTAAACGCTCCGCGTCACTGGATGCCCGAAGCTCGACATGTCGAGCCAGCCCGTCGTAGGCCCCACGTTCGTGCTCGCCGTGAAATAGAGATACTCGCCGCTCTTATCGAACGCCGCGTATTCCGCGTCGCTCATGCCGTTGGTGACCTGCGTCGTTTTCCCGCTCGCCAGCGAATAGACGAAAACCGCCCGCATGTGATTGACCAATATCTTCGTGTACGCGATCCACTGGCTGTCGGGCGACCACGCCGGATTCAATCCCCGCTCGGGCGATTCATACGTGTCGGTATCGATCTTGACGTTCTTCCCCGTGGCGATGTCCACGTACCACAAGTTCAATTTGTTGTCGGTATAGGCGATTTTCTTGCTATCCGGCGACCACACCGGATCGTAGTAAAACGCCGGCGTGTCTCCGAGCGCGATTTTCTTCACCGCGCCCATCCCCGTCTGATCCTTCAGGTGCAGTTCGTAATTCCCCGATTCGTCGGAAAAATACGCGATCCAGTGCCCATCGGGCGACCACACCGGAGTACGATCGGCGATCGCCGGCGTATTCGTGATGTTGCGAATCGACCCTTTTTCCGCCGGCACCGTCAGAATTTCACCGTGCGCTTCGAAAACCGCCCGCTGCCCGGTCGGCGAAATGTTGGCGTGCAAAATGTGCTTGGCGACTTTCTCGAAATGCGGCTGCTCGGCGGGGAAATCGCCGGTGATCGAGACGTTCACTTCGTGCTGCCGTCCCGATTTCAGGTCGTACAGGTGCAGCGACCCGAATTGCTCGTAAACGATCGCGCCCGGTCCCGCCGATGCCGATTTGAAATCGAAATCGCTCGTGTTCTGGACGAGCTGCTCGATCTTCTGCGTCTTCAAATCGTAATCGAACAGCGTGAACCGCCCCGCGCGATTCGACAGGAAGTAGATTTTGTCGCCCACCCACATCGGATCGAAATCGATCGAAAACGTGTGCGGCATCTTGACCACGCTCGAATCCGCCAGGTTCGCGATCCACACCACCGGCATCGTTCCGCCCCGGTAGTATTTCCACGTGCCCCACGGCCACGGCGTCGGGTCGTAGGCGATGTGTGTCCCGTCCGGCGAATACGATCCGCCGAAACCCGTCGGGAACGGCAGCCGCTCGGCGAACCCTCCCGTCGCCGGCACGGTGAACAGCTGCACCACCTGGTGCGCGAACGCGTATCGCGGCGAACTAAACAGAATGTTCTTCCCGTCCGGCGTCCATCCCTGCACCATGTCCGGTCCGGGACTGAACGTCAGCTGTTTCGGCTGTCCGCCCTCGGCCGGCATCACGTAGACGTTCTCGTTCCCGTTCGCATTCGAGCTGAACGCGATCCAGTTCCCATCGGGAGAAAATTTCGGATTGGATTTCAGGCCCGGTCCGGCCGTCAGCCGCGTCGCCGCGCCGCCCGCTCGCGGCACGCTCCACAAATCCCCGGCGTA
>JAKASX010000005.1 GCA_021818865.1 Acidobacteriota bacterium
GCACGGCTCCTGTTTTTTCGCTTTCACTTCGGGATGCATCGGACAGGTGTACGCCGCTTCGGCTGACGCGGCATGCGCGTGCGCGGTTTTTGCCGCTTCAGGCGCCGGCAGGGTTGCAGCGGGAGCCGCATGGCCGGCCGGCGCACCCAGAGAAATCAGCGCCCCTGCCGGCGCTGCCGGTTTTTTCGCTAGATATTTTTCCGGATCGGCTTCGAATTTCGTTCGGCAGCCCGCGCAGCAGAAGTAATAAGTATTACCGCAATATTCGGACTTCGCCGCAGCCTTCTCGGGGTTCACCTTCATGCCGCAAACCGGATCGATCGCCTGCACGGCCCGCGTGGCCGCTTGCTTCGCCAGATATGTCTCGGGATCCGCCTCGAATTTCGCGCGGCAGCCCGCGCAGCAGAAAAAGTACGTTTTCCCCTGATACTGGAGTTTCGCTGAGGCCCTTTTTGGATTCACCTTCATCCCGCAAACGGGATCGATGGCCGGGTTTCCCGTCGCGATGGGAAGTGTTGAATGCTCGTGTCCATTCATCGGCGTGCCTGCTTTCGAGGGGTACGAATCCCACGTCTCCTAACGCGAATGGCGGAAAATCAGATCCAGCAACTCGTCGTAGGTGGCCGCCGCGTCGCGCACCGATCCGCGCCGAATCGCCTGCGTGACGCAGTGCTCCAGGTGATTCCGCATCAATCCGCGCGCCACGGCGCGCAGCGCCTGCTCCACCGAAGCGATCTGAACGAGGATATCAGGACAATAGCGGTCTTCGGCGACCATCCGCGCGATGCCGCGGATCTGGCCTTCGATGCGGCGCAAACGGTTGCGATTGGCGGTCTTGATGCGAGGATCCACGCCGGCGGCTTTTCGCTTTCCTTCCAGGCCGCAGGCGCAAGCAGCGGCAGACGGTTTCGGCATTTCATACCCCCTGGGGGTATGTTGTCACGGCGCCGTGGCCGCCGTCAAGAGTTCGGCGCCCTCGCTACAGGATCCGCGCTTCAGGAGCCGGGGTGGTATTCGCGCTCCACGTGGCTGCCGGTGAGCTGCGCGCGATGGAAATAGACCACGCGCAGATTGCCCGTGGCGTAGCGGACCGCCTGATCGTTGAAATGCGGCGAAGCCGGATTCCCGCTTTCGCCTCCCGTCGAAACGGCCCACGCGCGCACGCTCGGTCCGAACTCGACCACGCACACGAAGCTATTGCCGAAATCAGCGTACCAGCGCTTGGTGTTCGGGAAGGGATGCGACCCATACGCGGCGAGCGAACCCCAAACGGAAGAGGTGAACGGAATGGGAATGCTCGGCTTCGTATCGTCGAAACGCGGATGGCGGACGCTGTCGCCGATCCGCTGGAACCGATTGATATTGCCCCACGGCGTTTGCCAGGTGCCGAAATCGGCTTCGAGCTTGTCGGAAGCTGCCGCGAGCGAGCCGAGCAGTTGGGTCGGCGTCGCGCGCCGGACAACATAATCCTCGGGCGACATGTGCGCTGCCCGCGCCTCCGCGCCGACCACGTTGTAAATGTGCGAACCCCAGAAAACCGCGAGCGAAGTGGCCACCGAATTGATGCTCCAACGGTAATTCCATTGGCGCAGGACTTCGATCTGGCGCTTGAGCTTCGCTTTCAGCGGATCCGAAGCCGGAGCATCGTCGTAGGCTTTCACCAGCACGGGAATCATCGTCGCGAAAGCGGGCAGATAACTGTCGAATCCCGCTTCGGTGAGTGAAGCGGCGGTCCAGCCGCGGTGGTGCTCGAAGAGGCGCAGTGCGTGGTAGCCTCGCGGGCTCTCTTCCGTACCGCGATCCACGTATTTCGGATAATCCTGGCGCTTCGGGCTGTCAGGCCCCGCCGCCGACCAGGGCCAGTTGTTCGAGTTGTAGAGCCAGCCGTCGGCCGGATTGAGCAGATGCGGAGTTTCGGCGAGCGTCAGCAGGCCGTGATACGCCGTCGCTGGATTGCTGCCGTCCACCGGCTTCGTCCAATCGAAAGCGTCGCTGCGCCGCGGAATCCAGTCGGAATGCCAATAGGCGATGTTGCCTTCGGAATCGGCGAAGATCGTATTGTTCGACGAATTCGTATGCAGGCGCATGGTTTGCTTGAACGCGGCGTAATCCTTGGCCGTCATGCGTGCCCAGTCCTGCGTTAGAGCGCGTACGGGCCGGTGCATCAGGTTGATGCTCACCCATTTCGTGCCGATGCGGCCGATGACCGGCCCGTGCTGCGTGTAATAAACGGTAAACGTTTTGTGCGCCAAGCCGGTTGCCGTCTTGTAGGCGATGGTGACGGTGCGCTCTTTCATCGGCAGCCAGTTCGTCCCGTAGAGGTAGACGTAGCGGCCGTTCTTCTTGCTCACCGTTTCGAGGAACCGCTCCACGTTTTCGACGCCGCTTGACGTGTGCATCCAGCCCGCGGTGCGGTTGAATCCCTGATAGATGAAAAACTGGCCCCAGGTGGCCGCGCCGTAGGCGTCCAGACCCTGATCGCTCACCATCTGCAGCTCGGATCGGAAATAGAAAGAGACGTGAGGATTTATGTAGAGCAGCGCGTGATGGTCGATCGTGTCCGAGGGCCCGATGGCGATGCCGTTCGATCCCTCGGGTTCCGGCGGCGGCTCGAATGCCGCGACGCGAGTTTTCAGCGGTAGTGGCACGTGGCCGTAAAACGCGGCGAGCATCGGCACGTTGATCTGGTAGACGTCGCCGCCGATGCTGCCTTCGGTGAACGCCAGCGCCATCCACGGCTCGAAATGAGTGATGACCATCGGCTTCACATTGGGGTGCTTGTAAAGGTAAAAATTCAGCCCGTCGGCGAAGGCGTCCATCAGCTTCTGGAGCCACACCGGGCTTCGGGTGTATTCCGCTTTCAGGTCCGCCTGATGAACATAGAGCCGGATCCGCAAGTCGTCGTAGATGGCTTTGCGGCCTTCGGCTTCGGCCAGAATTCCGAGTGAATCCACGTAATTCAGTTCGATGCGATGGAAATCGTCTTGCGCCTGCGCGTACTCCATGCCGAAAACGGCGTCGGCGTTCGTTTTGCCGAAGATGTGGGCGATGCCCCAGCGGTCGCGGATGATTTTGACGTCGCGCGCTTCGCGCTGCCAGCGGGCGAGTTCCTGCGGCGTCGGCTGCGGCCGCGCCTCTGCCGGCAGGCACCCAACGGCCAAAACGGCAGCGATGAGAAAAGCGGCAAAAAAGGCGGATGTTTTCATGATCGGCTCTCGTGGGGACTCAATTCGCGCGGCGTGTGCAAGCGAAGAAACCGCTCCGGCCCCGCGCGCATTATAGCCGCCAGGAGGGAGGGTTCAACAAAAGAATGGAGGGCCCACCTCCGCTGAAGCTACGGCGCGACAAGTCCGCCCTTAGGTGGGCTCGCCAAATGGCATCGTTGGGTGAGTCCACATTCGCCTTTGGCTGGGTCGCCGAGCCGGGGCCAGCGCGCAGCGGGCGCTTCAGAGCCTTGCCTTGGCAAAGGCACGGCCCGACCCGGACTTCAAATACTTCTCGAAGGCGGACGCGCGATCCTCGTCCGTGAAGGCGACATAGGTCTTGATGCGCCAGGGCCGGTATTTCGCGGTGTGCGTCACCGCTCCGGAATTGTGGTGGGATAGCCTGGCTTTCAAATCATCAGTGATGCCCGAGTAGAAGCGATCCGCATCCGTCAGGCTCTGCAGAATGTAAACGTATTTCGCAGGTCCGCCTCCGCTGAAGCTAGGGCGCGACAGCCTTCGCCCTCGGGTTTCCCAAACGGAACGCGCGACGTGGGTAAGTCCGCCCTGGCTGGCTTGCCGAGCCGAAGCCCGCTCTGAGCGGGCGAAGGCTGGTGGGCCTGGACTGAGTCGAACAGTCGACCTTCCCGATTCACTTCATCGGGACGCTCTTACCAGACGCTCCAGCCAAGCATGGCTCTTCATTCGCTTCATCTGGCGCTCACGGTGGCTCGCTTCCGGGCGCGTCGCATACTCCTCCGAATAAACCAGCGCCCACGGGCCACGATTTCGGATGGAGTTGGTCCGGCCGTTGTTGTGCTCAAAGATGCGTTTTTGCAGGTTCTCGGTGTGGCCGACGTAATACCGGCCCGTCGATTGGCTCTGTAGGACGTAGACGTGAAATGGCATCTGCGGGCGAAGGCTGGTGGGCCTGGACTGAGTCGAACAGTCGACCTCACCCTTATCAGGGGTGCGCTCTAACCAACTGAGCTACAGGCCCAGAGGACTGGAATCATCATAACGAGGGATTCTGGCGGTGGTCAACACAAGTGTGCGGGGCGCCGGCATCAGATGCGACGCCGCGCGGTTTGCAAATGCCGATCTTCCCCGCGCTTATTTCACCGCGGCGGCCAAGCGAGATTCGGAATACGAGCGAATCGCGGCCGCGACGCCCGCGCCGGCCGGCAGGCTGAATCCCTGATCGGTCAGAACCTTTTCGAGCGTGGCGAGCAGCAGCAGAACGTTTCGCTGCTGCGACGTATTGCCCATCAAGCCGACACGCCAGATTTTTCCTTTCAGCGGACCGAAGCCGCCGGCAATTTCGATATTGAATTCATCGAGAAGCTGCTGCTGAACGGCTTTCCCGTCCATGCCGGCCGGAACCTGAACGGCGGTAACGGTGATCATGCGCTCGGAGGGATTTTCGACGAATGGCTTGAGGCCCATCGCTTCGAGCCCGGCGAGCGCGGCGCGCTGATTCGACCGGTGCCGCTCCCAACGCGCTTCGAGGCCCTCTTCGGCGACCATCCGCAGCGCTTCGCGGAATGCATAGAGCAGCGGAATCGCCGGCGTGTGGTGATAGGTGCGCTCCTTGCCCCAGTAATTCATCGTCGTGGTGAGATCGAAATACCAACTCTGCACTTTGGTCTTGCGATTGCGTATCGCTTCTTCGCCGGCCGGGCTCACGGTGATCGGGCTCAGTCCCGGAGGTGCGCTCAAGGCCTTCTGCGAGCCGCTGAAGCAGATATCGAGCCGCTGGCGATCCACATCGATCGGCATGCCGGCGAGCGTCGAAACGCAATCCACGACGAGCAGCGCGCCCAATTCGTCGGCCACCTTGCGGTAAGCGTCGAGCGGACTGGCCACGGACGTCGAGCTTTCGCCGTGCGTCGCGCCGATCAGCTTTATCTTTTTGCCCTTGCCTGCGCGGCGGAGATCCTCAGGATCCACCGCGCGGCCGAAAGGAGCGGTGACGCGCGTGATGCGAGCCGGCGTGCGTTCGGCGATTTCCGCCATGCGCTGGCTGAACGCGCCGTTGACGCAGATCAGCGCTTCGTCGCCTTCCTCGAGCGGATTCAGCATGGACGCTTCGATTCCACCCGAGCCGGAGGATGAGATCGGAAACGTGGTGCGGTTTTCCGTGCGGAAAACCTGGCGCAGAAGCACCTGCACCTCGTTCATCATCATATTGAGGAACCAGGGATCCAGGTGCCCAACCATCGTCGACATCATCGCGCGATAGATCCGCGGATGAATCGAGGAGGGTCCGGGAGTCAGCATCAGGCGGTCGGGCGGTAGCAGTTCACCAATAGAGTCGCTCATGGCGGATTCGTCTTCTTTCGTTCGATTTGCGGCGGGCCGGGTGGCGCGTTCACGCTCGCGGCAACGCCCGGCGGACCACACCAACGGTATAGTCTAGGCCCACGAGGGGGCCAGCGGTCAACGTCCAAAATGGTCGGCGGGCGAGGAGCCGACCCGCGCGCCGCCGCGCATTTCCGCTTACGGCTTCGCTGCGAGCAGTTCGCGCGCCAGCGTTTCAGACCGCGCCGCACAAGCGGCATCGGGAATTTTCAATTGAGCGATTCGCCCGAGCGTCTGTTCGGCCTCGGCTCGCCGGCCAAGTTCCAATTGAAGGTTGCCGACTAGCAATAGAAAAACCGGATTATCCGGAAACCGGCGCACCAGCGGTTCGGCCACTTCGAGTGCTTCGGCGTAGTCGTGGTCGTAGGTACGCAGGTTTCGCGCCAGATAGAATTGCGCCTCGACGCCCGTCAGCGGCCCGCGCTCCATCGCCGTGCGCAACTGCGCAATGCCCTCGCGCTTGCTCCCGCCGGGAATGCCGAGGAAAAACCGCAGCAGTTTGACGATCGGCGAAAGCGTGGCCACGTAGTAGTTGTAGAGGCCGAGCCCGGTGTCGGCGTCGGCGAGCTGAGGGTCCTGCTGGATGGCTCGCAGCAGTTCCGTGCGCGCATCCACGCCGCTCCGCGCGGTCGCCATGCGCTCGCCGCGCAGGCCGTACAGCCTCGCTTCTAGGGCGTATCCCATCCCCGCCCACAAGTGCGACTCGGCCGTGTTCTTTTGCGCAAGTTCGGCGCGAGCGAGTTCAATCGCTTTGCGCGCCGCGTCCAGATAGGGCTTCTCGTCGGGCCGCTTGGCCAATTCCCAAACGTCCACCATGCCGTAGCGGATCTCGCTTTGCGCGCAGTAAAGCTTCCACCAGCGCGCTTCGGCTTCCACCAAATAGCCAAGCGGATCCTGCGGATTCTCTTTTTCCATTTGCTTGGCGGCAACAATCGCGCCGTCGGGATCGCCCGCGTAAATCTGATCCACGGCGCGAGCGACCTGGGGCGAAACCACCAGCTTCGCCGGCTCGGCCTGCGCAGCGGCTTGTGGCGAATTTCGCGCCCGAGCCGGCGCCGGCAGCGCCAGCATCGCCGCGAAAATAAGCGCTGCCGCAATCGCCCGGCCGTTTTCTCGCGAGCCGATCAGTTTTCTCCGCGCCATTTCAGCATCCCCGCAGCAAACGTATATATCGTGAAGCATTCCACCGCGAACGGTGGAAAGCCTAGATACCCAGGTGCTGGCATTTCAAACACTTTCCACTGTTGAAACATGGGAAGCGTGTAGTGCCATTTCGTCTGTGCCCAATAGTTCCAGAATTCCCACAGCCAGCCGCAAACCCAACCCGCAACCAGCAGCGACCACAGCCTTCCCCGCCGCCCCTCCCGCAAATCGCCCAGCACCGATGGCCATCCCCTCCACCGGTTCAGCGGATCGAGCAGAAACGCAAATCCCAGCCACACCAGACCGAAGAGATAGGCGCCGATGCGCTCGGGCACAACCACCGGTACAAGAACCATGGCCGCGCCAGCAACGGCCAGCGCGCGTTCGGTGGAACGGGGCAGCTCGATCGGCTGCGATTTGCCGAACCATCCGAACGCCTCGACAAGGTCCGCGGTTTCCAGAATTCCCGGCCAGATCGTCGCAAACGCCCACGCGTAGCCCAATATCGCAAGCGTCCAATTCGAGGGAACGCCGACGTAGGTCCAGTTCTTCAGCCGCAGATTGTAGACTTCAAACGTGAGCCACAGCGGAATCGAAAGAAACGCGAGTCCGACGAATCTCACCGGTGTAGCCGTGAGCCGCGAACGCCCGCGGATCGCGCGCACGGCCGCGTCGGCCACCAGGATGTACGCGGTCCACGCGATCGGAGTGAAATAGGTCGCTACCGGCTGCACGCCGCGAAACATCAGGATTTCCGCGACCGCCAGTAGACCCAATCCGAGCCATCCGTAGAACGGCAGCTTCTTTTCACGCGCGCGAGTGAATTCCGCCACGAGCACACCCACGGTCGCCGCGGTGACGGCCGTGCCCAGCTCGATCATCGCCATCGGCGAGCACCGTTTCCGCGCGGCGCGCGCCGCCGCGGTCTCCTCCCCGCGCGCACGTCAGCTCACCGTCCGCGCGGCCAGCAGCGAACCGGGCGCGGTTTCGCGCAGCTCGGCCAGACGATCCAGCAGCCGGTAGATGAGCCAGTGCCCCACCAGGGTCCCAAACACCACGGCGGCCAGAATCCCGCCGGAAATCAACCAGGGCGTGAGAAGTTTCAGGATTTTCTCCAGCATGCCTCCTCCTTATCTTGGAAATCGCAATCGGTGGCCCGCAACGCGGGAATCCAGGCCGGCGGAAGGAAACCTCCGGTGGATCCGCGCCGGAAACGCGGCGAAAGATATAGTTTGAGCGAAGAGGGGCGTCGCGAAAAGACTCTTTTTAACTCTCGGCCGCCCGCTCCCCGCGCGCCGGGGGCTGTTGGCGCTCGCGTCACGGCGCTCGCCGGTCGCCGCACGGGCGTGGACGCGACGTGCTAGGCTTTTCTTGCGGCCACACAAACCCCTTCCGCGGCCGCGTTCAACCGGAACGCCTGGAGGAAGATTTGCGCGTGAACCACCGCGGAATTGCGTTGTGTTGTTTGCTGCTCGTGCCGGCGATGGCCTGGACCGGGCAAAAAAGCGAGGGGAAAAACCATTCGAAATCGCCGACGCTTCCCGCTCAGCTCTTCCCGCTCACCCCGGCGCAGCAGATCAACAGCCTGATCTCCCACATGCTGGCGGCTTGGCAGATCGGCGATGTCCGCCTGCTGCATCGCTATTACGCGGACGACGTGACCGTGGTGAGCGGTTTCAATCAGCCCAATATCGAGGGGTGGAAAAATTATCTGGCGTCTTACGAAGCACAGCGCCGCCGGATGCGCTCCTGCCAGATCATCCGCCGCAATACGTTCGTCGACGTCCACGGCGATGTCGCCTGGGCTTGCTATCAGTGGCAATTCGGCGGGCTGGTGGATGGGCACTCGGTGAATTTCGACGGCCATACCACGCTGATTTTCGAGCGACGCAAAGGCTCCTGGCTCATCGTGCTGAACCATACCTCGCTCGACGCGCCGCCCGAAACAGTTTCGCCTCCGAGGCCAAACGGAGGGACGCCGGCTACGCTAGCCGAGCGGCAGGGGCCGGGAAAAAAGTAAATTGGGAGGAGCTACGGCGGTTCGACCGAGCCGGCCGGAGAATGTTCCGTCTCCATCCCTCGCCGACCGGCGCGAGGCGCGCCGCGGCAAGCCGTGCGGCCCTAGCTGCGCAGGATCCCGTAATAAATCCAGGCACCCACCGACCCTAGCAGAAATAGCACTGTCAGCGAGCCGAAAATCCACAGCCACTTGGACAGCGCGTTCACCTTGTTGAGAACCTTCTTCTGTGCCTCACCGAGGCGCTCGGGCGTGCTTCCGAGGAAAACCTTCTCTTCCACTTCGCGTTCCAGCCTGCTCTTGTAAAACATCAGGACCAGCCAAATCACCAGGGACGCTAAAAAGAGAGCAATCAGGACTTTCAACTGGGGGTTCAACGTCATCTAGCACCTCGCTACCCGGTCCGATTCCCATCCTCACCGGCAGGTCGTAGGCGGGGATTATATAGCAGAATCGTCTTTCGGCAACGTCCCACTCCTGGGGTTTCTTGGTTCTCGGCGCCGCTGAGGCACGGGCGGCGCCATTTCGCCGGCGTTTTCCGCGCCGCAAGCATCCGCGTCGAATCGTGCCGGAGCATTGGGATGTGGCCGGGAGTTGTGTCCTGCGAGTTCACAACTCCCGGCCGGATGAGGGGCCTGTGGCAGGGGATCGGGCCGGATCCCCTGTGTCGGGATTCGGGGTTGCCCCTCAGAGAGCTGATGAAATCGTCGTCCATATGGAGCGCGCCGGCCCCGCGCTTCGATCCTTCATTCAGCACGACGGCATTGGGCGTGGCAAACGAACGACGCAGCCTTTGCGAGCAATTCGCTCACCACCCGCGCTATTTCGGCCTCGAATATTTCCTCGCGCTTTCAAAGCCGGGCGCATCGCGCCGCGCGAAACTTCGCTGGCTACGTAAGCCATAGATTCTGCTTGTCTGAAACCCCGTCGTCGCCGCAACGCCGCCACACCGCGGCGCAAGAAAATCGCCGAGCGCAAAAAAATGCGCTCACCGATGACCTGCCAAGACCCCGTCGGAAGTGCCGGGAAGTAGCCAGTCGGAGACACAAAACGTGAAATTCATTGCAGCGCCCTCGGCAGCGTCGCGAAAGCGCGAGGTGCGCTTTTGCCTAACGCCTTGCCCCAGTGCGAAATGGCCACTCGAAAGGAAAACGGGAAACGCAGGGTTTTAGGACTTTGAATTGCGATAGCTTCGTCTGACCGTGGTATGTGCCTGTCTGGATGGCGGCCAGAAGCAGCCATGTTCGCAACAGCGTGAACGATAGCCCGCAGGTGGCGTCGCCTGCTTCTTTCAAAGGGTGAGGAATGCGTGCGCAAGCCGAAGCGGCAAGACGCGTCGGTTGCTGATGCAGTAAACCCAGCGCTTGGGATGGCGGGCAGGAGCTTCCCCCGCGCGGGGAACGATCACCAAGGATGCGCCGAGATGACCTTTGAGCTGGATGAGATCCGTGCGGTCCTTTTGCGCTGCAGCGAATGCCGAACCGAGGTGAGTTTTCCTCGCATCCGCTGGGCGAATCTCCCCGAGCGTTGCCCGAACTGCGGAGCAGTCTGGATGCAGGCTCCGCTGTCCGAGCTGAACGCGTCGGAAAACGAAGCAACTCGGGCCTTCAAGGCGGTCAAGGCGTTCCGCGAAGCGCTGCAGGCGCTGATCGGACTTTCCCGCGCCACCGGATTCACGATCGGCCTCGAAACGAAAGACGCCGACGCGCCGGCGGAACAAGCGGCTCCGCAAACTCAATCCTCCGCGATGTAAGAGTCACGCCACGCGCAGCTGAAATCATCGCGCGAATCGGCGCGCGAGACGGTGTTTCTCCGCAAATCCCGCTCCACGATCGTGCGAAAAAACCTAACAAGCTGTATGAATGACCTTCTTTTCAATTGCATTTCTAGGTACGTCTTGACATCCGCCGCTCACCGGCGCAGCATGCCATCAAACTTCTTCCTACGGAATACGGGATTCGGATCGGACTCTGCAGTGCCTAGAGAGAGGAAAGTCTCATGACGGCCCACTTGGACGTGTCCCTGCTCCCCGTTTTGGCGAATGTCTTTGACGAAATCGATCGTCCCCTGCTGATCGCCGACCGCGCCGGTCGTCTCCTCTACGCGAATCCGCCCGCGCGCGTATTGCTCGGCGCCGATAGCGAATCAAAACAGCCACAGCCGGCTTTCGTCCTCTCCATGTTCCCCATGGAATTTGAGGAGATTCTGCGCGGCCTCGAGCGCGGCGATGAAAGCGTCTGCGTGGAATGCCGTTGCCAGGGCGTCGAAATTCCCTCCCGCGTGCGCTGGCTGCCGAAGTCGGATTGGCTTCTGATCCAGCTCTACGCGACGGCGTCGGGTCCTCGGCCCGGCATCGCGCGCCAGGAAGCCGACGCGCGCGATTACGCCGTCGAGGCGGACGACGTCATGAAAGATCTCGGCGACGACAGGAACGCATCCGGCGACGTGATTTGCGAGCCGGTTGGTGAGGGCCTCTATTTCCTCGCTGCCAGCCCGGCGATGAAAAAAATCCGCAAACAGGTCCTGATGATCGGTTCGGTCAATGTCCCCGTTCTGATTTCCGGCGAAAGCGGTTCCGGCAAGGAAGTGATCGCGCGGATGATCCACGCGCACTGCATCGGCCGCAACGGACCCTTCGTCAAAGTCAACTGCGCGGCGTTGCCCGCCGAACTCCTGGAATCGGAACTCTTCGGCCACGAACAGGGTGCCTTTACCGGCGCCGTCCGCGCCAAGCCCGGTAAATTCGAACTGGCGAATCACGGCACGATCTTCCTCGACGAAATCGCCGAGATGAGCACGCATCTGCAAAGCAAGCTGCTCCACATCCTGCAGGACGGCCAGTTTTCCCGGCTCGGTTCGCGCCACGTGACCCAGGTCGACGTCCGCGTGATCGCCGCGACCAACGTCGATGTCCAGGAAGCGATTCGCCAGGGCCGTTTCCGCGAGGATCTCTATTACCGCCTCAATGTCGTGCCCTGTCATCTTCCGCCATTGCGCGAGCGGAGGGAGGAAATTCCGCTGCTCTTCGACCTCTTCTTCGATCGTTATCAGAAGGAATTTCACAAGGATGTTGCCCGGCCCTCCGACCGCCTCCTCGCCGCGGTGCTTCGCCATTCCTGGCGCGGCAACGTCCGCGAAATGGAAAATTTCGTCAAGCGCTACGTGATCCTCGGCGACGAAGAGGAAGGTCACCGTGAATTGTTGCGAACCGCGGCCGCCGAATCCGCCGCTCCCGAGGGTTCTTCGAATGGGCATGGCCTGCAGAATTTGAAAAGCATGGTTCGCGACCTGAAAGATGAAGCCGAAGCCAAGGCCATCGCCGAAGCGCTCCGGCAAACCAACTGGCGCCGCAAGGACGCCGCTCGCCTGCTCGGCATCAGTTACAAGGCGCTGCTCTACAAAATGCGCCAATTCGGCCTGGGCGCCTCCGCGCACGAGGTTCATGCAGCCAGCGTGATGTGAACCGGAGCATCGCGGTTTTGCGCAAAAGCCGCGAAAAAACGCGCAACACGCGGAAAGAATTCCCGCGTTCGCGCCCGGAGGGAATCGTTTTTTTCAGCGGTGATTCGGGGGGATTTTTCTATCGGATTCCCCGTTTCCCTCCGATGTTTCGTCTTCAACGCTTCCGTGGAATTGCAAATTTCCTTCCATGGTTCTAGAACTTCGTAGCCACGGCGGGAAACAACTGCCTCGGATGTGCAAGTGATTTCCACGATTTTTGCATTCCGATCCAACAGAGAATGGAAGGTTTGACCGCCTCCTTCCGCCCGCTGTGCAAGCCCCTGTCACGCCGCTGCTTCCGGGAACGTCCCGATCGCCCACCTCGAAATCCGTGCTCCGGCGTGTGGCACTCGGCGTGCGACGCATGCATCGAGATTTCTGTCGTGTTCCCGAAAGGGGAGAGCCTGGTGAGCGTACTGCCTGCAGGACATTTGGCCGAAGGCTCGGCGATTCCGCCGGAAACGGTCATTTTTGGAAAATCCTTGGCCATGCAGCTCGTGCAGACCAAGGTGATGAAGGCAGCTCGCGCCAACGTTCCCATCCTGCTCGAGGGAGAAAGCGGAACCGGCAAAGACGTCTTGGCGCGCCTGATTCATTCCTGCTCGGTCTGGAGCGGCGGACCGTTCGTGAAAGTCAGCTGTCCGGCAATTCCCGGCACGCTTCTCGAAAGCGAGCTCTTCGGGTACGAAAAAGGCGCCTTCACCGGCGCTTACGGCGCCAAACCCGGCCGCGTCGAAATGGCGAATCGCGGCACGCTCTTCCTCGACGAAATCGGCGAGATGGATCCGCTGCTCCAGGCCAAGCTTCTGCAGCTTCTCCAGGACGGCCAGTTTTGCCGCATTGGGGCACAGCAGGATCGGCGAATCGAGGTCCGCGTCATCTGCGCCACGAATCGCAATCTGGCCGAGGAAGTCGAAGCCGGCGCGTTTCGTCAGGATCTTTTCTACCGCATCAACGTCCTGAACATCTCTCTGCCGCCTTTGCGCGATCGCACGCTCGATATTCCCGGCCTGGTCGAATATTTCCTCACCCAGTCCAGGGAAGCCTACGGCATCCAGGCCCGGCCGGTTCCGCCGGGCACGCTGCAGAAAATGCAGGAATATTCCTGGCCGGGTAACATCCGCGAACTCGAAAACCTCGTGCGGCGTTACGTCATTCTCGATTGCGATCTGTCCGTCGTCCATGAAGCGCTGTTGGGCCCAACCTCCGAACCCGAATTCGAGGCTCCGCTCGACGGCCCCACTTCGCTCAAGGCGATGACGCGCCAGGCGACCTTGGCGCTCGAGCGCCGCATCATCCGCCGCACGCTCGAGGCCAATGGTTGGAACCGCAAGCGCGCGGCGCGCGCCCTCAGCATCAGCTACAGGGCGCTGCTCTACAAAATCAAGGAAGCCGGCATCGGGTCCAAGCGCCAGCCTTCCCACTCGACGGCCGAAAAATAACTGTCAAAAACGGGACCCCGGGCGGCGAGGAAGCTATGGCAAGACCAACACAAGTAACGCCGCTCGCCGATTCCCCGGTCGAGCCCTCCCGCGCGCCGGATCGCCGCCACCAGCCACGCCACAAAATCAATTCGCTCGTCTATCTCGACGTCGAGCGCGACAACGGTGGCGTTCTGCTCGATTTCAGCGAAGGCGGCATGTGCATCAGCGTGGCGAATCCCCTTCTGAAAGCCTCGACCATCCATTTTTCCCTCCGCCTTGAAGAGAATTGGCGCGTGGATGGAACCGGATGCGTTTCCTGGGTTTCCCCGTCCGGCAGAAGCGCCGGAGTGAACTTCGTAGATCTGCCGGCCAGCTCGCGCCAGTGGATTCTGCGCGAACTCGGCCAAGCGAAACCGGACGAGGAAAAAGAATTTGCTGAAATCGTTCTCGAAACGCCGCAGGCCGCCGCCGCGTCCGAAGAACCGCCCATTGCGCCCGCCACGACGGAACCGGCTGTCGTAATCTGCGAACCCTTGCCGCCCGCGCTGCCCACGGAAAGCGTGCCGGAGCAAACTCTCATTCCCGCAAACGCGCAGCCTCCAGCACCGCAGCCGCCAATTCCCATCGCTGCCGCTCCGCTCGAACCGTCATACCTTCAGCAGGAGCCCACACCGACAGCCAACGAATCCTGCGCCTCAGTCTCGGCGCCGGAAACGCCTCTCTTCTTCCTTCTTGGGCCAAAGCAAGAATCCGAGGCCCGTCCGCCGCTGGATGCTCCCGCCAGGAAACAGGCGCTTCAGGAACCCGTTCAGCCAAACGGCGCCGAGCTGAAACCGGTCTTCCAGCCCGCGCTGGTCCCCGCGCGAACTCCACACGAACGCGACGATGGCAACCGTTTTCTGAGGGATGTTCTCTTCACCACGGCCATCGCCGCGACGTTGCTCGCGATCGGGATTGTGCTCATCTTCTTCTACACCGCCGGGGCCGGCGGATCCTTCCGCGTCGCTCCGGGCAGTGGCCCGGTGGTGCTCGCGCCATCCGTGGCGGAAGGCACGCAAGCCGGTTCGTCTCGCGGTGAGCAACGTTTTCCTGTGGAAGCAATTGATTCTTCCGGTAGGCGATGGATCGTGATGGCAACCGGGCGGATGCCGATTGTGAGCGAATCGCCCTCCGTCGCCGCAGGTCAAGAATTTTTCTCGCTTGCGAGCCGCGCTTCCGCGGGGCCCGCCGCAAGAACGCCCGATCCCGCTCTGGCGGGCATCCCCGGCGCAACTACCGACCAGAGCCTTTGGGGATGGGATTTCCCGGAGCATCCAGCGAATTCGTCGGCCCCGGACGCGCGCGCGACCCGGCGAATGGGGGCCGGCAAACCGATCATCGTGGAAGCCCGCGTGGGAAGGGATGGCGTGGTAGAGTCCGTGCGCCTGCTCGGCCGCCCGGCATCACCGCTCGCGCATTCGATCGAGCAAGCCGTTCACCATTGGCGCTATCGCCCCCTGCATCGCCGCGGCCGCTCCGTCACCT
Organism: Acidobacteriota bacterium; assembly: GCA_021818865.1. Taxonomy (GTDB): domain Bacteria; phylum Acidobacteriota; class Terriglobia; order Acidiferrales; family UBA7541; genus JAKASX01. The sequence goes on from JAKASX010000005.1 coordinate 15,174, forward strand.
TCACCACGCGCATTACGTTCGATTTTCTTGCATGGATCACCGAAAAACGATAAGTCCGGACCCTTTCATTTCGACGATACGCCCATTCATGTTCCAGCAGGGGTGTCGGCTGGCGCGCTTGCAGGTCAGCTTGGCGAGAAAAGAAAACTTGAAGGTATACGGGAAGCGATATTCGAAGCGCATCTTGCGAGGCGGGCGTAGCTGTAGCAATGTTGCGGCATGACTCAACAGCAGCGAAGCAAGCAGACCTGGGCGAAGTGGCGCAAGCTCGTGGCTGAGCAAGCACGGAGCGGCGAGATGTTGGCGGCTTTCTGCCGGAAGCGCCGGCTCTGTGTGCCCCATTTCTATTGGTGGAAGAAGCGGCTGGGCGAGGCGGCCGCGACAAAATTCGTCGATGTGAAGCTGCCGGCGCCGATCCCGCCGGGCTCGGCCGACGATTCCCGAGTGGAGATTCGGCTCGAGAATGAGCGGAGCCTTTGGGTGGGGCCGGGATTTGACGCCGAGCAGGTTCGGGCGTTGCTGGCGGTGGTGGAGAGCAGGGCATGATCGTGCTGCCGAGCTTGCGCGCGCTGGACCGGGCGCAGGCGGCGCGAATCTGCCTGGCGGCCGAGGCCACCGACGTGCGCTGCGGCTTTGAACGGCTGGCCGAGCGGGTGCGCGCGGTGGTCCGGGGGGATCCGTTGAGCGGACATCTGTTTGTCTTCCGTTCGCGCCGAAGTGGCCGGTCGAAGATTCTGGCGTGGGACCGGGACAGCTTTCTCTTATTGTACAAGCGGCTCGAGCAGGGGGTGTTCAAGCTGCCGCGTCCGAAAGAAGGAGCGCACTCGCTGGAGTTGCGGGCGAGCGAGTTGGCGATGATCCTGGACGGGATCGACGTCTCAAAGCTGAGGCGCGTGGCTCGCTACGAACGCGTCGGGTGAAGCGGCGGAAGAATCGAGCGAAGAAAAATCCGGCGGAAGGAACATTTCCGCAGAAAAGTTGCGGGAGGATGCAACCAACTTCCTCGGCGTGCGTCTGAGTTGATGTGCCGGACACGCCCATTTCTCCCAGCAATCTTCCAGAGGACAACCCATCGCTGAAGGCAATGGTAACTGCGCTGCTGGCGGAACGTGCCTCGGTGCTGGCTGAGTGCGACCGCGAGAGGGAGGCGGGAATTTACCGGAACGGAACGGGCACCGTAATCAAGCGAGTGATGCTACAATGCTTACAAAAGATACATCCGGGAGGAAGTGTGGTGCGAAAAACCCGCTCCGTCGCCGTCAGCATGCGCCTGCCGGCAGAAAGCGGAAATCGTCTCAAGCGAATGGCCAATCGCCACGGCAGTTGAGCAGCATCGGCAATTTCACTCCAACTTACGACGCCGATGGCGACATGGAGACCGACGGCAATTACAGCTACGCTTTCAACGGCGCGAACGAAATCACCAGCGCCAACGGCGTCACCTGCACGTACGACGGCGACGGACTGCGCGTCGAAAAATCCGGCGGCACGCTGTACTGGCGCGCGTATACTGGCCAGGTGATCCAAGAGACGAACACGAGCGGCGGAATGCAACGCGACTACATTTTCTTCGCCGGTCGCCGCGTCGCGTGGAAGGACTCCTCCGGGAACGTCTACTATTACTTCGTGGACGCGATTGGCTCAACGCGTGCGGTCACCGATTCCAGCGGGAACGTCTGCTTCAGCGCCGATTATTACCCCTACGGGCAGGGAAACGACTACAACACGTCCTGCTCGCCGGCGTAAAAGTTCACGGGGTACGAGTTCGATGCGGAAACTGGAAATTACTACGCCGACGCCTACGGCGGCTACAACGGCGTTGTCGCGGGCAACGCGATTACCCGCGCCGGATGCTGGGCGCACGCGAGAAAGAAGTTCATCGAGCCGGAGAAAACCGCGCCGGAAATCGCCGGCGAGGCGGCCCGGTTGATCGCCGCGCTGTTTCGGTGGAGAAGCGGGCCAAGGACGTTTCGGCCGAGGAGCGTCTGCGGCTACGCCAGCAGCACTCGGCGCCGGTGTTGGCGGAACTGCGGCAGAAGCTGCTCGGTTGGGAGGAGCAACTGCTGCAGAAGCATCCGATGACTAAGGTGGTCAACTACACGCTGAGTCAGTGGCGGGAGCTGAACGTGTTCTGCTCGGATGGTGCGGTGCCCATCGATAACAACGTCAGCGAGCGCGAGATGAAGCGCGTGGTGCTGAACCGGAAGAATTCCTTGCTCGTGGGCAACCGGCGCGGAGGCCGCACCCCGGCGATCCTCGCGAGCCTGACCTCCTCTTGCCGCCGGCACCAACACGATCCGCAGCTCTACCTCACGCAACTGTTGATGAACCTGCCCGGCTGGCCCATGCGCGACCTCGATGCCTGGCTCCCCGACCAGTGGAAGTCCCGGCTTCCCGAGGATACCCGGTGAAACCGGCGCTCCGCCAAGCCGCTCGACTGGCCTCGTTGTAAAGCACGGTCCCCCGCAACTCCGTAAGCCTATGGTTTACATACCGCTCACCATGCACCACTCCCAAGTATTAGTCGAGTTATTTCAGATACAGCAGATTAGCCGCGATTTCCTTGGCCCAGAAACAGCCGGAAACTCGCCTTGGCTTTGGCCCAAAAAACCAGGGCCTATCAAACTCCTCGGAGCTCGCATTATGATTGGACCTAAAATGGGGAACAGGTCACAAATACCTATTCACCGCAACGGTTGATGGGCGTGCCTCAATTCGAATATGCCAGTATGCTACAGGTGGTTGGGGTGTTGTGGTGAACCGCTCCCCTTTTCTGTCACAGGGGAAAATAGAGATTGTGGGCGGTTGAATCCCATTTCGCCTCGCTTCATGAGGGTTTCGCACACTACCGAGGTTATTCACGAACCACCTGTTGTGACTGCTCACTCCATTCGCCGCGCATTCCCAAAACGCGCGCCGGAACCCCACCGGCCAAGGCATTGGCAGGCACATCGTGCGTCACGACCGAGCCCGCGGCCACTACCGCATGCTCCCCGATGTGGACTCCCGATAAGACGATGGACCCCATGCCGATCCAGGCATGATCGCCGATCACAATAGCGCCCTTCGACTGCAACGGTTGATCCATGTAAGGTCGCCCAAGGGCGATGCCGTGATTGAAGGAGTAGAGCAGGGCGTGCGAGCCCAAGCCGACGTCGTGGCCGATCAGTATCGGCGCCTCATAGGAAACAACCTGAACGCCAAGGTTCACCCTGCAATCGGGGCCCATCCGGATGCTGCCGCCCTTGCCCGTTTCCAACAGACAATCACCCCAAACGCTGGTTCGATCCCCGATCTCGATCCATCCCTGCCGGTCCTGCTGGTAAATCACGGCTCCGTCTCCCACGAAAACATTGGCGCCAAGCCGCAATTGGGAATGGTGAATACTTGCTTTCGCCGAGATGTAGCCTCGCGGATTCAGAAAACGCAAATTACTTCGCGCTTTGTAGGGAGGGACGAAGAGGATCGCCATTCGGCTGGCCAGCCGTCCCCGGCGAGACAACCCTGCGTACCGCATCCAGAATCGAGTCCAAATTTCCGCGAACCTGTCAGGGAGCATATCTACCCCTCTTGTTCTATCCTCCTCCCCGCTTTCCGGTCCCTCAGGGGGCTGCTACCGCGTGGCGGATGCTTCCCAGAAGCCGGCCCGTGCGATAGCCGACGCGGAAAATCCATGCCGCCCATTGATCCCTGCTGCGATTGCGAGGAAGTCGCTTCAGCAATTCAGCCCAGACATTCGCCGCGTCCCGCCAAGGATGGGGAATCGGGGCAGTGCCGAGGTTTCTGGCCTTCTTGTAGACCAACGTGCTGTAGAAACCGTAGGTGCGAGCCTGGCGAAACATTCCGCGGAAGCCATGACGAAACCGAACATGCATCGTCGCCTTTGGAACGAAGTGCAATTCGGCCCCAAGCTGCTGAACTCGCAGGCAGAATAAAGTATCGTGCGTGGCTGGCAAGTCCTCATCGAAGCCACCAACCGCCTCATGGAGCCAGCGTTTGACGCCCAGCGTTCCACCTCCCGCGTGGGGAAGGTAGGGCGGATACGGAAATCTCTGAAGGCCGTCGCGTTGCGTGCCCTCGCGGCTTGCGCGAGCGTGCGGAGCATTGAGCTTGGTGGCATCGATTCGGCAAGCTACGAAGTCGTGCTGTTCGAGCGCTTCCGCCATGGCCGCCAGCCATCTGGCGCCCACTTCGTCGTCGGCGTCGCAAAACAACAGCGCGTCTCCGGTGGCGGCTGCCGCGGCTGTGTTCAATGCGAAGGGCTGGCCTCGACGCGCCGAGGCATCGATGATGCGAAGGTTTGGCAGGCGTTCTCGGAATTTGTCCGCAACTTCCCGGGAATCGTCTCTTGAGCCGTTGTCCGCCAGAATGATCTCCCAGGCCCCCGGCCAGGACTGTTCGGCAAGTGCTTGCAGTTGGCAGCCGAGTGTCTCACCGGCGTTGAAGCAGGGAATAATCACACTGATGCGCAACATGTTCGCCTCAATTCAGTCGCCCGCTCATCCTTGTGGCGCTGGCGTATCTCCACTGCCCTCCGTCTGGCTCCCGAAGCTGGGCGAAGAATTCCGGTTTTCCTTCTACTTGCCAATCCTTCTTTTGGGCACGACCACGCGCGAGAAGTTGCGGCACGGTGACAAACTGGAACTGATCGCCCAATCGCGAGAGCACAAGTTCGACAGCCTTGAGCGTCCGGCCTCGATCTCCGTATCGCGGATTGAGAACCGGGCGAAGCGAGTCGTGAAACAAAACGATGCTTCCCGGCCGCATTTCCTTTTCGACATGATCGGCCATCCACTCGGCTTCGTTGTCGAGCCAGTCCGCCGCAACAAGGCTCCAGGTGACCACTTGATACCCCATGCCCCATGCCAAGAGGCGCGACTGGGCGGTTTGGTGTCCGAATGGAGGACGGAATAGTTTTTGCCCGTGCGGCGCCAGCGCCCGTTCACATTTGCGGAGTTGCCGCCACTGTTCGCCAAGACTGATCTGTGGAAAGGAGGGATGGTCCCAGGAATGGTTGCCAACGGCATGACCGGCACTGGCCACCATTTCCACCACGCAGGGATTTTTCTCCGCCGCCTCCCCGATCATGAAGAAGGTTGCGGCTGCCCCGAATCGGTCAAGCAGAGACAGCAAGCGCGGTGTGTGCTCGGCGTCTGGGCCGTCATCAAAGGTCAGCGCCGCGACGGGTTCGCTCACCGACACATGAGTGATCGTTCCCGTGACTAACCGCTTAAGGTCTGCGGCTGTGCGTCGAAGGGTACTCTTGTGTAACCGCATCGGAATGTCCCGTTCTTTCTGTTCCCCTCAATCGAATCGGCCCGCGCCAGGGCCCGCGCGGTTTTGCAGAATAAGAGCGCCATCGGATCCGCAGGCAGGGTTGTTGCAACAATAGCACAGGTCCTCCCTTTCGCCCTCGGCCCACAAACTCTGCTTAGGAATTTGGCACCACGGCAATATGTGCCGGGTCGGCTTTTTCTCGATTCGAAGGGCTAATGGTGCCAGCCCGATCCCGATTGCGGAGGAAGCCGTTCGTGCTCTTGCATGGTGAATTCCGAGGAGACCCCGAATGCTCCGCCTCAATCCCAGCCAGTGGGCGACTTCGCCCAAATCCCAGTAGGGATATCGGCCGTAGTAAAGGAATGGACTGTTTTTCCAGCTCCACAAGGCGCTTGGATTCTTCCACACATCGGCTCGTGCGTCCCACGTCCCATTATCCCAATATGCGCCGATAGCATGCATGCCAATGGAAAATGCCGCCAACAAAACGCATCCAACCAAAAGCACGGGCCGCTTGCGCATCGCCCCGTGAAGCGGATAGAGGAAGAAACACATGAGTGGAGCGAGGTCGGCGAGCAAGCGTGGTCCATAACTCCACCCTCCCCACCACATGTACCATTTGCTACAAACTAGGATTACGAAAAGGATGCCAACACTCAGGTAGCGGAACGACGGAGGACCTTTCTTCCACACCAACCAGATGCCCACCAGGGAGAACAAGAGAATGGGCGAATAGACAAATAGCCCTCGCGCAGGGCTGAAGAGCAGCCCGGAAAAGCCCGTCCAGAAGGGAGCGGTCCAATCACGGCCGGCCGTGCTCGATCCCCACTGGAAATAGCCGGTGTTCAAAGCCGACCCAAGAAAGTAGTGACTGTATGCCAGCATCAAAATGCCCGGCGGCACCGAAAAGAATAGATACCACAGCAGAATATGACGATGTTTGTGAAGGATGTAAATGGCGACCGCGGCCGCGATCAGACCATCCGTATAGCGCATCATGACGGCAAGGGAAAAGCACAATCCAGCATAGGGCAGTTTGGATTCGTCTTTCTCCCCTCTCACCAGGAGGTAAAGTCCACACATCAAGAACATTGCGCTCGGCCCATGCTCCCATAGTGCCTGGCTGCTGATGCTGTATGCGCTCGTGCCCAGCGCATACACGATCGCAATTCCCGCGGCCCAGGCGGGAGGCGACAGTTCCCGCAAAGCCAGAAACAAAAACAACACCGAAAAAGCTGTGATGAGCGAAGCGGCAAGCTTCGCCCACAGCAGAACGGATTTCCGAGAGGGAGGAAGGCCAAGAAGCAACGGGACCGCATACACAGGCACGGCCAGCAGGGCAGGCCACGGGGAAAAGGCTGAAACGTAATGCCCTTGCCGAAACTCGATGTAATAAGGAAGTTCCGCCTGCCCGTGTGGGAAATCACGGATTGTCCTATCACTGTAAAGCGAAGGGAATTGGTCCAAATACAAACTACCATGCTCCAGAATGCTGATGGGAAGATAGGAAGCGGGGATCGTGTCTCCTGACCATTGAACGCGCGGCACGCCCAAGTAGGCTGCCAAAGCCAGAACAAAGACGATCGCACCTGCATATTTTTCTAATAACGTCCTCACCACGGGGAACCTCTGCACAGTCGTAGTCATACTCTCGCCATCCGCATCGAGGCACGTGGCTGCCACGATGATTGTGCTCCGCCAGTTTGCTGAGCCTGCTGCGGTGGTCTCCCTGTCGCCAAAATGGGAGAGATGAGTGCTGTGTATTCTTCGGTGAACTTCTTGGGAGAGTGGCTCTCCCGGGCCTCATGCCAGGCGGCTCGAAGCAGCGGGGTGTCCGCCAGCGGCATAGAGCGGCGCATTCTCACTTGAAGGCAACCTCCGGGCCCGGTGACGTACAGGACTTGTGAGCGGAACTCAGAATCCTGTCAATCGCTCGCTTGTACTCCGCGGTAAAGTTCTCCGGCGAATAACGCTGCCGAGCCTGTTGCCAAGCGGTCCGCGCCATTTCCTCCAGCCTCGGAGCCTCAAGATTGGCGACGAGCCTCACCGCATCTCGAATATCCTCCACCGAGGCGGAATTCAACACCACCCCGAAGGAGGGATAGACGTCAACTGACGATTCGTAGCTGACGATCGGAATCAAGCCAGCGTGCATGCCGGTGATGACGCTGGCGCAACCCGACTCCGAACAGGAGGCGTGAATCAGGGCCACACAGCCGTTCGTGATTTCCACGAATTTCGCGCTGCTCGAATCTATCCAACCCACCGTGTGTATATTTTCCGTCTCATATAGTTCACGGTGGAACGCTGCAACAAAATCTGTTTCTTTCTCCACTGGGCCACAGACCGTCAGGGACGCTTCGGGCATCCCTGCAAACGCCTCCAAAATCAGATCAAGGCCCTTGTGAACCATCCCGGCGCCCGCAAAAAACAAGAAATCTTTTCGGCAACGATCAAAATCCTTTCCTTTCGGCCATTCGTAGGAGGTCGGGCTCGCCAGCGGAACGGAATACATGGGTTTTCCGGCATAGCGATATGTGCTCAGCGTGAACTCGTTACCCAGCACCGTGGCGCAATCGGCGTTTTCAATCGCCCAGTTCAACCAATCCTGCCGGCGCGGTCGCAGGGTGACGCCCCTGCGCTGTTGTAGGGCTAACAGACGGTGCATTTCGGCGGCGTTTTGGAAGAGCGGGTTCGCCGTCACTGCGTGGAGCACTTTTATACATTCTTTGTTCAGCAGCGGCCCGATGCGCTCCATGTTCCATTTCACGTCGAGGAAGATGGAGTAGTCCTTTCGAGGAATAAAGCTGTTGTTCGTGTAATCGATCACGTCGACGGAGTAACCGAGTTCCAGAAAGATCATTGCCATCTGATAGGATTCCCAGAGATTTTGATGGGCGGGCGGAATGGCGCCACCGGGATTCAGAAAAAAAGCGCGGTTGAGACGGGAGAACAACACGTCACCCTTCGACGGCCCCTTGGGTGCGAGGGATAGTACCCGGAAGCGGCGCCGTTCATCTTGGCTCACGTAGTTTTCCAGACGCCACTTAATGTCTCGCGTCATCGCGTAGATCCGGCTCCGCTTCACTCTTTGCGTGGTGGATAGCTTCATGGGTCCTCCTGCATCCAGGAAAATCCGTCGACGCAGGCGATTACCTGCCCGTCTCCCAGAAGGTGAGGATCGATATGGTGCATCCCATCCCGGTTCCAAGCCGCATTACCGGCTGTCAGCACCGAGCCTTCGAGGTTTTCGGTCTCTTCATAACACGTTGGAGACAGCTGGTTGATTCGAAAGGCAAAAAGGCGGGTCCCGTAAGTCGGATAGCAGTCTTGCGCGAAGCGGATGAGGCAATTTCCCACGAAGACACGGCCGCCCGGCCTGGCAATATGGGGATCGCAGCGAACAATCGGACTCTTCGGATGCTCGCGCCATGCTCCCGCGATGTCATCCGCGTGGAACAACCGCAGAGTGTCGTGGCGGAAGCCTAACTGCGACTCGCGATGACGAATCCTGAAACTGGCCGAAGCATCCGTGAACAACCACCATCGGTTTTCAAAACGAAAGACAGTCGAATCCGCGTAGGGGGCATCGAGCAAAGTGGTCACATACTCCCAATGGCTCGGGAACCGGGATGCGCGATATAGTCGGACACCGCCCGCGTCTCTACTTTCGGGAATCATGTAAAAATCGCCTTTCCAATCCACTACGCAAGGATAGGAAAGATGAAACGGCTCAGTCAGAACGATTCCCGCATACTCCCAATCATCCCCGTTCGTGCTGAAGGCGTAGCCGATCTCACCTTTACGACTGGCTTTGTTGTAGACCTCGAAAAACATGTGCCATTTGCCATCGGCTCGAACCATAAAGGGATCGGCGACGAATACCGCCGGAACATCAGTAACGTCCCTTCGAGTGAGAACCGGGTTTTTGAAACTGCGTGGCTCCCGCAGTTCGAGCGGTGAGGCGCCCAAGAAGACACCGATCGACCAGATCGTCTCTCGGTTGCCTGCCGAGCGCCGTGAATGGTTCCCGGAAAATGCCTTCCACATAGAACTGGCCCTCACCGTAACATCTGGAAAGCTGTTCTACGGCTGTTCCGAACCACATCCTTGGCTTCGAAGTTGCCGCGCATACCACGCGGCAGTTTCTTGCAGACCCGCTTCGAGCGAGGTATGTGGGCACCAACCGGTTAGCGTCCTCGCCTCAGCACTGTTGGCGACGCGGACCCGCTCCAGGGGTCTTTCGGGCAGGGCTCCGAAGACGGGCTGGATGTCGGGTGCAAGAAGCCTTACCAGACGCTCGACTATCTCCCGGATCGACACAGCAGTCCCTGAGCCCACGTCAATTGTCTTCCCTTCGATTTCCGGGGCATTTGCCATAGTCAGCAGACCTTCGACAACGTCTTCAATATAAACCCAATCCACTAACCTTCGGCCACTGGCTAGTTGGGGGGCCTCTTTTTTGAGCAACGAGAGAATCACGTATGGAATCAGCTTGCGACGATCGCTTTGTCCAGGGCCATAGACCATGAAGAGGCGTGAGACGACAACGGGAACTTTGTAAAGAGCATGGAACGTCCTTGCATACCCGGCGGCCGCCCACTTAGCGGCCGCGTATGGGGAACAAGGTACCGGCTCCGAAGCGTTCTGGCAGGGTTCCTCAAGGGAGCCGGCCAGCAGAATTCTCCGGCAGCCGATCTCGGCAACGCATGTGAGCAGATTGACGGTGCTCAAAAGATTGTCACGAAGAGCCGGCATCACCAATGCGAGGTCCCGGGCGCCGCTTACACAACCGGCCAGATGGAAAATCAGGTCGGGTCGAATGGCAGATAGGATCCTGCGGACGGTACCCAGATCCGCGAGGTCACCTTTCCAGCAACGGATCGATCCTTTCTGGGTGTGTGCGCTTCGGGACACTGAATGCACGGTGCATCCGGCTTCGTCAAGCGCACGGCACAGGTGCGAGCCAATGAAGCCTCTTCCCCCGGTCACCAGGACCGTCTCGCCGGACATCGGTGAAGTGGTCATGCCCCTTTCAAACTTCTCTTTCGCGATCGAGCTCGCGATTGCTTTTGGGAATGGATCGGAGCCATTCCCGCATTGTGCTTTGGCCTCGAAGCACGTGTGTGTTCGAGCAGCAGACCGCGTTCCAAAAGCCGTTTCGCCTGGGATGCCGCCACATGGAATTCCAACCCGGATCGTTCCGCGATATCGAGCAGGGAATGACGGCCGTCGGAGAGATTCAGGACCCACAGCATGGCAAGCTCGTCTGCCAAGGGCTGGTTCTGACCACCCATTTTTCGGTACAAGCCTCGCTTGCCGAGTTGCGGCTCTCCGAAAGGAAACCGATTGATGTACGTGCGGTTCTCTTCGAGGACATGGAGAATCGCTAGACATTTCGAATAAGAATCCGCCAAATATTCCGGCCGCACGAAATCCAGGTCGTCGGCCGAAGTGTGGTATTCAGGGAACGTGCCGTGGACGCTGCGCGAAAATACGCCCACGGGCAAATCGAACCCCGGAGAACAAAATTGCCGTTCGTCGTAGCCATAAGGTGAAAAATCCAGGATTCGACAGTCCGGATCGGCGTGCCGAAGGACGTGGGCGGCCGCGCGATCGATTTCCGCTTCGCCTCGCCGGCTCTTCTTGTAATGGCAGGAACCCGCGTCTCCCACGTTTGTGACCACGAGCCCATGCGCTATGCTCGACAATCGGCTGCGATTCCGCGAAAGCCACGCGATCGATCCGATCGTTCCCGGTACGAATAGAAAGACATAGCTGTGGCGCAAAGGAACACTGGCCAGATGCTCTGCCAGATGCGTTAGCAGGGAAATGCCGGACAAGTTGTCGTTGCACAGTGAGGGGTGGCAAACGTGGCAGGAAAGAAGAATGGTCTCGCCCGTCTCCCCGGGCAAGCACAGTTCCCCGTAGGTGAGGGCGCCGGGCTCGAGGGAGGAATCAATGCACACCTCATACTCCCCGGGTTTCCACCCGAGAAGCTCGCGATGCGGTAGGCAGAATCCCCAATTCTCGACGTAGTAAGAGGTCCGGTAAGGAATCCAATCGGGATGCTCGGGCAGCGATTGCAGATGAGTTTTCAGTTCTTCCAGAGTGAATTTCCCGTGAATGGGCGTACTATAGCCGACCACGTACAAATTGGACCGCGCGAAGTCCAATACCTTTTTTCCCTGTGGGTCTTTGATGTATGCACCTCGGATGTTCCATTCCCTGGGAATCGTCCAATCCAGCACTTGCGTACCGCTGGGCACCTCATAAATAGTCAGGGGAATCTTGCGCCGGAGGATCTCGAGAGTACGCCTCACGCCATCGCCCGTGATGCTCCGGCAGATGGGGTACAGCTGTTCAATCAGCTCATACATGCGCGTGCCTGCTGCCGCGGCATCAAAATTCTCTCGGATCTCGGCGAGGCTCATCGCTGTCTCCGGTTACCCGGAAAAATCCGCGTAGTTTCGGTCCTTCTCCGAAATGACCCGGATTTCGCCCGGCCATGAAATCCGCAGCCCCGGGTCGTTCCACCGGATTCCTCGAGTGCAAGAGGGTTCGTAGGCATCGCTCATCTGGTAAAACACTTCGGTTTCGTCCCGCAGCGTAAGGAATCCATGAGCGAAATGCTCCGGTATGTAAAGCATGCGGCGATTCTCCAAAGTCAACTTCACTGCCCAGTGCTGTTTGAACGTGCGCGAACCGCGCCGAAGATCGACGATTACGTCGTAAACCGAGCCTCTGGTGCAGCGCACCAGCTTCGCTTCTGCGTGGGGAGGCGCCTGGTAATGCAAGCCGCGCAGCGTTCCCGCAGTCTTGTTAAACGAAATGTTCGATTGCACCCACCGCGCCTTGAGGTCGTGTTCGGCGAATTCGCGCTCGCACCACGCCCTGGCAAAAAAGCCGCGCTCGTCGTGAATCGGCTCCAATTCCACGACGAATGCGCCGGCCAGTGGCGTCTCAACGAAGGTCACTCGTATACCCTCACTTCAGGAATCGGGACGACGAAGCGGCCGCCCCAGCCCTGAATCCCGGACATCTGGCTCATGATCTCTTCCCGGAGGTTCCAGGGAAGGATCAAGACGTAATCGGGATGCGTTTCGTGAATGCATTCCACGGGATAAATGGGGACGCGGACGCCTGGCAGAAAGCATCCTTGCTTTTCCGGGCTCCGATCAACCGTGTAATCCAGAAAGTCGGTGCGAATGCCGCAATAATTCAGCAAGGTGTTTCCTTTCGCCGGAGCGCCGTACGCGGCCACCGACTTCCCTTGCCGTTTCGCCGCGATCAGAAACTCCAGCAGTTTCCGTTTCGCCTCTTTCACGCGTTCAGCAAAGCCCTTGTAGGTTCCGATGTTCTGCAGTGCGAATTCCTCTTCTCGTTTTCTAAGGCCGATGACCCGCTCGCTCACCGGCCCATCCACGAACTCCGTCCGGCGGGCATAAATCCGCAGCGAACCTCCGTGCGTCGGCAGTTCGTCCAGGTCCATAATCGTCAAGCCATGGGGGGCGAATGCGCGCTCCACGCTGAGAAGTGAAAAATAAGAAAAATGCTCGTGGTAGATGGTATCGAACTGATTCCCTTCCAATAGCCGCAGAAGATGGGGAAACTCCAGCGTGGCGACCCCGGTCGGTTTCAGCAGAATTTGCAAGCCGGCCACAAAATCGTTCAGGGCGGGCGCGTGCGCGAGAACGTTGTTTGCCACCACAAGATCGGCGGCTAGATCGCCCGCAAGCAACTCCCGGGCCAGTGAAGCACCGAAAAACTTCACTAGCGTCGGGATTCCCTTGCGCATCGCCGACTCGGCCACATTCGCCGCCGGTTCAATCCCCAGCACGGGAATGCTTCGGGCCACGAAATACTGAAGCAAGTAACCGTCGTTGCTCGCAATTTCGACCACCTGGCTCGCCCCGCTCAGATCGAAACGCTCGGTTGCCATTTCCACGTAATTCCGTGAGTGTTCGAGCCAGCTATCGGAGTAAGAGGAGAAGTACGCGTAGTCGCTGAAGATCTCCGCCGGAGAAACCGCTTCTTCCAGCTGCACCAGGAAGCACTCCGGACAAACATAGACGCGCAGCGGATAGAACGGTTCGGGAAGACGCAATCCGCCGGGCTTGACATAGGAATTCGCCAGCGGCGAAACGCCCAGGTCAAGAAACGCGTCGCCGAGGGGAGTTCCGCACACCCGGCACAACGGCGTGCGGCGGCTTGTATGTGGTGCCCGCTGCGGCGTGCCAACAAATTGATTGGCCGTTCTTTGGCATGTCATCAGATTCCCTCGTCAATCCCCCCACGCACGCGGTAAGGCTGGCTGGCAGTGGCGTTCCGAGTGAGATTCCGGAACGTCAGTCCTTGCCTCGATATCGAGCATGCGAAGCGCGTGAGTTACGGCCGATCGCAGTTCATACCTTTCCACCACCGTCTCGCGGGCGCGTGCGCCCATTCGTGCTCTCTCACCGGGGCTCATCCGGATCGCCTTGGCGAGCCCGTCAAAGATTCCGCGGTCGCTGATTTCCACGAGAAAGCCGTTCTCTCCATCGGTGATGATTTGACTTGGACCTGCCGTCCGCGTGGAGACGCATACAAGGCCGGCAGCCATGGCCTCGATGAGCGCAATCCCAAATCCTTCGTTGTCGCTCGGAAGTACGTGAATGTCACTAGCTTGCAGGAGCGGGACCACCTCCTGCACTTGTCCAAGAAGGCAAACTCTCTGGGAGACGTCCCTCCCGTTGACGCAACGGACGGCAGCTTCCATTTCAGGACGCAAGGGCCCGTCGCCTGCTAGCAAAAGGCGGAGATTGGGATAAGTCGGCGCCATTGCGAGGAAGGCGTTCAAAAGACGGTCGATCCGCTTCTCGCGGCTGAATCGTGCAACGCAAACAATCACCACGTCCGAAAGGGGGATGTTGTGGCGTTCACGCCAGTGCCGACGCATGGAAGGAGATGGTGCAAAACGGAGTGTGTCCACACCATGAGGGATAATCCCCATTTTCTTCCGCGGATAGCCGTAATAAGACACCTCGCGGTCCAGCACGATCTGGCTGGCCGCCAGAATCCTTTTGGATAAACCGGCCCTCATTCGCCAGGGCCAGACCGATGGCCAAACTTGTCTGTACCACCACAGCCCGGTGCCGGGAATGACGCCCCAGTGGAGACGGGTGGTCTTTGCCGGCGGACCCTCCAGCAAGGCCGAATGTTCCGTCATATATACGTGGCCCCTCGAGACAAGGTAGGCGGCAAGAACGCAGGCTAGAGGCATGCTGTAGAAATACCCCTGCATCATAACGACCTGATCTGGCCGCAAGCGACGAAGGAGACGAAGCCACGGTCGGAAAAATTCCCAGAACCCCCCTTTGGCCAGGTCATCCTTCCCTCGCAGGGGGTTTCCCGAACCAAAAATAGAGTCCGCCTGCACTTGAGACAGCGCCACAACCTTCGCTGGGATACCCGCACTCTTGATCCTTTCGGAAAACACATCCACCGGACTCACAACGTAGACTTCATTCCTCGAGTAATCGATCTGACTTAACCAATCGAGCAGTCGCCGTTCGGCACCGCCGAACGAGTAAGCTCTACGAACAAACAGAATGCGTTTCACGCTTCTCTTCCTCAGCAACCGCTGGCTGTTTGGAAACCGCGTCGCACGCGCCCTTCGACGCCTGTTTTTCGATCGCCGACCGATAAATCTCCACAAGCCGCGATCCGATGACCGCCGTATCGAACCTTCGCGCATTCACACGGCCATTCCGGCCCAGTTCCAACCGCAGCTGCGGTTCGCGAATCAGTTCCTCAATCGCGTCCGCAAGCGCAACGGGATCCCGTGGCGGAACCAAACGGCCGGTTTTACCCTCCTGCACCGCCTCCGGAATCCCACCGATTTGGCTGGCTACGATCGGCACTCCGGCAGCCTGCGCTTCCATCAGCACACCCCCAGCCCCCTCGTTCACGCTTGGCAAAACGAAGATATCGGCGCGACGGTAATATTTGGGCATTTCGCTGGGGTTTTTCATCCCAAGCAGGTGAACCGTCTGCTGTAGTCCGAGATCCTCGATGGCCTTCTCCAGGGCGGGGCGCTCGTCACCCTCCCCAACGATGTCGTAGGTGAATGGGAGCCCGCGACGTCTCAATTCATGCGCGGCATGGACGGCATACAGCAGACCTTTCTTCCAATGCAGCCTTGCCACGGTGAACAACCGGCAGGGCGTTCCGCACTCCTCACGTTCGCGCTCGAACGCCGCGCACGGCACTTCCGGAGGCAGGATGTGTATTTCTGCCCGGGTCCTCGTGCGTCTCACAAATTCATCCCGCAAATATCCGCAGGCAGCGATGAGTTCCTCGCTTTCCGGGGGAATCAGCTGTAAATAGGCGGGTATTCGCGCCCGATCGGCCGACGTCACGTCGCTCCCGAGTAACGACACCACCGCCGGGATCCCTGCTACGTCTCGCACGCCGAGGATAGGTATCAAGTTGCCCGCGAAATGCACGTGCAGTACATCGATTTTGCGCTTCGCGATTTGCAGGTAGCGAATCAGCCGATCCAGCCGGCCCGATCCCGGATACCGTTTGTTCCTGGCTCTGGCGCAGATGCGCACGGTCGAAACGGGAGCGGAGATGAAAGCATGCAATACGGAGAGCGCGCAGCGCGGTCTCCCTCGCCCGTTCCGCTGAAGACTCACGATGGCCGGGTTCGTCGCCATGCTGTTTTGTTTGCCCGTGCGAGATATCATCTGAAACACAACCACCTCGTGCCCTTGCGCCAGAAGAAACTCGACTTTTCGAGATACGAAGGTCTCCGAAGGTTCCGGGTAACTTCCGATGACGAAGCCTATTCGCATTGTGAAGATCGGACGCCATCGCAGTCTCGCAGCTCGCTTCCGCAGCTTACGAGCCTGCCGACGGCATCAGCCTCCAGTGGTGATTCAGGACCACCACTCCATTCCATGGCGATCGGCCGGTTCCGTAAAAATCCGATTCCACAATCTGCAGCCTCATCGCGTCTTCCACGGCGTCCACCGTGGTCATCGCCCCCAGAATCAGCGAGGTCTTCACGATATATTCGCCGGGAACGAAAGGAAGCGACGGCAGGTCGCAGACGAACACCTGTTCGCCCTTTCTCGCTTCGTAGACGCGCGTTGGCTCGAAAAGCGTGTTAGCCGTAAATACCCTTTGGCCGAGCAAATTATCGAATCCAACGTTGATGTGAAAATCGGCGGTTGGCTTCTCCAGACGGAACGTGATGCGAAGCGTAAGCGGGGCACCGAGCGGGAGTCCTCCGGTCAATGGCCTGCCGGCGCTGAAGACTTCCAATTTCTGAAGCAAGGGCCGGGGGTATTCGGGCCGCCTCGTGCACGTGGTCAGATCGACCACGTGACTCTCCCGCTGCTGCCGGTTGCCGGAAGCCGATGTGATGTAGCGTTTGATCGCGGACTTGGCATCGCCCACGAATTCGATCTTGCCGTGGCGCAGGAACAAGCATTGTTCGCAGAGATTCTCTATGGAAGCCATGTTGTGGCTCACGAAAAGTACCGTGCGTCCGCCGTGGGTCACTTCGCTGATCTTGCCCAGGCACTTGTTCTGAAAGGCGACGTCGCCAACGCTCAGGACTTCGTCGATGATCAGGATTTCCGGCTCCAGGTGCGCCGCCACCGCGAAGGCCAGGCGCACAAACATGCCGCTCGAGTAATGTTTCACCGGGGTATCCAGAAATTCTTCGATCTCCGAAAACGTGACGATTTCGTCGAATTTTCTCCGGATTTCCTCTTTGCTCATGCCCAGGATTGCACCGTTTAGAAAGATGTTTTCCCGGCCGGTGAGCTCCCCATGGAATCCGGTGCCCACCTCAAGCAGCGCCCGCACCCGTCCGCGAATCTCGGCAAAACCCATGGTCGGCTCGGTAATGCGGGAAAGAATCTTCAGTAGGGTGCTCTTGCCGGCGCCGTTGCTCCCGATGACCCCGACGACTTCGCCGTGGCGAACGTCGAAAGAAACTTCCTTTAGCGCCCAAATCTTGTCGCGTTCCGCCGACAAACGCGTATTTCCTTGGCGGCCTCCCAAGCGACGAAAAGGAGCTCTCATGGCTCCTAGCAGCGCGTCTCGCAGAGTAAAATAGCCGGGCTGCCGCTCTCCGATCCGATACTGCTTGCTCAATCCCTCGACGTGAATCGCAAATTCACTCATGAATCGCCCTAAATCCTAAATAATGTCCGCAAAATGCCGCTCCGTCCGGCGGAAGTAGATCGCGCCACTCAGCAGCAGGGCCGCCACCACCACGCAGCAAGTTCCCAGTTTTCCCAGCGAGAGGGTTGGCGTGCCCAGAAGCGCCCAACGAAAGCCTTCGATGCTGCCCGTCATCGGATTCAGCGCGTATAGAAATTGCCAGCGTGCAGGCAGAAGACTGCTCGGGTAAATCACCGGCGTTACAAAAAACCAGATTTGAATCAGAAAGGGAGTCACGTACCCGATGTCGCGGAACCGAACGTTCAACGCCGCCAGCCAGAGGCCAGTCCCGAGCGCGGTCCCCGTGGCCAGCGCGACGAAAATCGGCACCAACACAACGTGCCAACTGGGAGCGAATTTGTAGTACCACATCATCAGCAGCAGTAGCGCGAACGCTGGAATGTAGTCGGCAAAGCACGCTGCCACCCTGGCCAGCGGCACCGCCATCCGCGGAAAGTAGACCTTCTTGATCAGGCCTGCATTGCTCAGCAACCCGTCCGACGCACGCCCTGTCGCCGAAGCGAAAAACGTCCACTGCACCAGCGCTGCAAAGGCGAAGATCGGATACGGAATGCCATCCGATGGGAGTTTCGCCAGCCTCCCGAAGACAGCGCTGAAAATCAGCATGGTGATCAACGGTTGCAAAACAGCCCAGCCGGCGCCCAGAAGCGTCTGCTTGTAGCGCACCTTCACGTCCCGCCACGTGAGGAAATACAGCAGTTCACGGTGCTCCCACAACTCGCGGAGTTGAAGTGATATCCACCCACGAGAGGCTTCAATGCGAACGACCGGAGTCTCTTTTTCCCCGGCAAATCCAGGTGCCGCTATCGTCCGTTCATTGGCTTCGAGGACCGGCATATTCTTGGCCGCCTTACAAAGTGCCGCCTGCGGCGCGTTCATGGGCGCCTGTTCCGAGCACTACCGTCAACCCCGAGCTTCTTTCGTTTCCCGCGGTGCGCTCGATCCGCGCGTCATCGGCCCAACACAAGTCCGGGGTCAAGCGTCCCTGCGAGCGGAGATCCGCCAGGACTTTCAACCGGATCAGCTGTGAATTGCGGAAATCCGCGTCGCGGAAACCCATGGATTCCAAACTGTCTCGCAGTTCGGCGATCGTGGCCTTCAAATCGGATTGCGGCTGGTGGCAGGGAGCCAATTCGCGAAACAGCGAAAAATCCACTCGATAGGAGCGGCGATCAGGCTGCGCCGAGCGATTGATCGACACCTCCACGCCGGGAATGACTTCCGCCACGGTTTCCGCCAGATCCTTGACCTGAAGGTTCCAGGCATCGGAGCCGGCGTTGACGATCAGAAAATTTCCGCTGGCGCCCGCCTCGCGGCCAACGGCCCATTCGATGGCACGCGCCATGTCGCGCACGTGGATCAGCGGCCGCCAAGGCGATCCGTCGCTGAGTACGCTGATTCGCTGCGAGGCCATTGCGCCCGCGACAAAGTCGTTCAGCACAAGGTCCAGCCGCAAACGCGGACTCATTCCGCAGGCTGTCCCGAAACGCAGGCAAGTCACCCGAAACGAATCGTCCGCTTCCGCCGCCAGCGCGCTTTCCGCCAGTACTTTCGAGCGCGCGTAGACCGTCAGCGGATTCACTTCCGAGTGCTCCGTTCGCGCACCCGATTCCGCGAAGCCGTAGACACTGCAACTTGACGCGAGAACGAACATACGGGCGCCTGCCCGCTTCGCCGCACGGGCCAAACGAAAAGCTGCATGGTAGTTCACGTCCAGCGTGGCCTGCTCGAATTGCTGGCCCATGGGATCGTTCGAAATGGCGGCCAGGTACACCACCGCGTCCGCGTTCGCAAGCGCGGCCTCGGGGGGCGTCCGCACGTCGCCGAAGTACTGCACGTCGAGCGAGCATTCTGGCAGTTGGCGGGCGTTCGTCAGGCAGTGGGAAAAATAGCCCATGTCGAGTCCCGCGATCGCCGCCTGAGGATAAGCCCGGCGCAGCTGACGCACCACGCCGGGGCCGACGTAGCCCATGTTTCCCGTGACCAGGATTTTCATTCCAGGTGCCCGTTTCCGAGGAGGCTCCCGATGGGCTGCAGCACGTTGGCCTCTTTTCCCGATTCGCCAGACTGTGCGTCCCAGATTCGCCAGGGAGCTTTGCCCGAGGCCCAGAGCTCCTCAAGCATGTTTTTCTCTTTCAAGGTGTCCATGCAGGACCAGAATCCATAGTGCCGAAAGGCGTTCAGTTGGCCGTCGCGTGCAAGGCGTTCGACGGGATCGCGTTCCCAGGCCGTCTCATCCCCGGCGATATACTCGAACACCTCGCGGCTCAAGACAAAGTAGCCCCCGTTGATCCAGCCTTCGCTCAGCTCCGCCTTTTCGTAAAATTCGGTCACCCGGTCGCCTTGCAGCGACAGCCGGCCGAAGCGAGCCGGCGAACGCACCGCCGTCACGGTGGCTAGCCTGTTGGAACCGTCGTAGAAGCGGATGAGCGCGCCGATATCCAGATCGGTCAATCCGTCGCCGTAAGTAAACAGGAACCGGTCGTCCCCACCCAGCCAACTGCGAACTCTCTTCAGGCGGCCGCCCGTCTGCGTGTGCAATCCGGTTTCTACCAAGTGAACTTTCCAGCTCGGATGGCGCCCGTTGCGGATCACCGTATCGCCGGTCGCAAGGTCAATGGATACGTCGCTGTTGAGTGCGTAGAAATTGAGGAAGTACGTCTTCACCACTTCGGCCTTGTATCCGAGAGCGATCACGAATTCCCGTATGCCGTGGGTCGAAAAGATATTCATGATGTGCCACAGAATTGGCTTGCCGCCGATTTCCACCATCGGCTTCGCCCGCAACTGAGTTTCCTCACTCAACCGAGTTCCAAGACCGCCAGCCAGAATCACCGCTTTCATTCGACACTCCGATCGGGAGGCCCTGCCATGGGTCCACCGCTCCCAACGCCGTGCTCTGCAACGGCTCGACCGTTTGCTGACTTCTGCATGCACTCCTCTTGCCAAAGCAGCGCCGGACACGGCCCACAATGCGTTGAAAACAGAGGTTATAAGAAAGGCAAAAAGCGGATGGAATAAGAGAATCAGAACGTCAGGAGCAAAACTTTTGCCACAAAATTACCCTTGAGTTCCCACCTGCCCTCCCGGAGGTCTTCAGCAAAACTTACGCCGCCAGCCTGCGCGAAGGCCCGATTTTTGATGCACATACAGCCATGTAAAACTTCTCCACTCTCTCCGCCACTCTTTCCCAGGTATACCGTTCGACGACCTTTCGCTGGCCGCGCCGTCCAAGCGCCTCTCGTTTCGCAGAATTGCACAATAAATCCAGAATGGCGCGAGCCGTATCCTCCGGATCCCGAGGAGCCACCAGCAAGCCGTCGCGATTTTCCTCAATCACGCATTCCGTCGGCCCAATGCGTGCGCCGATGACTGGCTTCCCGCACATCCAAGCGTCTAAATAGGCGATCCCGAAGGATTCCGCCATCGAGGGCATCACAAAAACGTCGAGCGCGTCAAAAATCGATGGCTTCTCTGCCTCAGCAAAATTCCGAATCCTCACAAGACGCTCTCTTTCAAAATTGGTTAGGCTGTGGAGAAGAGCTTCCACCTCGCGGTCCGGCGAGGGCTGAAACCCGGCCATCAGAAAGCGCGCTTCGCGATCAGTTCTCCATACGATTCTCATGGCCCGCAGAACCGTATCGGCCCCCTTCCCGCAATCCTGCCTCCCAACAAAACCTACGACGGGGAAGGAAGCGAGCCCGTATTGCTTCCGAACTTCCATGCCGTTCCGATCCTCGTACTTCTCCGGGTCCACTCCGACGCCGGCGACTTCGACGGGTATCTTGGCGAAGCCCGACATGAATTCGGCCTCGTAAGCTGTGTTGGCGATCGCGGCGTCACATTTTCCAAGCATTTTCTTGTGCAACGGCCGATGAGCCCACTCCTCTGCCGGATGAAACAAGGGGATGGCGACCAAGGTGAACCGCTTCCATTTTCTCGCGAGGTAAGCGTGATACGCGGGCGGCCAACGCCAGTTAAACACGCCCACGATATCGGCATCCGTTCGGGCCAGAAACGGAATCAGCTGCAACAACGCCGGATGCCCGCCGATCAACGCCACGCCGTCGCAGCCCAAAACCCATTTCGAGCTGCGATAGCCCCCGCGGAGGTTCTGCCACGCGCTTACGAAACCGCCCAATCGCCCGCCTTGGGGGTGCAACCGCTCGACGCGCACTCCTTGCAGTATTTCCATACGAGGCAGATTGGCAAACGCCCGCGACCACACGCTGCCCACATTCGACGTCACCACGGTAACTTCATGGCCTCGCGACGCCAGGCACTCCGACAGTCTTTGCGCATGCCATTCAGCCCCCCCAACCGCGGGGGAATACATCGGGGTAACGTGCAGTATCCTCATCAAGGTTCCTCTTTGCGCCCAGCCCTCGAACTCGGAAAGGGGGAAGAGCACGGCTTCAGGGCCGATATCCGCGCGGGCCGTCCGCTCTCAGCCGAAGCAATCCATTTCAACCGCGCAATGTTCCGTCTGCTCAGCACGCACTTCAGAGCCAGTTTCCAAGTTTCCTCTTTGCGGAGGATTCCGGGAAACATACGAGCCGAATCGAGCAAAAACCGCCGTGCCGAAGCCTTCTGCGTTTCCGCGTCGAGCAAATCCCCCAAATGACGCAGAGCGGCTCGATGCGTGTGATCGAGAATCCCCTTCCGCAGATGGCGCGACATGTCCCCCGAGCGCCTGGCTAGAAGAAAGTATTTAACTGCCAGTACTTGCTGCATTTTCTGCGTTTCGTCGGAAGCAAGATTCGTGTTGGTCAGCGAACCGCCGTGAATTCTCCACTTGACCAGCGGCCGGGCGAGAAATGCGATTTTGTAATAAAGCGCGATCCGCATCCAATATTCATAGTCAAAAGCCAAACCGATTTTGCCAGCGAAACCGCTGGTAAATCCGCCCAGTCTTTCGTAACAAGCTCTGCGAAAGAGGACCGAGGAAAGATTGATTCGATTGTAGGGGCTCAACAGCAGTTCCTGCCTGTCTTCGATGGCGTCGGCGGTGCGGTCAGGTCCGTGGCCCCAGCTTGTGTTTTCCCTCACGATACGGCCCGCTTGGTCGACAAGGTGATAGCTGGAATGCACCAAGCCGACCTCCCGGTTCGCTTCGAGAACCTCCCGCTTCTGCTGCAAATTCTGGGGAAGCATCAGGTCATCGTCCGGGAGAAAAGCGATAAATTCCCCCCGGCATCGAACCAAACAAAGGTTCATGTTTTCGCAAGGACCGACGTTTCGCTTGTTTCTGAGGTAGGAGATCCGTTTGTCGGCGAGGGATCGGACTACCGACTCGGTTTCGTCGTCCGAGGCATTATCGGAAACAATTAGCTCGAAATCTCCGAAGCTCTGACCGAGGACGCTGGCAATAGACTCGCCAAGCATCGCGGCCCGGTTGAAGGTCGGTATGCATACACTGATTTGGGGTAATCGGCTCGGCATTCTAGCCCTTCAGCTCGGATGGGATGAGGTCTCTCGCGCGCCGGACGGCAGGGCGCCCACGGAGAGCCGGGAAGGAACGCCGCGCCTGAAGCAGACGTGCTGCCAAAAGAATCCCGCCTGACGCAAGGCTTCGCACTCCCGCCGCAGGGCTGCAGCCGGGCGCCCCCTGTACCTCTGCCATATGGCCTGCAATTCTCCTTGAACCAGCTCTTTCGCAACGTACAAGCCGAATCGAGGAGCCGAAACGGGAAGAGCCTGCGTGTAAGCGGTGGCTCGCCCGTGCTGGAAAAAACGACGGCGAATAAACCTCTTAGTGAGCCGGTTGCGTGCTAACTGATGGCGCACGAGGATTTGAGGCGCATAGATCAACCGAAAGCCCGAGCGACGCATCCGCAACGATATTTCGGTATCCTCATACATCCCAACCCCGCCAGGGCCCAGGTCCGGCGAAAATCCTCCGATTTTCTTGAACACTTCCGAGCTCACAATCATGTTTGTGCCAAACAGCGTACCGTCCAACTCGGTCACTTCTTCACCACAATCGCGAACGCCGACCATGAGAGCCAGCCTGTTGTCCAGCCACACCGGCCAGCCACCCTCGTAATCGAGAAACACGCGTCCTTGCGCGGCATCGGCGCCTGTTTCGGCGAATAACTTGCGAATCTGCGGAAGATAATCGGGATCGCAAAAGACGTCATCGTCGGTGAATGCCAGCAGTTCACCGCGCGCAGCGGCGATGCCAGTGTTCAAGGCGTTGCTTTTCCCCATTTTAGTTTCGACCATCGAGCGGACGTGATTGGGAAATTTCTTCTGAAAATCCCGGCACACTGCGGCCGTACGGTCAGTTGATGCGTTGTCCACAACGAGCAGTTCCCAATCGAACGAATCCGTATTCGCAGGGCTGAGCAGCGTGTTCAGCGTGTCACGTAACATTGCCGCTCGGTTGCGGGTGCAGATAAGAACCGTAATTCGCATGGCCAAAGAGGCTCCGACCAGCAAGAGCCTTGCCAAGGGACGAGCAAGCGGCATTCCAAAGAAAAGTCGGTGAGCACCTGGTTAACTGTCAATTTATCAGCCACTTGAATCGGCCTCTTGGGCAGCATTTGCCACAATTTGGGCAATCTTTTTCAACTCCAGGGCAATCGCTGGAGCTTGGAATTCGCCGCTTCGCCCGATTCTCTGCTGGTTGCAACCGCTTGGCCGGATGGGCAGCGGCGTGCTTCGCTTCAAGCGGAGAAGTTTGCTCTGTATCCCCTTGCCGGTCTGGGCGAGGCTCTGGCGCAAATGCGAAACCCCGCTACCTACGGGCGAAAGCCCCTTAAACGAAAGGAACGAATGCTTTGGTCCACGGAAGGGGATATCCCGGGTGCCGAGAAGAGGCGCACCCCATCTCGCGGCAAGGTGATGGAAACCTCCATTTGCGCCGCGCCTTCCGAATTTACGGCTCTTTTCGCTTCAGCCCTCCCGTTCCTCTGGGCGATGCGCCTGGATCGCTTGGATCTCTGGATCGCCGACGCGATGGGGAGTTTCATGGGGCGCTCGCGGCTCTTCGATCTCGGCGTTCAGAGCGCCATCGTTCACGATATACTTGGAGGCTTCTGGTTCGCCCTCGCCGTCTTCGTTCTTTGGACCGTGCCCGGCGCATCGGCTTCGCCGCAAAAAGCGCATCGCATCGCAACGATCCTGATCGGAAGTGTTTTCGCCGTTCTCCTGGCCCTGTTCTGCGGACGCTTGTTCGGCTGGCTCCCGCCGAACCGAAATCCCGCTCTCGCGCATTTCTTTCCCGATTACATTTTCCCGAATCCCAACTCGAATTCGTTTCCCAGCGCTTCCACGGCACTCTACGCCGCCATCGCCGCCGGCGTGTTTTCCATTTCCCGGCCGATCGGCGCGGCGCTCTGGGCGCTCGTTTTCCTCGCCATTGGCCTTCCGCGGATGTACGTCGGCGGACATTATGCGAGCGACGTCATCGCCGGGGCTCTTGTCGGCCTGATCGGATACCTCGCGGTGCGAAGTTGGATCGAACCGTGGCTTTCCCGCGCGTCGTCGAATTTTTCCGCCGGATCTCGTCGCCGCCGATGGCTTCGCATCGCCGCAGAAATCATCGTGTTCATCTGGATTTTTCAATTAGCGGTTGAATTTCGGGAGGTACTCTGGGCTACACATATTCTCGAATTCTTGCTGGGACGCGGCGTCGGCCCATGAATCGGGTACGGCAATCCACAGTGACGAAGAAAATAAATCTTGGGAAGCTCCCATGTCACTCACTCTGATCGACGCGCAGGAAAACGACGCTCCACAATGGGATGCTTTCGTGGAAAACCATCCCGAGGGGCGATTCTCGCAGCTTTGGGGATTTCGCCAGACCCTTGAAAAAACTTATCGTTACCGCTGCGTCTATCTGCGCATCGATTCCGATGGCGGATGCGTCGGCGTGTTCCCTTCGGTCGTCTCCGCCGGCGGACGCCGGCGCCTGGTTTCACAGCCGTTCAATGAATATGGCGGCCCTTTGATAAGCGGCGCTCTGGCACCCGATGCCTGCGGTGAATTGGGAAAATTGCTCCTTTCCGCGGCGCGGGAAGCAGGGTGCGGATGCGTTGAAATCCGGGGTGGGACGGGCTGCCGGCCCGCCGAGCAGGCTGAATACTGGCTGAAGATGCCGCTCCATCGCTATGCCGAACTTGCGCTCACCGATCCGGAAAAACTTTGGCGCAATTCGCTCACGCACGAGGCCCGAAAAGGCGTGAATCAGGCGCGAAAAGCTGGACTCGCCGTTGAAATTCTTGAGGGGTCCGCCGCCGTCCGGGAGCCCTTCTATAGCTTGTATCTCCGTTCGATGAAGCGCCTCGGAGTGCCTCCCCATCCCGAGCGGATGTTCCATCACCTTGCCGAATCGCTCGGCCGGCGAGTCGTCGCCGCTTGGGTTTTCGCACAAGACAGACCGCTCGCCGCGCTTCTCGGCGTCATCTGCGGCAGGCGCCTTCAAATCTGGATCACCGCGTCGGACGCGAACGAATGGTCGGCTCGCCCGAACGATTTGGCGCATTGGGAGCTGATTCGCTGGGCCGCTCTTCAGAACCTGCGCGTTTTCGATTTCGGATCGGCTCGCTACCCGGGCCAGATCCAGTTCAAAAAAAAATGGGGTGTTGCTTTTCGCGAATATGATTGTTACCTGATCGCCCGCAATGGCTCTTCACCCCGGTCCGCGATTCCCAGCGTCGATAGCTCGTCCCGCTCCATGGCCATGATGTCGCGTGTCTGGCGCGCGTGCGTCCCCATGCGGCTCACTCCCGCCCTCGGTGCTCCCATTCGCAGGTTCCTCACGAAATAGCGCCCCTGTTTTGTTTCGTGCGCAAGGCAGCCTCGAACAACCACCTCGCATCTCATTTCCGCGTACGTCGGCTTGCACTCGGCCGCCGCCCCGCTCGGGCCGCGGGGAAAACGGAAATGGGCGAACGCAACGACGAACGCGCGATGTCTTTTGTTGTTACTTTTTTGATTACCGCATAGAACTTTTTTAAAAAAGTACTAGACGAAATTTTCGCTCGTGTGGTAAAAAAACGACGGAAGTCCATAGCCTCGGGACCTCCACCTGTCGGGAACGGGTTGTTTGGGCGCTCGCTCTGCCTCTCCGCCCCAACCTCTTCCTAATCAATCAGCTGCACGAAAGTTGTCTCCAGGTCGGGCGTACTCAAACTAGTTACTACTAAATAAACACACGCCAACAAGAAAGTACATCCGAAGTAAATAATCTGCTATCCCCATGTGTTGGGGGAAGGCTCTTTGGCGAGAGGTACT
This sequence comes from Acidobacteriota bacterium, assembly GCA_021818865.1. GTDB lineage: Bacteria > Acidobacteriota > Terriglobia > Acidiferrales > UBA7541 > JAKASX01. The sequence continues at coordinate 41,931 of JAKASX010000005.1, forward strand.
TTGTGAACACTCCGCGATGGTTTCCCTGTGTCGCGCTCGTCGCGATTTTGCCTCTTCTTTTTGGTTGTGCTGCTGCCTCAGGAAGTTCCTCTCAAAGCTCCGGAAATGGTTCCGGAAGCGCCGCAGGTTTCGCGATCACAACGAACTCACTTCCCGACGCCACGGTCGATCAATCGTACTCCGATACGCTTCAAGCCTCCGGTGGCACCACGCCCTACACCTGGATCGCCAACAGCAGCCAACTCCCGGCTGGCATGAGTGTCTCGACGTCGGGCCAGCTCTCGGGCACGCCGACGCAGCAGGGAAGCTACTCCTTCCAGGTTCAGGTAACCGACGCCGCAAGCAATTCCACTTCGACGAATTTGAGCATCAAGGTCACCGGCCCCGCCCCGGTCATTTCCAGTATCACGCCCAATACCGGCAGCGTCAGCGGGGGAACGCCCGTGACCATCAGCGGCAATAAATTGCAGTCCGGAGCAACCGTCACCTTCGGTGGTGTGCCCGGGACGTCGGCCAATGTGACGAGTTCCACACAAATGACCGCCGTTACGCCCGCTCATGCGGCCGGCTCGGTCGATGTGACGGTCACCAATCCGGGCGGCAAATTCGCGACCCTCGCGGGAGGATTTGGCTATCAAAATGCTGCTCCCACTCTATCGAGCGTCAGTCCGACCAGCGGACCCACAAGCGGGGGAACTGCGGTGAATATTACAGGCGCAAATTTCGTTTTGGGAGCGGTGGTGCTCTTTGGCAGCCTTCAGGCCACTTCCGTGACGGTGACGACTGCCACCCAGATTCAAGCCGTCAGTCCTGCCGAAAGCGCCGGCTCCGTCGACGTCGTCGTGAAAAATCCCGATGGCCAGACGGCCACACTCTCCGGAGCCTTCAGCTACACTTCGGCCGCGACCGCGGCGCCCAGCATTTCTGCTCTCTCGCCGAATTCCGGTCCCGACGGCACGCAGACGCTGATCAATGGCTCCGATTTCGCTTCGGGAGCCACGGTGAGTTTTGGGGGCACGCAAGCCTCTTCCGTTCAGTTCGTGAACACGAGTCAATTGTCGGTGGTCGTTCCCTCCCTCTCCACTGGCACTGTCGACGTAACGGTCAACGATCCTGGCGGGGCAACGGCCACGCTGGCTTCCGGCTTTACGGTCATCACGCCGCAGAGCCTGCTTTCCGGATGCACCGTCGGCACGAATAACGTCCCCTCCTGCTCAACACCCTCAGGATGGAGCCTAGTGACTGCGGATGGATTCGAAAGCGGGTCGATCAATTCCCCCCTCGAGAATCTGGGTTACGGCACGAACAAAGTCGTCAGTACGGCCAACCCCCACACGGGGAAATATTCACTGCAATGCAATATCGCCAACGACGGAGATGCTTGCGAGATAGACCTGAACAATGGGGCTGACGGAACCTTTTCGGACATCTACGTATCCTACTGGCGGTATATGGCTCCTTCCGCGCGCGGTGACCTTGAAATCTTCTTTGACCGCCTCTGGAGCCCGCAGAGCAGCAGCGGTACCAGCAGCCAGTCGATTGTCATGGACACACAAAACTATGGGGACAGTTACGGCGTGACTTCGATGACCGCGCAGAACATATCCACGGGGAGCTATACCTGGGCGGATCCAAACGGCACGGGAAATTGGAATCTTCCTTTGGGAACCTGGGAGCAGGTGGAGGTTTGGCAGCATCCCAATACCTGCACTGCAGGAACGCCGAACAAAGACGGCTTCTACCGGTTGTATGTCAACGGCAACCTCATCTCTTCGGATTCCAACATCCAATTAAACGGCTGCGTTTCGATGTCCAACGGGTGGCTGGAAATTGGCGGCGTCTACACGTTCATGTACTTCCAGAACAACAATCAATGCGTGGACCGGCAGAACCATCCGTCCACGTCCGTCCAGGTTTCGTGCAACCTCGGAAGCACTTGTCCTCCGTACCAATCGGACGGTGCCACGCCCTGCATAAACTACGGCCCCTACAACGTATATCTCGACGATTTGGTCGTGATGAAGAAGTAGGCCCTGCGAAATCGCCGGGAAGGGCGAATCGCCGCTGGTCCGCTCGCCGTTCCGTACAAGAGGCGAGCCTGCGACTATTACTCTTTCATGGACCTCGACCGTGTGGGTGGCGGGTCCATTTCGCGGGCGCTAAACTCTTCAAGGTGCCCTGCAATCCTGCTGGAGGCCTGGCCGTCGCCGAAAGGGTTCGCGTGGCGAGCGAAGCGGCGGTATGCGCATTGATCGTCTAGCAATCGAAGAACCAAATCCTGGATCACGCGGTCGTTCGTACCGGTCAGGACGGCTACGCCCGCATCGATGGCTTCGGGTCGTTCGGTATTGTCCCGCATCACCAAGACCGGCCGTCCGAGGGAGGGCATTTCCTCCTGGATGCCGCCGGAATCGGTCAGAACTAGGTACGCTTGGCTCATCAACCATACAAAAGGCACATATTCCAACGGTTCAATCAGGTGAATGCGGGGAACGTCCCCGATAAGGCGCTTGACCGCCCCCCGGACATTGGGATTGGGATGAACCGGATAGACGATTTCGACATCTTCACGGGCGAAGGCTAGGCGTCGCAAAGCTAGGCAAATTCGCTGAAGAGGCTGGCCAAAACTCTCGCGACGGTGAGCCGTAACGAGAATAACCTTGCGGCCACCTTCGCCGATCGAATTCAGCGACGGTATCTTCGGTGGGCATCGGTCCACGTGGCGCTTGACTTCAAGGAAAGCGTCCACGACCGTATTGCCGGTGACGAAGACGCGGTCCGCACAGACTCCCTCCCGGAGCAGGTTGTCTCTCGCCCATGGAGTGGGCGCGAAATGTATGTCCGATAAATGCGTCGCTAGTCGCCGGTTGATCTCTTCTGGGAACGGCGAATAACGGTCCTGAGTCCGCAAACCAGCTTCAACGTGGGCTACGGGAATTCGCTGGTAAAACGAGGCCAGAGCCGTCGCTAATGTCGTCGTCGTGTCACCCTGAACGACCACCACATCCGGCTTGGTCTCCCGCAGCACGTCCGAGACACGCACCGTCAGATCGGCGGTCAGCCGGTCTAGCTTCTGATTCGGCTTCATCACGTTTAAATCGTGATGCACGGGGATACGAAACGCCCGGACCACCTGATCGAGCATTTGCCGATGTTGGGCCGTGGCGCAAACCGTCACGCGGAACTTACCGCGCCGGCGCAGCAACTCGCGAATGACCGGCGCAAGCTTGATTGCCTCTGGGCGCGTGCCGAAAGCCACCAGCGCGTGGATACGGTCATCCGCCATGGTTCTTCACCTGATGGGAGGTCTTTGAGGATGCGAGCCGCCTCGCCACATTTCGCTCGGACACCAGGCGCACTAGGCAGCCCAGCGCCGTGTCGAAGTCGAACGCCCAGTTGTACTTTTCTTCCACCGCCCTCCGCCCACGTCGACCCATTTGCTCGCGCTCGGTCGCCGAATTCCTCAGTCGAAGAATCAGCCCGGCCACATCCTCGTCGGTGCTCGCTTCGGGAATGCAGATTCCGCAGCCAACCTCCTCTAGGATCCTCCTGGTCGGCGCCATATCGCTCGAAAGGATCGGCAGGCCCGCCGCCATGTAGTGGAAGATCTTGTTCGAAATCGTTGTATTGGTGCACGAGTTCACCGGGTAGGCGATGATGCCGACGTCTCCTTGGCGAAGCCATGCGGGAATCCGCTCGGGCGGAATGATCCCGTCAAGCCGCACATGACCCTCGATTCCCAGTTCACGCAGCCTCGGCACCAGATGATCCCCCCCCCCACCGAGGATCAGTCTTACACTTTGATCACTAGCCAAGACTCGCGGAAGCGCCTCTACGATGCGCTCTACCGACCCCACTCCGGGCGCAAACAGGCCTAGATAAATGAGGTTGAAACCGTCGCGTCCCGGTCCGGCGCCACACCCCTGCTCCGCGGGCCAATCTTCCAGACTGGGCGTGTGGCAAACTACGCTGACCCGGCCACGCGCCCTTGGCTTTTCTGGAAGGCCCGCCAGTCGCTCTTCGACCACCACCCACGTTTGGTCCGCCAGCCGCACGGAGAGGTTCTCCAAAAACCCGATCAGATGGCTGTTCCGCATGACGTAATGGCGGAACTTCGTCTTCGGGTACAACCTCACCGCCTCCCGATTGTTCTCCTGCAGATCGACCACCGCCGGCACGCCGAGCCAGCGAGACGCGGCGATCATGGGAAGCGCCAGCCGAAGATTGCTGGAGATGAGAACGTCGAGATGTTCTTTACGCGCCATCGCTTTGATCCAAAATGCCCATAGCGGGTTGAAGGGAAGCGGCGCGGACAGCCACCGCGGGAGTTTTCGCCCGCCGAACCAGCCGAAGCGATAAACGCGGCCGTAGGGAATCTCCTCCACCTGAGGCCCGATCCCCGAATTCGGACAGGCGTAGACCACACGGTGGCCCAACCGGTGCAAGGATTGGCCGATTCTTGTGGGCCGAACTTCACCCAAGTGGGGATAATCAATGTCAACGGCGAACCCCACCCTCATCATCGCCACGTTGTCTCCCGGGCGCGCCCGCTCGGCCAGCTGATCTGCCATACTCTCCCGCGAAAGAGCGGATCGCCAACAGGCGGAGGTAGGCAACTTCTGACGACCGCACTCGCCGTCGGCCATCCCGCGATAAAGGCCAGAGATTTCTCTGGCGGACCCGTTCACCGAAAATTTCTCTCGCACAAGTCGCAACCCCGCGAGGCGCAGGCGATCGCGCTGCCGTTCGGCCAGCAAGAGCTCCAGGCAAGCGCGCGCCAATCCGCCCGGCTCCCCCGAATCCATTAGTACCCCCGTCACTCCGTCCTCAATCACTTCCTGAATGCCGCCAACCCTGCGAGCAACCACCGGTACGCCCAGAAACAGTGCCTCAAGCACGGATCTCGGCAATCCTTCGTGGTCGGAGCAAAGGACGAACAGGTCGAACGCGCGCATCACCTCGTAAACGCGCGGGCGATAACCAAGAAACTGCACTTTATCTTCGAGGTCTAGTTCGCGCGTGAGCGCGAGCAGCCGCTCCTCTTCGGGCCCGGCGCCGGCGATGACAAAGCGAACCTCCGAATCTGCGATCGCCATCTGTTTCGCGGTGCGAAGGAAGATGTCGAGCCGCTTGACCGGCGCCAGCCTGCCCGCGTAGCCCACCACCTTCGCCTGTGGAGGGATGCCAAGCCGGCGCTTCGCTTCGCCTTGCGTCAATTCCGAATACACCTCTTCGGTGTCGATCCCGGTCGGGATGGTGACCACTCTCTCGGCCGGGAATTGCCGCACCAGCTGATTCCTCATCTCCTCGGTCAGGCTGACCACGCGCTCGGCGGAATAGCGCATCACCACCCGATCCAGGCAGGCGATCGCACTGTGTTTGATCCCTCGCCATCCCCGAAATGGCTCGGGAGCGCCATGCCGCGTGCACACCAGGTGCGGAACGCCGCAGCGTCGCGCAAGCAGCGCCGCGAGTAGATTTTCCTTGTAACGGTGCGAATGAAGAATCTGCGCCGGATGCGACCGCAAATAGCGAGCCGATTCCCGAAAAATCCCCGCAAAACCGTGGCTCGATTCCGGAATCACCTTCACCTCGATCCCGTATCCGCGCAGCCGCCGCGACATTTCCCCTTCGTTCATCAGGATCGCGCTCAGCCGCAACCCGGGATTTCTCGCCAGCGCGCGGAGCAGCGCCGTCGTGTTCACTTCCGCTCCCGCCCACAAATCTCCCGAATCGATGTGGCAAACCGCGAGCGGCTTTGCCGCTTGCTCTTTCAAGACCGCCGACGCGCCGCGCGTCAATTCCGCTCGGTCGGTTGCCATGTCACGAACCTTTCTCCCGCCAGGTACGAAAACCACGCCAGCACCGTGGCTGCGTTCACCAGCAGGAAATATCCGGCCATTCGGATCGGCTTCCACCGCCGGGCGCGCCCAGTGGCCAGCGCCAGCGCTCCCGCACCGTAAAGTGATGCCTGCAAAACGAACGCCGCCGCGTAGAAAACGCCGCTTCGCGCCAGGAACGCGCTCGCCGTGAAGAGCCCCAGAAAGGCGAACGGCGTGAGCCAGCGAAACAATTTATGGCTCACGAGCTGCCACGAGAAAAATCGGTACGCCCGCGGATTCAGCAAGTACAGGTGGTTGAAGAACACGTGCAGCCCGTTGACGATCGTGCGGATTTTCCGTGCCAGTTCGGCGCTTTCCGTCCCCGCCGCGTCGAATCGCCCCACCGACTCGGGATCCACCACCGATCGCATTCCCATCGTCACCGCGTTTAGCGGTACGAAAAAATCGCTCGTCTGGTCCGTGTGCCACACGTCGCAAGCGGCTCGCCGCGCCGCAAAAAAGGAACCGCTCGCGCTCACCACCGAATTCACGCGCGATTCCATCCGGCGCAGCCGCATTTCCAGGTTCACGTACGATCGTTCGGCTTTGCCCTCGCCGCCGGCCACATCGTCCTCGCTGCTCACCGATCCCACCGCCGGATCGGCGAAATTTGCCAGGATCCGCCGCAATCCATCGGGCTCCAGCCGCGTCCCCACGTCGGTGAAGACGATTACCTCGCCGCGCGACGCTTGCAAAGCGAGCATCTGCGCATGCTGCTTTCCCCGACGCTCGCCCGATTCCACCACCCTCACCCCTCGCTCTTCGAACGAGCGCGCGATTTCCATCGTCCGGTCGCTCGATCCATCGGAAGCGAAGATAATTTCCATCTTCTCCCGTGGATAATCGAGTGCGAGGCAATTCAGGATCTTGCCGCCGATTTGCCGTTCTTCGTTGTGCGCGGCGATCACCAGCGAAACGCTCGGCTCGATCGCCTGCCGCCGGTGCGGCCGTCCGCGCAGCCGCGCCAACACGAAGAGCAGCGCCGGATAGCCCGCGAAAACGTAGGCCAGAAAAATCGCCGATGCCCAGAACAGATACGCCATCTCAAGCCGCTTCCTTCAACACTCGCTCGTAAAGCGATTCATAACGCCCGATCATCGTCTCCACGCTGAAATCGAGCGCTGCTTTTTCCCGGGCCGCGCGGCCCATCGCGCCCGCTCGCTCGGGATCGGCCAGCAAATCGCAGATTCCTTTCGCCAGCGCGTCCGCATCCCGCGCCGGCACCAGCAGTCCCGTCCGCGGATGCTCCACGATTTCCTCCGGCCCGCCCGACCGCGTGGCGACCACCGGTTTCCCCGCCGCCATCGCTTCCACCGTCGCCAGCGAAAAACCCTCCTGAATCGAAGACAACACGAAAAGATCGAGTTCGCTCAGAATCTCCGGAACGTCCCGCCGAAACCCCAGAAACAGAAACCGGTCCTCGAGCGAAAGCCGCCGAGCCCGTGCGCGCAAATCCTCCAGCCCGCCGTCCTTCGCTTCTCCGATCACCAGAAACACCGCCTCCGGCACTCGCCGCGCCACCTCCGAAGCCGCTTCCAAGAAATACTCGTAGCCCTTCGCCGCGCGCACGTTGGCCACCATGCCGACGAGTTTCGTATCCCCGTTTCGGCCAATCTCGCGGTGCAGCCGCCCGCTCGGCGGCTGCGCGAATCGCGCGATGTCGATCCCGTTGTAAATCTGCACCAGCCGGCGATCAGAAAATCCCAGTTCCCGCATCGCCTCTTCGAGACGCCCGGAAACGACGACCACCGCCGAAGCGAATCGCCCCACGAACCACAGCTTCGTCCTAGCGCGCATGGTCAGCGACCCGCGCGCCGGAGGCAATCCGTGATACGTGGCGATCGTCGGCCTGCGGGTCAGGAGGCCGGCAACGCACCCGTAAAAATTCTGGTCTGGCAAGTGCGAATGGATCAGGTCAACGTTTTCCCGCCGGACCAGGCGCCGCATCTCAGCAAGAAGCGTCGGATCGTGCCACGACTTCGATTTCGCGATGTGAACGGGAACGCCACGGCCCTCGATCGTCTCTGAAAGCCATCCCCGCCGCGGAAGCAGCACCACCGCCCGGTATCGCTCGGGATCGAGCCGCGAAGCCAGCGTCAGCAGCACCGTTTCCGCGCCGCCCGGCCCGCCAGTCTCGATCGTAAGCAGGATCGTCCGCCGCTTCATCCGAACCACCCCCACGCCGCCGCCCGCGCCCGCCGCGCCTGGCGCAACGGCTCGCTCATCATCCGCAGCAGCGCCGCTCGACCCGGCGAAACTCGTCCTGCGGGATCCGCGCGAAAGAACAGGCTCCGGATTTCGTAGCGTCCCTGGCGCAGGCTCGCGAGGATCGCTTCTCGCGAAAGCGTCGCCGCGTCCACTTCGACAGCCGCGTCGTAGAACGATTCCCGCCGGTGAAGGTCGTGTCCCGCCACGCCCAGCAGCCGCGGGTTCACTCTCCTCCATCCGGCAAACCGGCCGAGCGCCGCGGCCGGCGGCAGAAATTTGCCGTCGTAGCCGACGTTCCAGATTTCCACCGCGTCGATTTCGCGCAGAATTTCCGCCGCGCATTTCCAGCCGATCCGCCGCGGATGCGCCAGCACCGCCAGACCCTCCTCCGCGTGAATGTGGCCGATCACCGCCAGCAGGTTTGTCTGTGGGAAAAGCCGAGTGACGCCCAATCCGAGCAGATGTAGCCCGGGATCGGCCGAAAACTCCAACCCGGGAATCACGCGAAACCCTTCATCTGAATTTGCCTGGCTCTGCGTCTCCAGCCGCTCCACTCCCGCCTCGTCCAAATCCTCCGCGTGCTCGGTGAGCGCGATGAATTGATAGCCATGGCCGCGGTACCAGCGGCGAAGCTCGGCGATCGTCATCGTGCCGTCGCCCGAAAGCGATGAATGCACGTGCAACGCGCCCTTAATTCGCATCGCGCGTCTCCTTCGCCCGCGGGGCGCGATGCCCCAGCGCCTTTAGATAATCGCGAATCTCCTGTATGCCCGGCCGGAAGTCTTCCCGCCGGAACACTTCGTACCGCGTATTTCGCTCGTGAAATTTCAGAAAATCCAGGCAGGCTCCGAGCCGCGTGCCGCGAATTCCGCTCCCGTCCGGCCCGCGCTCGCCGCGCAGTCGAATCAGCAGATGGTCCAGGTCCCCGAGCAACCATCGGCTCCGCACACCCGACTGATAATCGAACTGCGCCGCCGCGTGTTCGCCGCAAACCAACCGGTACAGCAGCAACGGAAAATTCATCCCCGCGTCGCTCGCCAGTTGCAGCGAGCCCCAGAATCGCCCGTTCACTTCCATCAGCTTTGCTTCCCCGTTCCTTCCATCCATCTTGAATTCCACCATCGCCGCACCCTGCCATCCGATCGTCCGCAGCAGCGCCGCGGACTTCCGCACCAGCGATTCATCCAAAGGAATGCTTTCCCGGTAGACGCTCGGCCCTCCCCACGGCGGTTTTTCCCGCAAGCGCCGGTGGCAAAACGCCGCCTTCATCTCGCCGTTCCACAGCAGCAGAAACACGCCGCGCCCTTCCCCTTCGATCTTTTCCTGAACCAGGGGAAACGGAATCTTCGCGTGCGAAGCCAGGTAGGTCGCCTTCAGCTCGTCCGCGTCCCGCGCGTACCTCACGTCGCCGTTCACCCATCTGTTCCCGCAAAGGTAGCGTGAGAACCGCGGCTTGATGACCACCGGAAACCGCACGCGCGGCGCGACTTCTTCCAGTCGCTCATCCGGCTCCAGCAGGAACGTTTCCGGAATTCCCATCCCCACCTCTCTCGCCGTCAGCAGCACCCTCCGCTTGTCCTGCACCCAATCGATTTTTTCTTCGCTGGGAAATGGAATGTGAACGCGCTCCGGCAAAAGATCGCGCACCCGAACGACGAGCTGCACGGTTACGTCCGTCATCGGCAGCAGCAGCACCGGGTCCCTGCGCTGCATTTCTTCCCGCAAAAAGCACTGGAATCCTTTCGGGTCGCTCCGCGGCGATGGATACTGCACGCGAGCGGCACAGTAGCGCGATGCGCCGGCTAGGCTCGCGCGTTCCGCGCTGCCCACCGTCATGCGGATCCCCGCTCCTCCCAAAGCCCGCACCACCGCCAGGCTCGACCTCTGCTCTCCGTCTGTGACAAAAACGTCCATCTCGCTTTCTTCTCTAGCGCCAACCCGCAAGCGTCAGGTCGAGCATCGCCACGGAAAATTTTCTGCCTGGCCCGGTGACGTTCCCTTCATGCAACAGGATTCTTGGAATCGTGTGGAAATCGCCCTCCGGGCGAAACCACCCGGTTCGCGTCGTGAACGCGCACAAATAGCCGGCGCGCACCACACCGCTTCGTACCCGCTCGTCCCAATCGCCATTCGGATAGGCGAACGCCCGCACCGGCTTGCGCAGTCTTTCCTCGATCGCTCGCTTGCTTTCCTCCAGTTCGCGCTCCACCGTCTCGTTGTCTTCATAAACGAGCAGAGGATGGTTCACCGTGTGCGCTCCGATTTCCACACCCTCCCGGCTCATCTCCGCCACCTGACTCCAGGTGAGCATCGCGTCGTTCTCGCCGCTTTTGCCGTCTCCGGCTTCCGGTCCCAGAATTCTCCGCAAATGCCGCTCCCGCTGTTCAATCGGCATGTGTTTGAGCCATTCCACCACCACACTCACGTCCGGCTCTGGCCCCAGTTCGCGCGGCAACGCCTCCTTCGCTTCCGCCGGAATTCCGCTTCGCCGCAACCGCTCGATCCAGAACCCGCCTTTCGTGCCCACCGCTCCGGTCGTAACCAGCACCGTGGCTGGCGTGCCGTATTTCTTGAGCAACGGAAAAGCGTTCGAATAGGTGTCTCGCCAGCCGTCGTCAAACGTGATCGCGCAAAACGGTTTTTTCCCCGTCGCGTCCATTCCGTCGGGCAACAGGAGCGCGTCGAGCAGGATAAATCGGAAATGATGGTGCAGGTACTCGAGCACCTTCTCGAATGTCGTCTCGCTCACCACCATCGCCGGGGCCGAATTCGATCGCCGCCGTTCCTCTTCGCTCAGCACGCGGTGCAGTCCCAGAACGCAGACGTCCCTTCGGCGAAGCACTCCGCGCAGGAAAATCCTCCACAGTGCGAGCGCTCCGCTGTAGTGAAGCGTCGCCGCAACCACCAGTCGCGCCGTTTGCCGGAGCCTAGCTTGCATGTTCGAGCGCCTCCTCGAACGTTTCCGCCAGAATCCCCGCCAGCCGGTCCCACCGGAACTGCGAAACGTATTCCGCTCGTCCCGGCACCTGTGCGTTTCCCAACGCTCGCCCTTCCATCACGGCGCGCAAAATCCGCTTCATCGCTTCCGCGTCGTCCGGCCTCACCGCCCAGCCTGCCCGTGCGCGTTCCACCAGTTCTTGCACGCCCCCTTCGTGCGTCACCGCCAGAATCGGAGGGCCGGCGCGCAGATAGTCGTACGTCTTTCCCGCAACGGCCAAACGCGAAAAGTCGGCCCGTCCCCAGAAAAGCAACAGGCAATCGCTCTCGCACATCATCTGCAGGGTGCGCGTGCGTTCGGGAAGAAAACCGTGCACTTGCACCACGTCTTCCAGCCCGCACGCGTTCGCGTGCTGGATAGCCTCCGCCGAAGCCGCACCCACCAGATGCACCCTCAGCCTGCTTCTCCACGAGGGTTCTTCCGAAAGCAACTGGGCGAGCGCTGGGAAAAACAGCCCGTCGTTGCCTGGATAGATCGTTCCGAAATGGCAGAAATGCACGTGTTCGCGGTCGAGCAGGCGCTCGCGCTCGGCTACCGTCAACGCGAAATCCTCCTCGAAAAATCCGTTGCGGACGATCTTCAGACAGCTCAGGGAAAGCCGGAATTTGTCTTCGAGTTCCCGCGCGTGGCCCTCCGTCATCACCACCACGCGATCCGCTTTCTTCACCAGTTGCGCGTGCGCCCTTGTCTCCGCTCGCCCGCGCAACCGCCCCCGCGGCGGATACCAGGGATCCATAAGCTCCATCACCCACGGCGCACCCCACCCTTCTTTCAGCAGCCATCCGATCACCGGCGCGGCGCGCGGAGGGCTCGTCGTGTAAACCACATCCCACTGCCCCTGCCACCGCAGTTGCAGTGCCCGCGCGAGTCCATACGGCACCCACCCGATCGTGTGATCAGGAAAATACAGCGTAGAGCGCAGCAGTTCCGCAGCGCGATGAAGGCCCCTGCCCGAATTCCTCCCGTGGCCGTTTTCGCCTGCTTTTCCATGCCCGTTGCGCGTTTCCCCCGCTCCGAAAAACCATCGCGCCACGCGGTTTTCCCATTGCATCAGGTCCAGGTACCCGGTGCGCTCGATCCGGATTCCCTCGGGCAATTTTTTCAGCAAATCCGCTTCTTCCACTCCGCCGCGGCTCCCGATCGTCAGTACCGTCGGTTCCCACCCCAGCGCCGGCAACGCCCGCGTCAGCCCGACCATGCGGTAAACCGCGCTGGTGCGGCTGGGAGGAAAATCGAAGCTCACCACGAGCACTTTACGGAGCGGCGTCGTCATGTGCGCTCCTGCAACTGCTGTTCCCGGCCGCTGCAATCCGCTGTGATCCCTGCGAGTTTCAGCAGCCGGCTTTTTTCTTCGGGCGAAATCGCCGCCGTTGACGACGCGGCCTCTGCCGGTTGGTGCCTCCGTGCCGATTGCTTCGCCCGCCGGATGGCGCGGACGGCCTTTGCTGGCAGGCAGCTCGCCAGCAGATAAATCCACGCCCTGGTGCTGGTCCATTCGGCTTTAAGCGAGCGCGCAAACTGCTGGCGAGCGGAACCGAGTGCTCCCTGCACGAGGTCTCCGTAACCGACGTCCCAGTAGCTCCGCATGAGTTCGTGTCGCAGCAGGCGCCGATGTTTGGCCGATAGCTGAGGGAAGCTGCGGAGCGCCTTTTGAAAGAGCGCTACCCGCTCCAACGCCATTCGGTGTGGATTCGACGACAAACTCCCGCGCCGGCTTCTCTTGATGACGAGCGGTTTTTCAACCACCGCGATCTTCCAGCCGTAGGCAATTCTCAGCCACAGGTCGTAGTCCTCCGCCACGCCGCGCGTTTCGTCGAACCCGCCGACCGCCTCCAGGCAGCTTTTGCGAGTCATCGTTCCCGAGGTCAAAATGACCCCGCACTGGACCAGTGCCTCGAAGGCATTTCCGCTGGCCCGCGGCTTGCCGCTCAAAAAAGAGGGAATCACCGTCCCTTCTTCGGAAACCACCGCCCAATCCGTGTACGCCAGTCCCACGCCTGGATCGCCCTCGAGCAGTGGAATCTGCTCGGCGAGTTTTGTCGGCAACCAGATGTCGTCGGCGTCGAGAAACGCGATGAATTCCCCGCTCGCCTCTCGAATTCCCAGATTTCGCGCCGCTGCCGCTCCCCGATTCGCTTGTCGGTGATGGCGGACTCGGTCTCCGCAGCAACCTGCCGGCAGTTCGGCCGGGACGGTCGAGCCGTCATCGACAACCACCACTTCCCAGTCGTGAAACGTCTGCCGAAAAACGCTCTCCATCGCGTCGCGCAGCAGACTGCCCGCGTTGTACGCCGGGATCACGACGGACACTTTCGGTTTGTTTTCTCCCGCCATTCTTTCTACACCTACACGGAATAAAGAACGTCCGCGATTCGCTCCATGTCCTTGCGTTCCACCAGAGGATGCACGGGCAGCGTGAAAAGCGTTCTCGCAATGTGTTCGGCGCCGGCACGGTGAACCGGGGGGTTCGTCATATGCGCGCCGATCCCTTCGATATCGCAGATTGCGCTGGGATAGAACGCGCTTGCCTCGATTCCCGCAACGCGCAGCCGCTTCAGCGCAAACGAGCGCGTGTCCTCGTCCCGCGCAATCACCGGCAATCGCACCATCGTGGCTCGCGTGTTCGCGCTCGGCTGGGGAACGCAAAACTTCGGATGGCCTTCGAGCGCCTCTCTCATCCAAGCCGAATTCGCACGGCGAATTTCGTTGATCGCTTCCAGCTGATCCACCAGCGAAAGAAACAGCGAGTGCGAAAGCGGGTGAAGGCCATTCACGGAAAAACCGGGATCGAATTCGGTAACGCCGATCTTGAGGAACGGCATCGCCCGCGGAATCCGGTACAGCTCTGGCCGAAGCAAGGCGGAATAACCGAGCAGTTGAAGCAAGAGCCACGCGCCATGAAACGCCGATGCCGGCCGCAACAGCGCCAGTTCCTCCCGCACCGCTTTCGCGATTTCTTCCGATCCTGTGACGATCAACCCGCCCTCGATCGTCGAAATCGCTTTCCCTCTGCCGAGGCTGAACAGTCCAACGTCGCCGCGCATCCCCGCCGGTTTTCCCTCCCGCCAAGCCCCCAGCGCCTGCGCCGCGTCGTCTACCACAAAGGCATTCCTCGCCCGCGCCATCTCACGAAGCGGCCGCACGTCGTTGGCGTAGCCGAACAGGTTTGCCGTCACCGCGCAGAGCAGGCTTTTCTCGGGTAGAGAATCCGCTGCGCACACGTCGAGATCGAGCGTTTCGGGAATCACGTCCATCAGGTGAACCTGAAGGCCCGCGCGAACCACCGCCGCAGCCACGGAAAAACACGTATACGCCGGCAAAGCGACGATCCCCGCCTGTGGGCGAAGCCGGCGCAGCCCGCGCAGGATCGTCCAGAGCGCCGCCCGGCCCGACGACGCTCCAAAGGCGTATCGCGCCCCGAGTTGCGCGGCGAACGTTTCGAGCGTCTTCTTCCCGTGTCCGTTCGCCGTGGCTACATCACGGAGGGCCGACAGCACCTGGCTGCTTCGTAGCGGTGTTCCCGCCGGTGGAACCAAACGAAACATCGCGGTTCATCCTCGCGCAGCCAACGCGTAGGCCCGCCAGGCCTCTCTCTTTTCGGGGCGCAATACTTCCACGTCTTTCTCTCTGCGCATCGCCGTCCGATGCAACCCAACATTCATTCCCAACAAAAACCAGAGGTGCGGATAGTAGAGAACGGTGAGAAAGGCCCCGCTGACGAGAAAACCGACCATCCCTAGGTCGAGCCCTCGCGACAGCCTCATCTCGTAGCTGTTCTTCATGGTCAGGCCGAGCGCCTTCAAGTGGCGGCGCGTTTTGAAATTCATGCCGAAGTAGAGCAGGAAAATCAGCAGCAGCGGCACGGTCCCCAGCGCGCCCACTTGCGAAAGCGACTGGATGTAAATGCTGTGCGGATCCCACCAATTCGTCGTGTTTCCGGTGCTCGGATTCACCGGCGTGGTGGCGTATCGGAAAGCGTATTCCGGCGGAAAGTTCCGCGGCCCCACTCCCAGCAGCGGGTGATTCTCGAACATCCGCAACCCCGCGCCCCAGAAGTCCAGCCGCAGGCTCGCCGTCGGATCCGATTCCGGATGGAGCGCCGAAGCCAGGCGGTTCTTGTTCGCCTGCGGCAGCGCGTACATAAATCCGAGCAGCAGGACGATCACCATCAGTACTCCGGCGATCTTCTGCGGTTTCGAAACCCAGGCAACCACCGCCACCATCGCCGCTCCCAGCAGCGCCCCGCGCGAACCACACACCAGAATCGCCGCGAAGAATGCCAGGAAGCAGGCCGCGAACAGGGCCTTCGACAAGAGTTTCTTCTCTCCAAAAAGCAGGCTGCCGGCCAGCGGCCACACCACGCACATCGCCACGCCGAAATCTCCTGCGTTCCCGAAAAAGTCCGTGCTCCCGGCTCCCACGCCGTGAACGCTCAGAAATTGCTGGCTCCGCCCGTCTCCCAGCTCCAGAAAGTAGCTGCGCACGGAAAACTGGGCCAGTTTGAGATTCAGCAACAGCAGCAAAAACACGAAAACGCGCATGCGCCAGGTGCCGTTCAGGACTCGCGAAACCACGGAGTACGTCACCATCCAACTCGCCGCGTCCACGCAGCCCGCCAGCGCAAGGGACGGATAGTTCGCGAAAATCGCCGAAAGAAAATGCGCCAGCACGAACAGCACCACCAGGATGTCGATCGCCAGCGGCATCTGCGAGCGGACCCGGGGCAGGCGCCGAGAAAGTAGAAGTCCGAGGAGGGCGAGCGTATAGAGGATCTTTCCGAAGGGCACCGGAGAGAGCACCGGAAACATCTGCTGCACGCGGGAATATTGAAAAATAACCAGCCCGAGAACCGCCAGAAACCCCATGTCCCATCGCGGCTCGGTAGCTGCCGGCAGCGCGGCGAAAACCGGCCGTCGCATGGTTCCTGGCGCTCCCACCACGTTCATCACCGGCTTCCCCTTCCCAGGAAGACGATTTTCAGCGTCTGGAACATGATCAACAGATCAAAAGCGACCGACATGTTCTTGACGTAGTAGAGGTCGTAGCAGAGCTTCTCTTTCGACTCCTCCAGAGAAGCGCCGTAGGGATAATTGACCTGTGCCCAGCCGGTGATACCCGGCAGCACGATGTGCCGCAGGTTGTAGTAGGGAATTTCGCGGCTCAGCCACTCGACGAATTCCGGCCGTTCGGGACGCGGCCCGACGAAACTCATGTCTCCGCGAAGGACGTTCCACAGCTGAGGAATTTCATCCAGACGCGCGCGGCGCAGCAGGTGACCGACGCGCGTGATTCGCGGATCGTTGTCATCGGCCCAGGTCGGTCCGGTATCCGCTTCGGCGTCGGCTCGCATCGTCCGGAATTTGTAGCAATCGAACTCCACCCCGTTGCGCCCCACGCGTTTCTGCCGGTAGAACACCGGCCCCGCCGAAGACAGCTTCACCGCAGCCGCGATGACGGGAACGAGTGGCAGAGTCACGATCAGCGCCGCGAGCGATACCACCAACGAAATCGCCCTCCTCGCCGCCAGCACGCCGGGCTTCAAACGGAATCCGTCCGAGAAAATCAGCCAACTCGGCATGAGGCTCCGCACCTCGATCCTTCCGGTCAGCTTTTCCTGCAGCGCCGTCGAGTCCTCCACCGTGACGCCACTCAGCCGCAAGTCCAGCAGTTCCCGCACCGGCATCACGTTCCGCCGGTCTGGCATCGCCACGATCACCCGGTCCACCGCGCTTTTTTTCCTCAGCTCCTCGAGCGTCGCGCCCAGGCTATCTCGATCGAGCGACCCGTTCGCCACCGCTCCCGCCCACCCCACCAGTTCCATTCCCAGTCTGCTGTGCCGCCGCAGCGTTTCCACCAACTGGCTTGCGCTCGGTCCGCTTCCCAAAACGTACACGCGTTCGCTCAGGTACGGCTTCTGCAGCAGCCACAAATAAAGCGTCCGCCACGCGAGCAGATAGAGTGTTAGGATCAGCAGACCTGCCACGTACACCTGCCGCCCCAGCATGAATTGCGGAAACAGGTAGCCGAAAAGCGCCAGCAAAATGGAAAGCGTTCCCAGTCCCGCGAACAGCCGGAAATAGGATTCCCCGGGAATCTGTAGCCGGTGCAGGTCGTACAGGTCGAAATAATAAAGGCACAAAATCGACAGCCCTGTGATCGCCAGTATCTTGTACAGCCCGCTGTCCATCGACAGGGCCGAATAAAAGTGCGTGGAACCAAAACAGAGCAGCGTGGCCAGCAGGAAGGCCCCCAGCGCGAGGACCGCTTCTCCTCCCAGCAGAATCAAGGTGCGCGTCGGATAGTACACATGGAAAAGTCTAACCACGGTCGGATCAACTATCCCTTGTGTTTTTCGGATGTATATCCGTAGTAGCTGTAGTATTCCGCTCCGTAACTCGATCCGCGGCGCACTCCGTTCAGCACCACCCCGACCACCGGCGTGTTCCCGACTTCCGCTCGCGCCTTCTGCGCCAGATCGAATGGCGTCGCCGCCGCCTTCACCACCAACAGCACCCCGTCGCACAAATTCGCCAGCAGGCTCGCGTCGGAAACCGGGATCATAGGAGGGGAATCCAGGATAACCCAATCGAAAATAGATGCCATGCGATCCAGCAGGCGATTCAGCCGTCCGTTGCTGATCAGTTCGACCGGATTCGCCGGCAGCGTGCCGCTCGGCAGACAGAAAAGATCGTTGTGAGGGCTCTTCTGGATCGCGGTGGCCTCGTCCGCTTCGCCGCGCAGATATTCGGTAAGGCCAGGCGTTTGCGGTGCGCCCAAGACCTTGTGCAGTCGAGGAGCGCGCAGGTCCGCGTCGACGAGTAACGCTCGCCGCCCGTGCTGCTGCGCGATCACCTGGGCCAAGTTTGCCGCAATAACCGATTTCCCTTCGCCCGGCAGCGTGCTCGTCACCAGCAGCGTCCGGAGAGTACCGTTGTCGCGAATCCGGTAGAGCCGCGAACGCAGCGTCCGAAAAATTTCCGCGTCGTACTGATGGTTTTCCTTCCGGAAAAACAGCATCGTTTTTGTGTCAGGCTTCCAGTCCGGTTGCGGGCATCGGCTAACCAGTCCTTCAAACGTCAACGCGTCGAGCGCGAATCCGTTGCCTGCCAGGGACACCGCTATCTCCGTTTCGCGCGCCGGTGCCGCCTGCTCGGGTTCCGGCTCGCGCGCCGGCCGTTGCTCGGCGGTTTCCACGCGGCCCTGCGCGATTTTCTCTTCCTCGGCTCGTTTCAACGCTTCATGGATTCGGCTCATGGCGTCCTTCCCTGAGAATCGCGGCCGCTGGGCTGCGTGCGGCGAATGCGTTCGACGGCGATCGCCAGTTGGCGCAAAACCTCCTCAGGCACCGACCCCGCCACAGGGGAGCCGGGATCCCTCGAACCTCTCGCCCAGGTTTCGTTCAGCCCTAGGTCGCGGGCCACCTGCTCGATGCGGCTCGCTTCGATCCACTTTTCCTGATCGGCAAATGCGCTGATCAGCGCGTGCTCGCCCACCAGATTCATAAGCCGCGGAATCCCGCTCGAGCAGGCATGCATCTTCTCGATCGCCTCGGGCGTGAATATCTCCTGCCCGTTCGCCCCGGCCACGCGCAGCCGCTCGGCCACGTAACCTCGCGCTTCTTCGAGCGTCAGTGGTTGCAGCGTCGCGCGCAGATTCACTCGCTGCCGCAGTTGTCGCAGTTGCGGCTGTTTCAGCATCTCCTCCAGTTCCGGCTGACCCGACAGCACGATTTGCAGCAGCTTCTCGGTCGATGTCTCCAGATTCGTCAGCTGCCGAATCTCCTCCAGCACTTCCCGCGAAAGGTTCTGCGCTTCATCCACGATCAGCACCGCCGCTTCGCCCGCCCGATACCGCTCGAGCAGCCACCGGTTCAGCCGCAGCAGGATCTGGCTCTTCAGTGGTGATTCGCAGGCGATTCCAAAATCGGCCATCATAAAATCCAGAAATTCAGGCACCGTGAGCGACGAATTAACCAGGAACGCCGTGGCCGTGCGATAACCGTGCAGCCAGTCGAGCAGCTTGTTGAGCAGCGTGGTCTTCCCCGTACCGACTTCTCCGGTGAGCACGATGAATCCCTTGCGCGCCTGGATCCCGTACGTCAGGCAGGCCAGCGCTTCCTGCGCGTCCCGCGTGAGAAACAGGTAGCGCGGATCGGGATTTGTGCCGAAGGGATTCGCTCGCAGTTGAAAAAAGCTCTGGAACATGATCGGGTTTTCTTATACATCCAGCGTTCGCGCGCTGGGTTCCGTTCCACTTTCCGTCAATTGAGGAATGTGCCGCCGGTCCTCCCCGTGCGCTGTTTTGCCCAGCGTCGGGACCATCGCCAGCGTCGGAACGTCCAGGTAAAATTCCACGTCGCGCTCGGTCCGAATCAGCTTGTCGCGCAGTTCCAGCCAGAGAATCAGCGCCGCGCCCAGCATCAGCCCGGCGAAGGCCCCGCCGGCCGCGTAAAGCGGCCGCTGCGGCGAGGAGGGAAGCGGCGAAAACGTCGCCGGATCGATCACGCGGAATTCCTCGGCCTGTTGCCGCCGCTCGAGGTCCGCGCCCATGTCTGCCTGCGCCTTCTTTGTCAGCAGGTTCCGGTAAAATTCCAGCGCCGTTTGATAGTTGCGCGTCAATTCGGAAAACTGCTGCTCCACCAGCGGGCTCAATTGCACCCGCGCCTGGTAGTCCTGGATTTCCTTCTGGATCGCCGCCTGCGCCTTCGTCTTTTCCTGAATCATCAGGTTGTACTGGCGGATCTGCCGCCGCAGTTGCTGGATCTGCGGAGGCTCGGCGTACGCCGGCGTGTTCGCGCTAGTCGTCCCCGCCGCGCTCTCGCTCGTCGCTTTCGCCTCATTCACCTTCGTCTCCAGGTGGGCGATGTCCCCTTTCAGCTTGATGACGTCCGGATAATCGTCGGTGTACTGCGCCCGCATCAGCACCAGCTTGTTCCGAAGTTCCGCCAGCTGCTCTTCGAGCGTCAGCAGGTTGCTTCCCGATCGCGTCGCCTTCCACGAAGCCACCTGCTGCGCCAGTTGCGATTCCAAGTACACCTTGTCTTGCTGCGTGCGATTCAGCGATTCCGTCACCGCTCCCAGTTGCGAATTGTAGGAAGCCAGCAGGTTCATATTCGTCGACGCTTGGTCCGGCAGCTTCCCCAGGTACCGCAGTTTGAACGCGGTCATTTTCGCGTCCTGCTCGTCCAGCACCCGCTTCGCGTCGTCAATCTGTTTCGAAAGGAACTCTGTGGTGTCCTGGGCAACCTGCGAACGCCATTGCGCGTTTTGCTCGATGAACATCGCCGTGATCTGCCCGCACACCTGCTGCGCCAAGCGCGGGTCGTTCAGGGTGACGCCGATCTTGAATCCTGGAACGCCCGCCCAGGGTGATTCCACCATCGGTTTCACCGGCGAAACGGAGATCGCCGCACGCAGCCTGTTCACGCGGTCCGTCATCGAGCTGTTCGGATCTTCCTTTTGAAACAGATTGAATTGCTGTACAACCGCCTGCAATTGCGCCGTGCTCAACACCTCTTCCGTAATGCTTTCCAGCCGGCGATTCACCTGCTCGTTCACCACCGGCGCGACGAACCGCTCTCCCACTTTCGCTTGCTGCACCAGAACGACCGTCCGCGAGTTGTACTCGTTCGGCAGGAGTCGCGAGAGGAGGTATGCCGCGGTGCCGCACACCACCGCCACCACCAGCAAAATCCAATATCGCCGGCGAAGGATGTCCAGATAGTCGTCGATGTTCAGTTCGCGGTGTCCCAACATCGGGGTTCTCCTCAGCCGTCAATACATTCGTATTGGCCCTTGGTTCTGGTCCTGCTCCGGCACCCGGCTCGGGTGCCAGCTCAACCCGAAGGAAAAGTACTGCTGGGTGTAAAACGTTCCGCACGTCGTCCCGATGCAGGTGGGCGCCGGAGCGATCTGTTGCTGCAGGTTGTAGCCGACGAATAGGGTCATGTACCGGTTCAACAGCCGCTGAACGTTAATCGTTCCGTACCACGAGTTGTAAGCATTCGATGAAACGCCGGTTAGCTGCTCCTGGAGGTTGCTGTTCCGCGCGTAGCCAAAGTTCCAACTCATCGTCGTTCGAGGGGAAAGCGGTGTTGACATGAAAACTTCCGCGTAGTCCGTCTGCGCGCCCTGATAGACGCCCGACCCTCCGCTCGTGTAGTGCTGGTAGTTGAACCCGAGCGTGAAACGCCGCAGTTGGTAGCTCAGCAGCGAAGACAACTGCCAACTGGTTCGCCAATCCTTGCCGTTCTGGCCGGTGGAGTTGAACACGTTGATCTGCGGTCCAGCGCCCACTTGAAAGTGCAGGCGGTCGGTAAGCGTGCGGCCAAAGACCAGTTGCAGCACGTGGTTGGTGAAATTCCCCTGACTCTGGTTGTACTGGAAAATTTCCGCCTGATAGGACACCGCCAGTGTGTTCCGGGGAGACAGCATCCGGTTGTACCCCACCTGCGCGATCGCGTCGTCGCTGTTGATAAAGTCCGAGGAAGGAAATCGCAGCAGCGCGTATGAGCCGGTCAGCGTGAACGAGGAGAGCGGGCTCAGCGCGTAGTCGTATTCCCCGACGACCGTGTTGCTCACCCTCGAAGACGCGCCCGTCAAAATGGACTGGTTAGGTAAAAACGTCGTGTTCAGGTTAGAAACGTTCGCCCCGAACAACCCGCCGTAATCATATAAACCCGAGCCAATGCCGTTGAAGCGCGAGTAGCCGAAAGACGCTTCTGGCAGGTACGACACCGCGTCGCTCAGCAGAAACGACGATCGCCTTCCCATCACCCGCTGGGAAAACGTGAACAGGTGCGCCGAATTGTTGTACTCGGACTGCTGGTTGTACAGAAAGCCGGTCCCATCGTATCGTGCACTGAACGCGTACTTGCTCCACAGGTAGTTCAGGTCAAAGCTGCCGCTCAACGTGCTCACCGAATCCACGCTCGCCGTTCCGAACGGCCCGGTTCCGGCCGTGCTCACGCTTTGCGCAAATTGGAACGACGGGATTAGGTAGGTCCGCCCCACTCCCATCCGGCTGAGCGTGTATTGCTCGGCGCCGGTCAGCGGGGGGGTGGTTGCGGCCGTGGCCGTGGCCGAACCGGACGTTTGGGTCTGCCCAGATTCTCCTTGCTGCGCCGAGTTTTGCCCCGGAGTCGCGGGCATCACAGTCGTCGGAGCAGTCCCGCTTTGGCTCGCGGATCCTTGCTGGCTCTGCTCGCCCGACGTCTGAGTTTGTCCCTGTTGCTGCTGCGCCCACGCGGCGGGCGCGCCCGGCAGCAGTGCGCCTGCAAGCAATAAGGCGAGAAGAGATGGCCTGCTCATCGCTACCCCCTCACGGAACAACGATTGTGTCGCCCGGCTGCAACACCAGGTTCTCCTGCGCCTGTTCGCCCTTGATCACTTTCTTGTAATTGAAGGGGAACTTCACCTGGTGACCGCTCTCGTTCCGCAGAATGTAGATTCCCGATAGTTTCGCGAAGGGCGAAAAGCCGCCCGCTTCGGAAAGCGCCTGCAGAACCGTCATGTTCGGAAGCATCGGGAAAACGCCCGCTCGGCCCACTTCCCCGACGATGAAAATGCGCCGGCTGTTGATCGCCGTCACGATCACCGTCACTTGCGGATTCTCCAGATACTTCCGCAAATCCCGGGTAATTTTGTCGCCTAGTTGCTCCGGCGTGAGTCCTGCGGCCACCACATCGTCCAGCAGCGGCAACGAGATTTTCCCGTCCGGCCGCACCGGCACCGTGCGCGAGATGTTCGGTTGATTCCACACGTTGATGTCGAGCACGTCCTGCGGCCCGATCACGTATTTCGGATCGGTGGTCGCGGGCACCGTCTGCTTCCTGGCGGGCGCTACGCTGGCCTCGCGGCCCGAATTCGCCGCCTTCTTCTGCCCTCCCGCCGCGGGCAGCGAAAACAGCAGCAGAAGAATGGGAAGAAATGCCGGTGCGTAGTTTTGGATATTCATTGTTCTTCATCCTCGCGCTAAATTTCCCCTGGATCGTCTATCGCGATCTGTTTCAGCTTGTACAAAAGCGCCTTGTAGCTGATCCCGAGTTCCCGCGCTGCTCGCTTCCGATTCCATCGCGTTCGCGAAAGCGTCTTCAAGATTAGTTCGCGCTCCACCTGCCGCGAAGCGTTCCGCGCCGCTTCCTTCAACGGCAGCGCCGCGCCGCCGCCGGCTGGGTCAGCCGAAGCCGCCCGGAAGGCATCGATTCCTGCCAGCGCGCTGCGCTCGTCGGAGAGCAGAATCTTGCGCGCCACCTCTTCCAACTCGCGAACGTTTCCCGGCCAGGAATGCCGCACCAGCACCCCAATCGTTCTCGGTTGCACCTCGGCCGCAGCGATGCCCAATTCTTCGGCGTCGCGCCTCAGGAAAAAATCGAGAAATGCGGGAATGTCTTCCTTGCGGTGCCGCAAGGGAGGAACGCGCAGGCAAACGCCGTTGAGCCGATACAGCAGGTCTTCGCGAAAATGCTGCTTGCGGATCTCTTCCTCGATGTTCCGGTTGGTCGCGGAGATCAATAGCGCCCGCGTGTCCTGCGCGTGTCCGTTGCCGTCCCCGTGGGCAATCGCCTCCACCAGTGCGGCCTGGCACGCCAGGCTCAACTCGCCAATCTCGTCGAGAAAGACCGTCGCCGGCAGGTCGCGCAAGCGCTCGGCCTCTTCGAAGACCTCGTCAACCAACCGCGGAGTCAGTTCCGCGCAGCGCGCTTTCAGAAATGCCGCTTCTGCCTCGGCGCGCCGACGATGGATCTCGCGGGCGACGATCTCTTTCCCCGTCCCTCGTTCTCCCACCAGCAGCACCGGCAGGTCGGCGCGCGCCACGTCGCTGATCGCCCGATCAAGTTCGCGCATCGCCGGACTGAGCGACGTGAGAAACGCCGAAGCCGCCGGTCCGCGTGGCGACCTGGGCTGTGGCCGCGGAAAAAACGATTCGTTTTCGTTCATGGCGTTGCCGCTGATTCTTTCCAGCCACCCGTGCACGAAACCTGCCATCGCCGATGCCCTCCTCGCCTTGCCGTCTTACAGCTTCTTTCTCAACCAGTTGGCGTCCGCTCGTTGTGAAAAGTTGCCCGCAAATCCCCGCCTCTCGAAATCCACGCCTGATTCAGCAAAGTGGCAATCGTTTTCCTAAGTTTGCCGCCTCGCTTCCTTCCTCGCGTCACCGCGCTGACCTCCGAAACATGCGCCCGCCTCCCGCGATCCCCGCCGAAATCCGTTGCCGAGCCGGGAGTTAGGTTCGTTTTCCGTTTACCGCTCCGCGCGAACCCCCTCCACTCCGGCATTTCGGTCCCACCCTTCGAAGCTGGCAGACGATTTGCAGCACCAAAACAAGCGGGAGGTGTCCGCATGGGAGGTTGTGTCGCTTCGCCGTCGAGCGAACCGCACTCGGCTCCGGCAGAAAGCATCTTCGCCGCAAACGCCGCCTGGGAAGTTGCGGTTATCTCCCTCCTCATCGGCATCCTCTATGGCGGGATCCTTGTTGGCCTCGTCGCCGACTGGATGAACGATCCGAACTATTCCCACGGTTTTCTGGTGCCGTTGTTTTCCGGCTTTCTCGTCTGGCGCAGCCGCGGCGCGCTCTCCCGCTTGCCCGTTCGTCCGTCCTGGTGGGGATTGCCGGCGATCGTGATGTCGCTTTGCGTTCTGGTAGTGGGAAAGCTGGGTGCGGAATTTTTTCTCATGCGCAGTTCGCTCGTGCTCTTGCTCGCCAGTCTTGTGCTCTACTTCTGCGGCTGGCGTTGGCTCCGCGCTCTCCTCTTTCCGCTCGCTTTTCTTTTCCTGATGATTCCCATCCCGGCCATTGTTTACGCGCAGATCACGCTTCCCTTGCAGATTCACGCCTCGCGAATGGCCAGTTGGCTTCTGGCTCTTTCCGGCGTGCCCGTCCTGCGCGAGGGAAATATCATTCAGCTTCCCGCCATGACGCTCGAGGTCGCCGAGGCCTGTAGCGGAATCCGCTCGTTGATCTCTCTGATTGCCTTGGCCGTGATTTACGGTTACTTTCTCGAGCCCTCCGTCTGGCGCCGGCTCGTTCTCGTCGCCGCCGCCGTGCCGATCGCCATCGCCGCCAACGCCCTCCGCATCATGGGAACCGGACTCCTGGTTCAATTCTGGAGTCCCGACGCCGGCACCGGTTTCTTTCACGTGTTTTCCGGCTGGCTGATTTTCGTGCTGGCGATGCTGATGCTTTTCGCGTTCCACGCCGCCTTGCGCGCCGTCACGTCTCGCCGTTCCAATGCCTGACGCCCACGCCAAATCGAGCCCTGGCTTCCGCCTCCGTTTCTCTCTGGCGGTCGCCTTGCTGGCTGCGACGGGCCTCTTCTTGCAGTTGCGCAGTTCCGGCGTGCGAGTGCCGGAACGCCGCCCGCTCGCGATGTTTCCCGCGGAAATTCAAGACTGGAGCAGCCGAACGATTCCGATTCCCGCCGATATTCGCGCGGTTCTCGGACCGGGCGAATTTCTTGAGCGCCTCTATTCCGGCAACGGCTCGCAGCAGCCGGTCGATCTCTTCCTCGCCTATTTCCCCAGCCAGAAGGCCGGCGACACGATGCATTCTCCGAAAAATTGCCTTCCCGGAGGAGGATGGACGCCGATCGCTTCGAGCGAAGTGCCCCTCGCCGTTCGCGGTGGAAAATCGTTCCTCGTGAATCGCTACCTGATCGCCAAGGGACTCGACCGCATGCTCGTTTTCTACTGGTTTCAGGAGCAGGGCCGCCCTGTCGCGAGCGAGTACTGGGCAAAATTCTTCCTGGTCGCCGGTGCCATTCGCGATGATCGTACCGACGGCGCCCTGATTCGCGTCGCCACACCGATCGGAGATATGGAAACCCCGGGGATCGCGCAGCAAAGGATCGTCGCTTTCGCCCATCAGATCCTACCGCTTCTGCCTTCCTATCTTCCCTGACGTCTGCGCCCGCAACGCAGTCTGGCGATAAACAAGTCTCTTCCCGCGCGCGGCGCCCAGCGGGGCGAACGCACGCGCATAAAGTGGAAAATGGTTTCCGTTTTCTGCCTCGGCGGTTGCAGAAGCCTGCGATGCACGACGCGATCGGTGCACTCCCAAAGCATTCTTGTTCTAAAAGGATTCGGACGACCGGAACCGCCGGTCTTGGAACGCCAATTGCTCTGCTGCTTTGGTAAAACGGCCTGCGAGAAATTGTCTTTCGCGCGGCCGCGCAAGGCATACCTGGGCTGGCCAGCCGCCGGCGGCAAGGAAACGAGGGGTTTTATGGCGCAATCATCGAGGCGAGCGGGGCGCAAAAGTTCACGTCTGATTTTCGGACCGATCATCCTGGCCTTCTTCGCCGGCCTTCTGGCCGGCTGCAGCCAGGACCCGATTCAGCGGCGAAATGCGTATTTCGAGAACGGTAAGAAGTACTACCAAGAGAAAAAATACGCCGACGCGGCGATTGAATTCAAGAACGCCGTCAAGACCGATCCCCGCTTCACCGAGGGTTATTACTATCTCGGCATCGCGCAAAAGGACCGCGGGGATTTACAGGCATCGTTGCAGGCGTTTTCCCGCGCCCTCGAGATCGATCCCCGGCAGACTCCCTCCGCGCTGGAACTCGGCAATCTCTACCTGATGGGAAATCATCCCGACCGCGCCCGGCAGTACGCTGGCGAAGTCCTCGCGCGCGAGCCGAAAAATTTCTCCGCACAGTTGCTCGTCGCGCAGAGCTATCTTGCCCAGAAGAACTATCCAAAGGCGATCGTCGAACTGGAAAAAGCGAAGGCGCTGCGGCCGAAAGACGCGCCCATCCAGCTGGCCATCGGCATCGCCCAACTGGGAAACGGCGATAGCGCATCCGCGGCAACCTCCTTCGAAAAGGCGCTCGCCCTCGATCCCACGTCCGTCGATGGCTATCGTGACCTCGCCAACCTTCACCAGAAACTCGGCGAGTCCCAGGCCGCAGAACAGACCCTGCGGCAAGGACTCAAAGCGACCTCCGGTTCTCCCGCCATCTATCTGGCCTTGGCCGATCTCTATTGCCGCTGGGGGCGCGTTGCCGACGCCCAGGCCACCATCGCCACGTTCGAGGCAAAACAGAAATCCAGCGCCGACTTGCACTCGGGCGTCGGCGATTTCTGGCTCGCCCACAACCAACTCCCGAGCGCGCTCGCCGAATATCGGACCGCCTATTCTCTGTCGCCCTCGCTCCTGCTCGAGAAAAAATTCGTCAACGTCTACATCAGCATGGACGATGTCCCTGAAGCCATTCGCTGGAACCAGCAAATCCTCCGGCAGAACTCGAATGACCAGCAGGGCTTGATGTTCGCCGGAGCCATCGCCCACCTTCAGGGTAACGACGCGGCGGCCGCAAGCCAACTCACAAAAGCGCTGGGAAGCGATCCCCGCTCCGTCTTCGGTCACTACTATCTGGGTGTCTCGCTGATGGCGCTCGGAAAAAACGACTCGGCCCAATCGGAATTTTACGACTGCCTCAAGATGGATCCCTCCTTCTCCTTCGCATTCCTCCAGTTGGGCCAGCTTAGTTTGCGCGCCAGGGATGCCGTCGGCGCTGCTCATTACGCTCGTCAGGTCCTGCTGCTCGATCCCTCCATGGTCGCCGGGTACCTGCTTGCGGCAGACGCCGCCATCCTGAGCGGCGATACCTCTCGCGCGCAAAAAGCGCTGCTCCTCGCCAGCCAACTCTCGCCCGGATCCCTCGCCATCCAGGTGCGTCAGGCGGTGGTCGACGGCATGCGGAAGGACTACGCCAAGGCGGAAAGGGAGTACCAGGCCGTTCTTTCGCAGGTGAAAGATCCCATGCCGCTCCTCGCCGGGCTCGCGCAGCTGTACGTCGAGCAAAAGCAAACCGGAAAAGCGATTGAGACTGTCAATTCCTACACTGCCGGCCCGAAAGCCAACGCCCAGCTCTTCGTCCTGCTGGCCCAGTTGCACGTTATTCAGAACGACCTCGCGATGGCGACCGCCGACTGCCAGCGTGCACTCCAGCTGAATCCGCAAAGCGCCTCGGCCTATTTCTACCTCGGCCGCATCGCCCAGTTGCACGGCGACAAACATCTGGCGATTGAAAATTACGCTCGCGCGGGAAATCTCGACGTGAGCGATTCCGAGTCCGAGTTGCTTGCCGGCGATCTCTCCCTCCAGCTCAATCTCTGGTCGGATGCCCAGAACCATTACCAGCGCGCTCTCCAGCGCTCTCCCGGCATCGCTTCGGCCCAAGCCGGCCTGGCGCGCGCCATGGTCGAGCAGGGCGAGGATTCCAACGTTGCGCTCGGGTTCGCCCAGCAGGCTCGCGCTTCCGCGCCTTCTGATCCGACCTTTGCCGATACGCTTGGCTGGGTTTACCTGAAAAAGGGCATGCCTTCCCTCGCCATCCCTCCGCTTCAGCAAGCGGTTGCCAAAATGCCGAACGATGCCGTCTTTCGCTTCCATCTCGGTTTGGCCTATTCGGCCGCCGGTCAGAAGCGGGAAGCGCGCGAGACTCTTCTCGAAGCTCGCCGCTTGGGACTCGATCAAGCTGATGCCAGGCAAGCCGATGAAACGCTCACCGAGTTGGATAAACGTGCCAAGACAAAATAACTGCGTGTCGTCACTCTGCAGCGTCTCGGCGCAAAGGCTGCAATCCCATGCACTAAGCTGCGCGCCGGTCCCGGTAGCCATCTGCTAACACGTTTCATTTCAATCTCTTCAGGACAACCGATTTCGGGAAGGTTTGGCCCGCTGCGTGCCTGCCTCCTCGTAGACGTTACGAACTGCCCGGGAGGGCGCCGTGTCGAAGATTCTGCGGATCGGATTGCTTTTCGCCTTGGCTGCTTTTGTGTATTCCCCCAGTGCACATGCCCAAGTCATGGGCATTTGCGGGCCAGGCTGGATGCCCAGCCCCACAGCGTGCACGCCGGCCACTTCCACGCTCGACATTGGAACGACCGGGAACGTGAATCCCACTTTCAACATCGCGATCAATAACAACGGCTCGACCGATGGAACTACGCTGGTGATTTTGGTGCCGCTGTCCAGCACAAATCCGATTAGCGCTCCGCTCAGCTTCTCCGTGAATTTCACCCAGAGCGACGGTCAGACGGGCGGCATGCTGACGGCGAATCTCGCGAGCTCAACCCCGTTCACCCAAGCCTCTGGTTCTCTGATCGGCGGCTATCTGGGTCTGCCAACGAGTTCGCCTAAGGTCGACAACTACAAATTCAATAACATCAACGCCGTTCAAACCGTGCCCGGCACGATGGGTTACGCCGTTTACACAGTGAATCTGCCCGGTGTTAGCGGCGGATCGAACGGCAACTACCTTACGGTCAGCTTCAGCTTTTCCGGAAGCTCATCGAGCTTCCCCTACGGGACCATCTTCCTCGCCTACGGCACGGACCCGGGAACAGTGGATTGGTTCACTCCGTTGACCGATGGCTTGGAAACGGTTCCTGAGCCAGCAACGCTTGGCCTGTTTGGCACCGGTCTGCTGGGCATCGCGATGATGGTTCGCCGCCGCATGCGCAAGCCGTCGTAGCAGGGAACCCGGCAGCACCCAAAAAGGCTTCGGGAGGAATTGAGGGTGGGTCAGATGAAAAGTATAATTTTGAGTGTGGTGCTCATCGTCTTCGCTCTGCCAGCCCTCTCAGCAAGAGCAAGCGATCTGTGTTCACCTGGCAAATTCAACGGACTCGGCGGACGGTGCTCGTTCGAACCGCCCAGCGCTTTGGCCGCTGGGAGCGTGATCGCTCCTGTCTTTGCATTGGCAGGTCAAGGCCGAGATCTGACCCCCCTCCCGCTTTTGCGTTCATTCAGTTTTCAGGCGGCTTTCACCGGTTCGCATTTCGGTTCGACGAGTGTCGTCGCTTCGTCGAAAGCGCTGTTTTCCGGCCTGCCAGGCCGTCCCTCGTTCGCCGGCGCCGATGGAGTCGGTGGCATAGACAACGTCGGTATTTTTTCCGGCTTCGGCGGCGACGACTGGTTTCGGCACCCAACGGGAGACGGCTGGTATCGTCTGAAATACACTTGGGGACCCGGCACGATGGGCTTCTGGGATCCCAGTCCCAACCAACTCGACGATACTCCCGAACCGTTCACCTTGCTCTTGTTCGGTACCGGTTTGCTCATGGTCGCCTTCCTGGCCAGGCATCGCGCCGGCACGTCAGGGAGCAAATCCTAGGTTAGGGTTGCGGAAAAGCGGACGGGTAAACGATCGCCCGCCTCGGTCGCGTTTTGGGGAAGAGGGAGAGCGAAGAATCGAGATTATCCCCCATGGCCGATCCAGACTTTCCCCTTTCCATCGCGTCTGTCCGCTTCTCCCAGAGCAATTTCTCACGGCCCCTTCCTGACGCTCTCAGTGTGGACGTCGAGGACTACTTCCACGTCGAAGCCTTCCGCGACCGTATTACGCCCGAAAGCTGGCCCTCCTATCCCTCCCGCGTAGCGGACAACACGCGTCACGTTCTCGATCTGTTCAGCCGCCACGGAACCCGGGCCACCTTTTTCGTTCTCGGATGGGTCGCCGAGCGCTTCCCGCAAATCGTGCGCGAGATACTCGCCGCAGGCCACGAAGTCGGCTGCCACAGTTACTGGCATCGCTGCATTTGGAGTCTTTCGCCCGGTGAATTTCGCGCCGATACGCGTCGCGCCCGCGCCGCGATTGAGGATGCCGGCGGCCAAGCCGTCGTCGGTTATCGAGCGCCCAGTTTCTCCGTCGTCGAGCGGTCGCTTTGGGCCGTCGAGATCCTCGCGCAGGAAGGATTTCTCTACGATTCCAGCGTCTTCCCCATTCATCACGATGTCTATGGAATGCCCCACGCGCCCCAATCACCCTTCGAGTGGAAGTGCGGTGAGGGACGCCGCCTGTATGAGTTCCCTCCGACCACCGTGCGCTTGGGCCCGTGGAATCTTCCCGCGGCTGGCGGCGGTTATCTTCGCATTCTCCCGGAGTGGTACACACAGTGGGCGTTTCGGAAAGCGCGCCGCGAAGGCCGCGGCCTCGTCCTCTATTTCCATCCCTGGGAAATCGATCCGCATCAGCCGCGCCTCAAGGGCAGGGCGCGGTCCACGTTCCGTCATTATTTCCACATCTCTCGGATGGAGGGCAGGATCACGAAAGTTCTCGCCTCGAGCCATTTCGCTCCTCTGCTCGAATGTCTCGAAACCATGGCGGGAGAAACTCGTCCCATTTCGTCCGGATTCGCGGCTCCGTTGGCTGCTGCAAGTCCGGTTCGCTGATTGCCACCCTCGTCCTTCTCGCCGCTTTGCGGGTCATTCGCCCGCTCTCCGGAAAAGTGAAAGGGGTTGCACGAGCGGGGCTTTCGAGCCGAAAAGAGGGGAATCGCTATAACAGATTAATCTCTTTGGTTTCTTTGATTTAGGTTGTCCGGGCGCAAGGCGGTTGAAAGATCGTTCTAGGACTGGCAATTGCAAGGAAGCCCGGTTATGCAGACGCACCACGAATCCGATTCGTCGCCCGAGCAAAAGCCGGGTCCGAGTCCCGTGCCCGTTTCGCCCGGCCGCGCCAACCGCTCCTCTTCTCTCGCCGTCGCCGATCACAGTGAACCGGAGCGAACTGAAAAGCCGGTAGAAACCCGCCAACCGGCGAAAAGTGGTCGCCGCAGCTTCTCCCTCAGCGAAGTCCGCAGCGTCGCGCTTCGCTGCGATCATTGCCAGACCGTGGTGCGTTTTCCTCGTGTCCGCTGGGCCAGGTCTCCCGAGTCCTGTCCGAACTGCGGCGCGCCCTGGACTCGTCAACCTTCGAGCCAGGATCCACTGTCCGAGGATGCATCGACGCACGCTTTCCGCGTCCTCCTCGCCTTTCGCGAGGCCCTCCACGCGCTGGCCGGAATGAATTCGAGCGCCGTCTTTACGATCGCGCTCGAAACCGCCGGACGCGGCTCGGAGCAGAAAGTCGAGCTGGCCGTTGCTGCGCCAAACGGCAGGCGGCACGGCTGAGGAGATTTCTTCGTCGAGAGAACGCCCATGCTCAAGGAAGCACTCATGTCCGCCAGTCCGCGACACAGACACCGCCATTGGAAAGCCACCATCTACTATGTGGACGGCGAGAAATTCACCAGGGTGTATGTGGATCGGGCACGGGCGCGGCGATTCGCCGCGCGCCAGAAAAAGTCTCCCGTCGTTCGCTCCGCCCGCGTTCAGGAAGTGCGCAAGGCCCATTCGTAGCAATCTCCGGCGAAATTCTTCCTGAAATTCTCTGATCTTACGGAGGGAAACTGCATCGCGCTTGGCCCGCGCGGCATCCGGCGCCGTTCGGCGCCTTCTTAGCGGTGGCTTGATTCGGGGTGAATCGGGCGCGGCGGCAGCTCGCGCTCGTTCGCGTGGTTTTCCGGCCGTTGCGCGGGCTCGTGCGAATTCGCGCGAGCGGCGGCTTCGGCTCGCTCGTCGTAGCGTCCAAAAATCATTTTCCCCGCGCTCGTCTGGTGGACGGACGTCACGGCGATATCGATCGTCTTGTTGATCATCCGCCGCGCCCCGTCCACAACCACCATCGTACCGTCGTCGAGGTACGCCACTCCCTGGTTGGCTTCCTTGCCTTCGCGCAGGATGAAGACGCGCATCGCCTCGCCGGGCAGCACCACCGGCTTCAGCGCGTTCGCCAGTTGATTCACGTTCAGTACGTCGATACCCTGCAGCGTGGCAACTTTGTTCAGGTTGAAATCGTTCGTGACGATCTTCGCGTCGTACCGCCGCGCCAGCTCGATCAGTTTCAGGTCCACTTCCGGCACTTCGGGAAAATCCTCTTCCGCGATTTCCACGTCGAGCGAAGGCAGCTGCCGGATGCGTTCGAGCACTTCCAGCCCGCGCCGCCCGCGCTGCCGCTTCAGCGGATCGGCGGAATCGGCCACGGTCTGCAGTTCGTGCAGCACGAACCGCGGCACGATCACCGTCCCGTCCAGAAAAGACGCCTCGCAGACGTCGGCCACGCGTCCGTCGATGATCACGCTCGTGTCCAGAATCTTCGAAAAATGCCGCCCCGATCGTTCGGTCCCGAATACTCCACCGAACGCCTGCAGGTTCAGCATATCTCCCTTGTTCGCGCCCACCAGCATGCCAACGTACGCCATCACCGCTACCAGCGCGATGCCGAGGAACGATTTCGATTCCGGCGGCAGCGCCGTCTTGTCGATCACCAAATGGATCAGCAGGGCGGCCAGAATGCCCAGAATTGAGCCGACGGCCGCTCCGATCAACCGCCGCAGGCTGATCTTCCGCAGCCGTTTCTCACCCAGGATCACCAGAACCGCGAAAACCAGCCCGAACAGCGACCCGGTAATCTTCGTGAATCCGAATGGGTGGAAATGCCAGCCGATCAGGACGCAAATCAGGATGAAAAGGCTGCGCAGCAGCAGCAGGTCCCACAGGCTGACGAATCCGCCGGGCTCTCCTCCTTCGCGCCGCGCGGCTCGGGACGCACCACCATCACGCGATTCGCCGCCCTTGCCTTTCGCACGGTTTTGGACGGGAGGAACGAGACTTTTGCGCGTATCCGCCAATGGTATGAGGCCAGTAAAAAAGCCTAATTCCTTATAAGATTTCCGCTTCGAGCTATGGACGCCGGATGATTCCAAGTAAGTATAGCATGAGCGGGCCCCGCTCCATCCCCGCCCCTGCTTTTTGCGCCCCGGCCGCAGCCGCTAGAATTCCTCGCCCGCGCCGCCCGCCCCCGATTCCGCCGCCGCTTCCTCGAATCGCGTAAACTTCTCGAAAAATACGAATTTCAGCCGGTCCGTCGGGCCGTTCCGCTGCTTGGCGATGAGAATCTCCGCCACGCGCCGCTCTTCCTCCGGCAGCTCCGTCCGGTAGAAATTCGGCCTGTGAATGAAGACCACCACGTCGGCGTCCTGCTCGATCGCGCCCGATTCACGCAGGTCGGCCAGCTGCGGCCGCCGGTCTTCGCGTTCCGGCGCGCGCGTCAACTGGCTGAGCACCAGCACCGGAATCTGCAATTCCTTCGCCAGCCCCTTCAGCGCCCGAGAGATCGAGGACACTTCCTCGGTGCGGTTGCCGAACCGCCCGCGCGAGGAAATCAGCTGCAGGTAATCCACCACCAGCAGCGACAGCCCCTTGTCCCGCTTCAGCCGTCGCGCCTTCGCCCCGATTTCGAGCACCGTCGCCGACCCCGAATCGTCAATCCAGAGCGGCGCTTCGCTCAGTTCAGTCAGCGCCTGCGTCATCCGGCGCACGTCCTCCTGCCCCAAGCGCCCTGTGCGGAATCGGTGCATATCGAGCCGCGCAAACGACGCCAGAAGGCGCATCAGTAGCGATTCCTTCGACATTTCCAGGCTGAAAATCGCCACCGGCTGCTGCTGCGCCATCGCCGCGTTTTCCGCGATGTTCAGGGCCAACGCCGTTTTCCCCATCGAGGGCCGCGCCGCCAAAATGATCAGCTCGGAGGGTTGCAAGCCGGAAGTCAACTGATCCAGCTGGTGGTAGCCAGTGGCAAGACCCGTCAATTGCTGCCCACCGCTCAGCATCCGATCCAGCCGTTCGGAATTTCCACGTACGATCTCGCTCACGCTCACCAGGCCCGCGCGAATCCGGTCTTCAGCCAGTTGGAAAATCAGCGTCTCGGCCCGGTCCAGGATCTCCTCGGCTCCCTCTTCCGCTTCGAGCGCCTGCTGCTGGATCACCTCGGCTGCGTGGATCAGTCCGCGCAACAGCGATTTCTCCTTCACGATCCGCGCGTAGTGATCCACGTGCGTGATCCGGGGAACGCCGTCCACCAGTTGCGCCAGATACGCCGGCCCTCCCGCCGCTTCGAATTCCCCCGACCGTCCCAACTCTTCGGCCAGCGTCACCAGATCGATCGGCCGCTGCCGCTCGCCCAGCGCGATCATGTGCTGGTACAGCCGCCTGTGCTGGTCGAGGAAGAAATCCTCCGGCCGCAGCACCTCAACCGCCGCGTTCAGGCTGTGGTTGTCCAGCAGGATTGCGCCGAGCACGCTGCGTTCGGCGCTGGGATTGTGTGGAAGCGGGCGTTCGAGTTCGACGGAGGAGGCCATGTTCGTATTCGCTTTATTTTCGCCTTGAAGGTTTCCCCGCGCAACGCATTTTTCGCCGCCCTTTGCGCCACGCGAACCGCCATTCTCCACGCCGAGCGAAATCGGTCAAACGCATGCCTGTGAATTTCCCCCGCTGCCTTCCACAGCCCCAAACCCCAACCGGAATGCGCACTGGAGAAATTACGGCGCCTGTGGAAAAGCATGCGGCGGTGGAAAACTATTCCGCTGAAACACAGCGCCCCATGCGCCGCGCGGGCGCATGGGGCGGAGGAAACTTCCGAATTCTCTCGTCGCGTTATTCGGCTGGAGCCAGTCCCGGCGCGGGTTCAGGCGCCGCCGGAGTAGCCGTTGCCGCGGCCGGTGGTTCGCCTTCGCGAGCCACCACCACCTTGATCGTCGCGGAAACGTTGTGGTGCAACTTGATCGCAACGTTGTATTCGCCGATCAGTTTGATTGGCTGCTCGAGCGCCACTTTCCGCTTGTCCACCTGGATACCCTGCGCTTCGAGCGCTTCGGCGATGTCGGCAGACGTCACCGACCCAAACAATTGATCGTTCTGTCCCGCCTTACGCTGTAGCATGACCGAAGCCGCCGTCAGCAGGCCGGCCGTTTGTTCCGCAGCCGAATGCTCTTGCGCCTCGATTTTGGCCAGCCGCGTGCGAATCCGCTCGAGTTGTTTCAGATTGCCGGCCGTCGCCTGGAGCGCCAGTTTGCGCGGAAGCAGATAGTTGCGGGCATAACCCTCGGCCACCTCGACGATCTGGCCGCGAGTGCCGAGCTTTTCGATATTTTCCTGCAGGATAATCTTCATCGGGTGATCCTCGATAATCCCTTGCGCTAGGCTCCCGCGGCGAACGGCAGCAGGGCGATATTGCGCGCGCGCTTGATCGCCACCTTCAACCAGCGCTGATGGCGGGCGCACGTGCCGGTGATGCGGCGGGGAATCACTTTGCCGCGATCCAGAATGAACGTCGCCAGCAGATCGGCGTTCTTGTAGTCGATGTAATCCACCTTGTCCACGCAGAATCGGCAAACCTTCCTCTTGCGCACGTACTGGCGCCGCGGCTTGCGCGGGCGGTCGCCGCCCGAACGTGGTCCGGAGCCGTGCGGCGCGTGGCCGGTGTGTTGCGGTCCTTGGGGAGTTGTCGTCATCGGAATCTCCTTGAAACGGGCTTAGCCGGCGGCCGCGGCCGCTTCGCCGGCGGTCTTGTGCGGCCGTCGGGCCAGGCGGCGCTCGCGGCGCGCGCTCAGTTTGCGTTGGCGCTTCAGTTCCTCGTCAATGCGCACGGTCATGTACTTCAGCACCGGCTCGGAAACCTTCAGGCGGCGTTCGAGTTCCTTGATCATCTCGCCCTGGCGTCCGTAGATCGCCAGGAACACGAAGAAGCCTTCGCGGCTCTTGCCGATGCGATAGGCCAGCTTCTTCACGCCCCATTTCTCCACTTTCTCCACGCGGCCCTGCTGCTCCTCGATCGTCTGCTGCAGCGTGGAAAGCACCTTGTCGATATCCGCCTCTGGCGTATCGGGCCGGCAAATGAAAATCAGCTCGTAAAAACGTTCTTCTGCCATCGTCTCCTCAATAGGCTCCGGGTTCGCCCCCGCCGGAGCGCGGTTCTCCAGCGAGCCCGTCGGCCCGCCGGTTAAAGCTACTCATTGCCGCCGCGACGCCCTTCTCGAGAATCATTTCGACCGCCTCGACGGCTCGGTCGATCCCCTCGGCGGCCACTTCCAGGTCCGCATCGCTCATCGGCTCCAGCACGTAATCCGCCAGGTCCATCCCCGCCGGCGCCGAGCCGATTCCCAGCCGCACGCGAACGAATTCGTCGGACTGGATCGCGCCGATGATCGATTTCAGTCCGTTGTGCCCGCCCGCCGATCCGCGCTCGCGTATCCGCAACGTACCCGGCGGCAGCGCCGCGTCGTCGGTCACAACGATCATGTCCGCCGGTTCCGCGTGCAGTCGGCCCAGCAGGTCCCGCACCGCGATTCCGCTCGCATTCATGAACGTGAGCGGTTTCACCAGCGCTACGTCCACTCCCGCCAACTGGCCCAGCCCCACCAGCGATTTCCCTTCCGGCCGCCGGACGCGAATGCTGCTCCGCTCGGACAGCCGGTCGATCACCAGAAAACCGAGGTTATGCGGCGTCCAAACGTATTCCGGCCCCGGGTTGCCCAATCCCACGATCAGTCGCATGGGCAGCTCGCGACCGCCGGCATCCGGCGGGCGAATCGAGGCCTCATTCGCCCTTGCCTTCGCCCTCTTCGCCTTCCTCGACTTCCTTCTTGCCCTTCTTGATGACTTCGGGCTCGGCCGGGGCTGCCGCTACGACGGCCGCGGCCGCTTCCGGCGCGGCGGCTTCTTCTTCCTTCGACGGCGCGATCACGTGCGCGATCACGCGCTGGGGATCGGTCAGCAGCCGCACCTTGGCCGGATCGAGTGGCAGATCGCCGGCGCGCAACTGCTTTCCGATGGTCAGTTCGCTCACGTCGAAATGAATTTCGTCCGGAATGTCGCCGGGCAAGCATTCGACTTCGATTTCGCGCGCCACGCGTTCGAATATGCCGCCTTGCACTTTCACGCCCTGCGGCTCGCCGAACGTATGCACGCGCACCCGCACGCGGATGAGCACGTCCATCGCCACCCGCTGCAGGTCCATATGCAACAGGTCTCCGCGCACCGGATCCAGCAGCCAGTCCTTCAGCATCGCCCGCGCCGGATCGCCGCCCTCCACGCGTACTTCATGGATGATGTTGTGTTCGGCCGTGCGCAGCACCTGCTGCGCCTCGCCGGCGTCGAGCGCCAGCGCTTCCGCGTTTCCGCCCCCACCGTAGAGCACCGCCGGCACGCGGCCCTCCCGGCGCAGCCGCCGGGCGGCGTTCTTGCCGCGTTCTTCGCGGCGTTTCGCTTCTATCAACATGACCTCGTTTCCTTTCCCTGGCCGCTCCGCCGGGCGGAGCGGCAACTCCGCGCGCTAGAGGAAGAGCGCGCTGATCGATGATTCCTCGTGAATCGAGCGGATTCCGCGCGCCAGCAGATCGGCCACGCTCAGCACCTTGATCTTCCCGATTTTCGCCGCTTCCGGCCGCAGCGGAATCGAATCGGTCACCAGCAGCTCCTCGAGCGAGGAATGGCAGATCCGTTCCACCGCGCGGCCCGAAAGCACCGCGTGCGTGCACGCCGCGAAAACCCTCTCCGCGCCCTGCTCCCGCAGCGCGTCGGCCGTCTTCACCAGCGTTCCGGCCGTGTCCACGATGTCGTCCACGATCAGCGCCGCTCGCCCTTCGATTTCGCCGATCAGATGCATCACTTCCGTCTGGTCCATCGCCACGCGCCGCTTGTCCACGATCGCCAGCGGCACGTCCAGTTTCTTCGCGAATCCCCGCGCCCGCTCCACGCCGCCCGCATCCGGCGATACCACCGTCAGGTTCGGCAAGTCCTTCTGCCGGAAATGCTCCACCAGCACGGGCGAAGCGAACAGGTGATCCACCGGAACGTTGAAATATCCCTGAATCTGCGGCGCGTGCAGGTCCAGCAGCAACGCTCGGCTCGCTCCCGCCGTTTCCAGCAGGTCGGCAACCAGCTTCGCCGAAATCGGCACCCGCGGCTTGTCCTTCCGGTCCTGCCGCGCGTATCCGTAATAGGGAACCACCGCAGTGATCCGCCGCGCCGACGCCCGCTTGAACGCGTCGATCATGAGCAGCAATTCCATCAAGTGAAAATCCACCGGCTGCGAGCACGGCTGCACCACGAAGACGTCCGTGCCGCGAACGTTCTCCAGAATCTGGATATAGCACTCGCCGTCGGAAAACGTGCTCAATTCCACCTGGCCCACCGGCGTACCGAGGATTGCACAGATCTCCTCGGTGAGCCGCGGGTTCGCGCGCCCACTGAAAATTTTCAATTTATCTACGGCCAAGGGTATTTCCTCAGGCCTCGCCCCGTCACCTCCC
>JAKASX010000096.1 GCA_021818865.1 Acidobacteriota bacterium
GCTGCCGAGCCGGTTCGGAACGCCGGCAGCACAAAAACACCGCGGTAAAACCCGCTCAGCATCCCCAAATCAGCCCAAAAGAAAAGAAAAACAGCCACCCAAAGCGATTTTTCAGCAGCCTGCTAGAAGTACAAGTACAGGATGAACCCCACGGCATTCACATGCTGAAGCGTGGAATGGCTCTGATTATCCCTTTCGAAATAGGGTTTCGCTTCGAACCGGTTGCCTATAGGGATTCCGATGCCAAACGAGTAGGAATTCTTCGACCACTTCTTATATCGGCTATCGAAATAAACTTCGCCCTCGGCATAGGGATTGAAGCTGAAGGATTTGATCTTCACGGTGCGCTCGACGGTGAGGAGGTTTCGGTAGCGCCAACTGAACCTGCCGCCAATCCAGCGCAGATCGCTGCGGTTGCGGTCGCTGACCAGAAACGATCGGGGAAGCGGGAAGCGTTGGGTGAGCTGTACGATGCCGCGATTTTCGTTCGGACCGTCGGTACTGGCGAGGTACCGATAGCCGATCCGGAAGACGACGAGCTTGTTCTTGTCCGCGTCGTTGGTGGAAATTCTTTTGCGGAGCGGTTTCAGCGCGATATCGAGATTCGGCCCGATTTCGGCGCTGTTGTAGTTTCTCCCGTCGGTTGAGCGCTGCGCAAAAAACGAAAGACGCACTTTGGGGTTCAACTGGAAAAAGGTATCCACTTCCGGCCACCACTGGTTCTGGCCGGTCTGCGCGTGGCCGGCCGGGCAGAAAACCGCGGCAAGGCAGACCACAAGGAACAGTTGGCTGGCGGATCTCATGCGCCGGCACACCAGAGCCGCTGATGCGCGTCCGCCGCGGGGTGACGGCTTCGCCGACCTATACATGGCGCAGCCTAACAAACGGACGGACCTTCCATAACTGTCATTTCTGACAGTGGTTGGCGCGCCTTTGATTTTTCCTCTTCTTGCGGAGGTACGGAGGAAACATTGACGCGCGGTCGGGATCGCGACATTTGCGGCCCGATACGGGACCAGCGCCCGCGCGGCCAACTTACGGCGCACTGTCACATTTGACAGTTCCGGCGCGAACGCCGACGGAGCAGGCTGAAAGGAAAGAGACGCCGGCAAGATACCGGCGCTGGGCGAGGAAACTTGTGGCCGATTGGCTGTGCGGCATCGGCGGAGGAGGGCAGATGCGAAGAGCGGGAAGAATTGGCGTGATGGTCGGGTTGCTGGCTGCCGCCGGTCTTGGTTTCGGAGGGGCCAGCGCGTACGCACAGAGGAAGAGCGAAACAATTCAAGCTACCGCGTGGGGCCAACAGAGATTGGCGGGAAAGATATTCAATCTGACCATCATCATCGATTCGTACTCCACGGCTGACGATCAAAAGATGTTGCTGGACGCTTTTCAAAAGGGAGGACAGGTGCAACTGGTCAGGGTGCTGGAGAAAATGAAATCGAAAGGGCGAGTCGCACTCACGGGAACGCTGGGCGCCACGATCGCTTACGTCCGCTCGTTTCCGACGGAAACCGGCCGGAGAGTTCGCATCCTGACGCAACGGCCGATCCGCTTCGCGGAAGCCTTCCATGGCGGCCGATCCACCGAATACGACGTGACCGCCATCGAACTGAATCTCGATCGCACTGACAGCAGCAAAAGCACGGGAGGGCTCATCATTGCCGCCGAGATTCGCGTGGACAAACGCACTGGCCAGATGGTCATCGAAAGCTACGGCTCGGGTCCCTGGCGTCTGGCAAACTTTAAAGAGTGGAAGTGAGAAGGCATCGGGAACGAACGCCATCGATTCGCTCCGGTTGAAACCAAGCGGAGGGTGTGCGGGCGATAAGGAGCGAGCGGAGGATAAGGGGTCCTTCGCGGCGTTTCGCTGCTCGAGGGCGGAAGGTGCATTTTGGCCTGCCGCTGGTGGATTTGCCCCTTTGGCCAGCTTTTTCCCATCCCGGGC
Organism: Acidobacteriota bacterium; assembly: GCA_021818865.1. Lineage (GTDB taxonomy): Bacteria > Acidobacteriota > Terriglobia > Acidiferrales > UBA7541 > JAKASX01. Next base: position 1,949 of record JAKASX010000096.1, read on the forward strand.
AACAGCCAAGCCCTGTGTTTGCTAGGAAATAGTGAGGAACCGCGCGTCTGGGCGATGGTACGGCACGTGCTCGCTCCATGGTTAGAGAGGCGCTTCCATGCTGCAAGCGCCGAAGACCCAAACACCGCATTCCCCGCCAACAGAGCAGGCGCCAAAGGGCGACAGAATCTTCCACGTTCATCAGGTTTCGAAGATATACCGCATGGGAGGAGTGGAAGTGCATGCGCTGCGCGAGGTGGATTTCGATCTGTTTCCGGGCGAGTTCGTGGTGCTGCTGGGGCCTTCGGGCAGCGGGAAATCGACGCTGCTGAACATCATGGGCGCGCTGGACGCCCCCACGAGCGGGGAAGTGCTTTTTCATGACCACAATCTGAGCGCGGCGGACGATCTGGAACGGACGCGGTACCGGCGCGAACACGTGGGATTCGTTTTCCAGTTTTACAACCTGATTCCCAGCCTGACGGCGCGGGAAAACGTGGCGCTGGTGGCGGAGCTGGCCGAGAACCCGATGCCGCCGGAAGAGGCGCTGGCGCTGGTGGGACTCAGCGAGCGGCTGGATCATTTCCCCGCGCAGATGTCGGGAGGGGAACAGCAGCGCGTGGCCATCGCGCGAGCGATCGTGAAGCGACCGGAACTGCTGCTGTGCGACGAGCCGACCGGGGCACTGGATTACGAAACGGGGAAGCTGGTGCTGGAAGCGCTGGCGCGCGTCAATCAGGAGTTGGGCGCGACGATCGCCATCATCACGCACAACGCGGCGATTGCGGGACTGGCCGATCGCGTGATCCGCCTGCGGAGCGGGGAGATCGTCGAAATCCGGCGGAACGAAAAGAAGATTTCGCCGGCGGAAGTGATCTGGTAGCGCCATGGCGAGTTCGCTCGATCGGAAACTGCTGCGGGACCTGGGCCGGTCGTGGGGCCAGATGGTTGCGGTGGCGGCGGTAGCGGCGTGCGCGGTGACGGCGTTCGTCGCGATGGGCAGCACGTACCGGTCGCTGCTGGGATCGCAGCGGCTTTACTACGCCGAATACCGATTCGCCGACGTATTCGCCAGCTTGCAACGGGCGCCGGATTCGCTCGCGGCGCGAATCGCGGCGATTCCCGGCGTCGCGCGAGCGGAAACGCGCGTGGTGCGCGACGTGACGCTGGACGTGCCGGGCCTGGCCGAGCCGGCTACCGGGCGGCTGATTTCGATTCCCGATCGCGGACGGCCGGAACTGAACGACCTGGCGATTCGCCGCGGGCGATACGTGGCACCGGGACGAACGAATGAAGTGATCGCGAGCGAGGCTTTTGCGGAAGCGAATGGCTTGAGGCCCGGGGACGCGATCGGAGCGATTCTCAATGGGCGGTGGGAAAAGCTGACGATCGTGGGGGTCGCGCTTTCGCCGGAATACGTCTACGAGGTGAAAGGCGGCGGTGCGATTTTTCCGGACAACCGGCGATTCGGCGTGCTGTGGGCGAGCCGGGCGATGGTGGCGCCCGCACTGGGAATGCAGGGAGCGTTCAACGACGTTGCGGTTTCGCTTGGCGCGGGTGCGAACGAAGCGGAAGTGATCGCGCAGCTGGACCATCTGCTGGCGCGCTACGGCGGCTTGGGCGCCTACGGGCGGGACGACCAGATTTCCTACCGGTTTCTGAGCGACGAAATCGCGCAGAACCGCGCGACGGCCACGATCGTGCCTGGGATTTTTCTGGCCGCGGCGGCGTTTCTGCTCTACACGGTGCTTTCGCGGCTGATCGCGACGCAGCGCCCGCAAGTGGGCACGCTCAAGGCGTTCGGCTATTCGAACACGGCGATCGGGTGGCACTACCTGAAGATGGCGCTCGCGGCGGTGGGCGCGGGGCTGGTAATGGGTGTGGCGGCGGGAGCGTATTTCGGGTTTCGGCTGACGCGGGTGTACCAGATTTTTTACCGCTTTCCGATGCTGCACTACGAATTGAGCGCGGGTTTGGTGATTGTGGCGAGCCTGATCAGTCTACTGGCCGGCGCACTGGGAGCAGTGGCGGCGGTGCGGAAAGCGGTGCAAATGCCGCCGGCCGAAGCGATGCGGCCGCCGGGACCGGCGCGCTATCGCGCCGGATGGCTGGAACGGATGGGAATCGATCGCCGGGTTCCGCTCGAGGGCCGAATGATCGTGCGCGACATCGAGCGGCGGCCGTGGCGCGCGGCTTTTACCTGGCTCGGCATTGCGATGTCGGTGGCGATTCTGGTGGTTGGGTTCTATTTTTTCGACGCGATCGGCTACCTGATGCGGCTGCAATTCGAGACCGTTCAGCGCGAGGACGTCGCGGTGACGTTTTCCGATCCGCGCTCGGCGGCGTCGCGCTACAACCTGGCGAACCTGCCCGGTGTGTTGCGCTCGGAACCCTACCGGGCGGTGGCCGCGCGGCTGAGCTACGAGCATCGTTCGCGGCGGGTGGTGGTGATGGGCGAGCGAGCGGCGGGGATCTTGCGGCCGCTGGTGGACGAAAAGCTGCGGATTCACACGCTGCCGCCGGAGGGAATCGTTCTGACCAGGCGCCTGGGCGAATTGCTGGGCGTGAAGGAGGGCGAGCGGGTGACGCTGGAAGTGCTGGAGGGCGCGCGGCTGGTGCGGCAAGTGCCGGTGAGCGCGCTGGTGGACGAGCCGATCGGTTATTCGGCGTACATGGACCTGGACGCGCTGAATCGGTTGTTGCGCGAGGGAGGGACGACGTCGGGCGCGTTTCTGAAAGTGGATCCGCGCGAAGCGCCGCGACTCTACGCGCTGCTGAAGCGAACGCCGGCGGTGAGGAGCATCGCGGTGAAGCAGGCGTCGGTGGAAAGTTTCAAGGACACGCTGGCGGAAAGCGTGAAGATCTCGACGACGATTCTGGTGGCGCTGGCGTGCACGCTGGCTTTCGGCATGGTTTACAACGGTATTCGGGTCGCGCTTTCCGAGCGGGCGAGGGAACTGGCCAGTTTGCGCGTGCTCGGATTCAGCCGAGGCGAGGTGAGAACGATTCTGCTGGGCAGGGAAGCGCTGCTGCTCGCGGCGGCGATTCCGGCGGGATGGGCGCTTGGCGCGGTGGCGTGCGAACTGATCGCGCGAGCGGTCGCTTCGGACCTGTTCCGGCTGCCGGTGGTGATTACGGCGCAGACGCTGGCGATCGCGGCGGGGATTGTGGTGGGGGCGTCGGCGCTGACGGCGCTGGGGGTGTCGCGGCAGTTGGATCATCTGGATTTGGTGGAAACGCTCAAAACCGGTGAGTGAGGCAGCGATGAAACGCAGAAAACACAAATGGGTCTGGCTGGCGGCGGCGGCCGCATTGGCGGCCGGATACATTCTGCTGCGGCCGGAAGCGGTGAAGGTGGACGTGGGACGCGTGGTGCGCGGGCCGATGACGGTGACCGTGGAAGAGGAGGGAGAGACGCGGATTCACGACCATTTCATCATTTCCTCGCCCGTCAGCGGGCGATTGCTGCGGATCGAGCTGGAAGCGGGCGACAGCGTTGCGCCGGGCCAGGTCGTTGCGCGCGTGGTGCCGGCGCCCATCGAGCCACGCCTGCGCGCCGAGCTTGTGGCGCAGCTGCAGGCTGCCGAAGCGTCCACGCGCGAGGCAGCCGCGCAGGAGGAAAAGGCGCGGAACGAGTACGAGCAAGCGCGGCGCGACCGCGCTCGCGCCGAGCAGTTGACCGCGAGCGGCGTGACATCGAAAGAAGCCCTGGAGCGGGCGCAGACGGCCGAAGCGAGCGCGGGCAAGGTGCTCGAAGCCGCGCGAGACCGGTTGCAGGCGGCACGATCGCAGCAGGAGGCGGCGAAGGCGAGGCTGCTCGAGGCCGAACGCGGCGATCGCGAGGGAGCGGTGGTTCCGGTGCGGTCGCCGCTCAAAGGCAAAGTGCTTCGCCTGTTGCAGCAGAGCGAGCGGGTGGTGATTGCCGGCACGCCGCTGCTGGACGTGGGTTATTCGCCGCAGCTCGAAGTGGTGACGGACGTGCTTTCCACCGAAGCAGTAAAAGTACGCGCGGGCGATCCGGTTTTGCTCGAGGGATGGGGCGGAGCGAAGCCGATTCGCGGGCGCGTGAGGCTGGTTGAGCCATCCGGATTCACGAAAATTTCGGCGCTGGGAATCGAGGAGCAGCGGGTGAACGTGGTGATTGATTTCGTTGATCCGCCGGGTCCGCTGGGAGACGCCTATCGCGTGGAAGCGCGAATCATCGTGTGGGAAGCGAAAGACGCGCTGAAAGTGCCGGCGAGCGCGCTGTTCTTGCATGGACAGTCGTGGGCGGTGTTTGCGGTGGAAAACGGGCGAGCGCGGCTGAAAACGGTGGAAATCGGCCACCGGAACGCATCGGAAGCGGAAGTGAGGGCGGGAATCGGCGAGGGCCAGATGGTGATTCTGCATCCCACGAATCAGATTCAGGACGGGCTGCGCGTGGAACCTCGGTGAACCGGGCCGTTCGCGAATAAGAGAGGGGTGGCGCGGGGAACGCGGTTTGTGCAGGAAGCACCCGGCGCCGGGCGAACTATTGACTTCGGCGGGAGACGCGGCAGAATGGGCTATCCCCTTCGTAAGAGTAGATTCGTGCGCTCGCCGCGGCTTGCGCCAAAGCGGTTAGTGCAATCCTTTGAACAGAGGTGGATGAGTGCGCTCGATAAGGGAACAGCGGGAGAGCGCTTCCTGGGAGCCGGGCGAGGTGGGGCCGGCGAATGCGGGGCTCGAAGCCGATCGCGGCGGCAACAATGCGGAGGGACGGCGAAACGAGTTCGCGGATATCGAGGAACTGAAACGGACGGCGATCGAAGCGGCTCCGATCGGATTGATCGTGGTGGCGCGGAGCGGACAGATCGTTTGGGCGAACGCCGCGATGGAGACCCTGACGGGTTACCCGCGCGAGGAACTCATCGGCCAGAATCCGCGCATTTTCAAATCGGGGAAACAGTCCGAGGAATTTTACTGCGAGCTGTGGAAGACGATTCTTTCCGGTCGGCAGTGGCAGGGCGAGATGATCAACCGGCGGAAAGACGGGGAACTGTTTCATGAAAGCCTGACAATCGTGCCCCTACGCGACGCCGGAGGGAGCATTTCGCACTTCGCCGGGCTGAAACGGGACATCACCGAAAAGCGGAAAATCGTCGAATGGTCGCAACGGCTGGCGCAGGCGGTGGAAGCGTCGTCGGAATTGATCGTGCTGGGCAATGCCGACGGAACGATTTCCTACGCGAATCAATGCTTCCTGCAATCGCTGGGCTGCACCAGAGAGCAGGCGCTGGGACATCATTTCCGGAAATTCATTTCGCCGAACAACCGCCCGGGCCTGGCGCAGGAGCTGGAGGAGGCAAACGATCGCGGCATGGCCTGGCGCGGCGACTGTCTGGCGCTGCGCGGGGACGGGGCGGACCTGGCAGTGGAATTGAGCACGAGCCATTTCCGGGACGAGCAGGGGAGGGTCGTCGGTGGAATGGCGATTTTGCAGGACATCGGCGAACGGAGGCGGGCGGAGGAGGCGCTGCGCAACAGCGAGGAATTGTTCCGCGAACTGGCGGAAAACGTTCGGGAAGTCTTTTTCGCCACCACTCCCGACACGAAGCAGGTGACTTACATCAGCCCCGCCTTCGAGAGGGTCTGGGGCAGGCCGCGCGAACAGATCTACCAAGACCCGGCCGCGTGGTTCGATACGATTCACCCCGAGGATCGCCAGAGCATGCGACGCATGTTCGCCAAAGCGAAGCGCGGCATGGAAACGGACGCGGAATGCCGCGTCCAACGGCCCGACCAAACCATCCGTTGGGTTCGGAACCGGACCTTTCCGGTATTCGACTCGCGAGGGGACCTGTGCCGGATCGTGGGACTCGCCGAGGACATCACCGAGCGCAGACAGGTGGACGAGGAATTGCGGAGGGCGCACGCCGGCCTGAATTTGGCCCTGGCCGAGGCGAGCGCGCGGGCGCGGGAAAGCGAGCGGCTGACCGAACTGGTGGACATGATTCAGTGTTGCGACAGCCGCGAACAGGCCTACCACATCATTCAGGAGTCGCTCGCGGGGATTTTCGCTCCGTGCGGCGGGGCGTTGTACCGGATCAGTCCTTCGCGGGACGATCTGGAAGCGGTTGCGGTGTGGGGCGAGGGTGAAGGAACCGAAAAGACGTTTCGGCCGCGGGAATGCTGGGCGCTTCGGCTGGGCAAGCCGCACGTGGTGAGAGAAGCGGATTCGCCGACGCGATGTTCGCACGCGCGCGCGAGCGCGCACGGCGGGCACGTTTGCGTGCCGCTGGCCGCGCAGGGCGAGACTCTCGGGCTGCTGTATTTCGAGTGCCGGACGGGTGCGTTGGAACTGCCGGCGGAAATTTATCCCGACGCGTGGAAACGCGTGGCCGAGCGCGCCTCGGCCACCGGCGAACGGCTGGCGCTGGCGCTGGCGAACCTGGAACTGCGCGAAGTGCTGCGGCAGCAATCGGTGCGCGACCCGGTGACGGGGCTGTTCAACCGGCGGTACATGGAAGAAACGCTGGACCGGGACGTGAGCCGGGCGGCGCGGCGGAACGACTCGCTGGCCGTGGCGATGTGCGACCTGGACAATTTCAAGACGTTCAACGACAGCTTCGGGCATGAAGCGGGCGATCTGGTGTTGCGGCAAGTGGCGGAGGTTCTGGGCGCGCAGGTGCGAGCCGGCGACGTCGCGTGCCGGTACGGCGGAGAGGAATTCGTTTTGATCCTGCCGGAAGTGACGGCGGAAGTGGCGCACGCGAGGGCGGAATCCATTTGCAAGGCGATCGAAGCGCTCACGATTTCCCACCGAAACCGCACGCTGGCCAAAGTGACGATTTCGGTTGGGCTGGCCATCTATCCTCGCGACGGCGCGACGGGCGAGGAACTGATCCGCGCGGCCGATCGGGCGCTGTATCGGGCGAAAAGCGAGGGAAGGGGCAGAGTGGTGCCGGCATCGGCGCGGGACTGAGGCGCTTGGCGCATCGCGCGGAGCGGAGCCGAGCCGGATGCGGCTCCGCTTCGCGAAGGCGCGTGAAGATTTCTGTCGCCGGGCGCGGACCTAGCGGGAAACCAGGTTGCCCGATTGCGCGCGCGATTTCTCGGTTTCAATGGCGGCGAGCATATCGGCGTCGGCGGAGAATTTGAATGACGGGATATTGCGTTCGCCCGCTTGCTGCTGCTCGGCCAGCCCCAAATACGCCAAGTCCTGCTTGGAAATGAATTGCAGGCCGGCGCGTTCGAGGCTTCGGGCAACACGGTCGGTTGAAGCTTCGGGCTGGTGAGGAGCCGATTCCAGGAATTTGAGCACGTGGGCGGCGCCCTGTTCGGCGTCGAAGCGGGCGACGCCGACCAAGCCTTCGCTCGCCTTGCGCGCCCAGCCAACGACGTAGGTTCCCGGCACGACTTTGCCAGAAGCCGGATCGAAGACTTCGTAAGCGGCGCGCTTGGGATCGGCGGGATCGGGGTTGGTGACGTAGGCGCTGCCGGCGACGGGCAAGCCGAAGCCGGGATCGACGACGTCGCCGATGGCGAAAATCATCGTATCCACGTCGAGATCGAAGGTGCGGCCGGTGGATTTGGCTGCGGTCGAGCCGTCGCGCGGCACCAGGGTGTTTTCGCCGAGCGTGAGGCGCTCGATGCGGCCGTCGGGGCCGGCGTGAATCGCCTGCGGCGAGCAGAGGAAATGGAAGAGCAGGCGAGGACGCGTGGCGCCGGAATCGGGCTTGGCGAGCACGGGGAACGTGGCGGAAGCGAGCTGCGCGGGGTCCTGGCCGACGGCGGCAAGATGACCGTGAATGCGGGCGAGTTCCTGCTGGAACGCGGAACGATCGAGAAACTGCTCGATGTGGTCAAATTCCTTGTGGTCGAATTTGGCTTCGAAGGGGCCGCGGCGGGCGATGACGATCACCTCTTCCGTTTTGCGCTCGGGGTCGTCGATCAGGAGCCAGCGCGCGATATCCACCATGACGTTGCCCATGCCAACGATCGCGACGCGCTTGCCGGTGGAGAAATCCTGCGAGGAAAACGGCGGAAGCTGATTGTAGTGGTAGACGAAATCCTTGGCCGAATAGACGCCCGTGGAATCCTCGCCGGGCATGCCGAGCTTTTTCGTGCCCTGCGCGCCGATCGCGCAGACGATGGCGGAGGGAGAAAATTCGCGCAGGGAATCGAGCGTGATCGAACGCGCGGCGGCGACGGGGACGTGGCCGAAATAATGGAGATTGGGCTGGCTGAGAATCTTGGCGAACTGCTTGCGCAGGCCCGATTTCATTTTTTCCTTGGCCGGATAGATGCCGTATTCGGCAAGACCGCCGGGTTTGATGTCGCGATTAAAAAGAAGGACTTCGTGTCCGGCGAGGGCGAATTTGTTGGCTGCGTAAAGACCTGCGGGACCGGCGCCCACCACAAAAACCGATTTCACTGAGCCTCCTCAGTTTGGGTTCGATTGTATACACCCACCCGTCGGATTGCCAGGGCACGTCGTGTGCCATTTCGCGCAGGCGCGGAATTTCGTCTACTTCATTGTCGGGTAGCAGGTTAGTGGAGGCGTGAATCGCCAGCGCGTGGCGGCCTTTGCGGGACTTCGCACCGCGGATGGTGACACGGCGCGTGAATCCGCGCAGTCAAGGCGGATCTCGCGAAGGATTTCGCGGCTCGAAAGCGGATGGGGAAATCGAGCGAGGGCCTTGCTTCGCGGCGAATTTGCGGTATTGTGAGCGGCGTCCGCGCGGCAAGAGAGCGGGAAACGAGCGTCGGGAAGGAGCGAGCGGTGAAACGCAAATTCGTGCAATGGGTGCTGGCGATAGCGGTCGTGGCGGCGATGGGCGGAACGAGCGTGGCGCAAGCGCGGCCGCGACCCGAGCCGAAAGAAAACTGGGCATCGCTCGACCATTTCATCCGCACGTCCATGAAGGCGTGGCACGTGCCCGGCGCGGCGGTTGCGATCGTGCGCGACAAATCGGTTGTCTTTATCAAGGGATTCGGTGTGCGGGACATTCGAACGGGAGCGCCGGTGACGCCCGACACGCTTTTCGATATCGGCTCGTGCACGAAGGCGTTCACGGCTGCAGCGGTGGGGATGCTGGTGGACGAAGGGAAGATGCGATGGGACGGGCGGGTGCGCGACTACATCCCCTTTTTCCACCTGTACGACCCGCTCGCCGACGAGCAGGTGACGATGCGCGATCTGCTGACGCACCGCACGGGTGTGCCGGGAACGGATCTGCTGTGGTACGGCGCACCATACACGCAGGAAGAAATCGTGCGGCGAATGGCCTACGCGAAACCGGACGCAGGATTCCGGGCGAAGTTTCAATATCAGAACGTGATGTACATGGTGGCAGGCTACGCGGTGGGACAGGTGGCCGGAGAGACGTGGGACCAGTTCGTCCAGCAACGGATTTTCGATCCGCTCGGGATGACCGATTCGGACACGAGCGCCGAGGCGGCGGAGCAATCGCCGAATTTTTCGGCTCCGCATTTCGAAGAGCCGAGCGGGAAAGTGGTGGCGATACCTTGGCGGAACATCGACGACATCGCGCCGGCAGGAGCGATCAATTCGAGCGCGCGCGACATGGCGAAATGGATCACGCTGCAGCTCAGCGACGGCGTCTACGACGGCAAACGGCTGATTTCGGCCGAAAGCATGCACGAAATGCACTCGCCGCAGATGGTGATTCGCGGAAACGAGGGTATGCGCGAGGAATTCTTTCCAGACGAGAAGCTGCTGAGCTACGGGATGGGGTGGTTCATCGAGGATTATCGCGGGCACGAACTGATTCTGCATCCGGGCGACATCGACGGCTTCTCGACGATGGTGGCGCTGATTCCGGGCGAGGACACGGGTTTCGTGGTGTTGGTGAACCTGGGAAATATGTACCGGCAGGTGCTGGCATACCACATCGTGGACCAATTGCTCGGGCTGCCGGAGACGGACTGGAGCGCGCATTTCCGCGCGTTCCGCGAGCGAATGGAAAGGGAGCGACAACAGCGGATCGAATCGTGGTGGGCGAAGCGGGCGAAGGGCACTCATCCTTCGCGCGATCTGGCTGCGTACGCGGGAACGTATCGGAACAAATTGTACGGGCGGGCGCAAATCACTGTGGACAAAGGAAAGCTGGTTCTTCATTACCACGGATTTTCGTCAACGCTCGAACACCTGCAATACGATACGTTCGTCACGGACCTGAGGCTGATGGGATCGGGACGGGTGACGTTCGCGCTCAACGCGGACGGGAACGTCGCGCGATTTGCCGTGAGCGGAATCCGGTTCCGGCGGGAGAAAGCGAAGCCGAATTCGGCGGAAAAATAGCCGTTGACGGGGAGGGCGCGCGGGCGGCGGACGGCGGCAGCCTTGCGTGGACTGAAAGAGCGCGGAGGCGGGTGAAAAATCCCGCTCGCAACGGGCATCTGTGTTTCGGCGGCGTCCTCTGATAAAATAACGGCAAATAGGCACCGCGCCCCGGTCCTATTGGGTTTTTCCCCTGGCGTCGGGCGCGATCGTGCGAGTCGTGTCGCGCGAGTCCAAGCCTGGCGTTCGCTTCCGAAAGCGATGGTGACCCGTGCGAAAAAAGCTGATTTTGGCTTTGGCGCTGAGCCTCGCCTTGGCTCCGCTTGCCGCCGCATTTCCCGGCCCGCAGGAATCCGGCCAGGAAGCACCTCCGGAACAGGAACAACAGCAGCCGGCTTTCCAGCCCTACACGGCCGACCAACTGGACAACATGCTCGCGCCGATCGCGCTGTATCCGGATCCTCTGCTGGCGCAGGTGCTGGTTGCGGCGACGTTCACGGACCAGGTCGATCAGGCGGCGCGATGGGTGCGTTCGTACGGCCAGAGCGGCATTGACGATCAGCCGTGGGACGTGAGCGTGAAGGCCGTGGCTCATTATCCGACGGTGCTTTCGATGATGGACGATAACCTCGATTGGACGGCGGCGGTGGGCCAGGCGTACGTCTACCAGTCCACCGACGTGATGATGTCGATCCAGCGGCTGCGGGCGATGGCCAACGCGCAAGGGAATTTGCAGACGACGCCGCAGCAGCAAGTGATGGTCGAACCGAACTACATCGCGATCTGGCCGGTCGGGCCGTACATCTACATTCCCTCGTACGATCCGTCGCTGATTTTCTTCCAGCGCGCCTACTATCCGGGCTTCTACACCGGGTACATCACGTTCGGGCAGGGCTGGATGATCGGCGCGTGGCTGAATCTGGATTTCAACTGGATGCACTGGCAGATTTTCTATACCGGATGGGTTGGCGGGGGATGGATTTCGCGTTGCAGGCGTTACATCCGGCCGATTCCGATTTACGTGAACCCGCGCTACCGCACGATCCGGGTGAACCGGATGGTGACGCAGCGCTACGTGAATTTCCACGGGCTCGATCGCTACCGCAGCGTGCACCGGCAATCCAATTTCGAAAATCGCATGCGCAGAGCGCCCGGCGCTCCAGCGGCCGGACCGGCGAACAAAATGATCAATCGCAACATGAATATTTACGATCCCAATCTGAATAAATTCCGCGGACGCGCAGCGCAGCCGGGGCCCGCGGGCCGGCAGGCTCAACCGCCGGCGCAGCCCGCGCAACCGCCGACGCGCCCGACGCAGCCTCCCGCGCGGCAGGCGCAGCCGCCGGTGCAGGCGCCGAGAACGCCACAGACGCAGCCTTCGCAACGGCCGGCGCAACGTCCGCAATTCACGCCGCCCGCGCGGCAACAGGCGCCGCGGTCGTCGCCGAACGCTTTTGGAACGGGAGATACGGTGTTCAATCCGCGCGCGGCGAGCCAGCGCGGGCAACAAAGCCGCAGCCAGGAGAAAGCGCAGCCGCAGAAGCCTTCACGGCCGGCGCCGAAATCCACTCCTCATTCGGACAGGAGGAAGCCGTGAACGGGATGCGAATTTCTCGATGGAAGCAAGATGCTTTGCGGTTGGCCGCTCTGCTCGCGTTCGTGACGATGATTTGCGCCGGCGCGACAGTTCGAGCAGCGGCGGCCGGCGGCCGGCAGGAAACCCAAGCGCCCGCCGCGGCGACAACGCAGGCGCAGCAAAGCTACGCCACGCCGCAAGCGGCGCTCGAAGCCCTTACCAGCGCGACGGAATCGAAGCAGCGCGCCGATCTGGACCGCGTTTTCGGGCCCGAATCGAGCCAGCTATTCACCGGCGACCGGCTCGAAGACAATCGCGCGCTCGAGCACTTTTCGAAGAACCTGCACCAGGCGGCGGAACTGCAAAAGAACGCCAACGGGAGCTATACGGTTCTGGTCGGAGCGAGGCAATGGCCTTTCCCGATTCCCATCGTCGAACGGGACGGGCGCTGGATGTTCGACACGAAGGCCGGGCTCAGCGAGATTTTGAATCGCCGGATCGGAGAGAACGAGCTTTCGGCGATCGCCACGTGCCGCGCTTACGTGATCGCGCAATGGGAGTATTACACGCAGAGCGGAGCGGACCACGACGGACTGGCCGTTTACGCGCAGAGATTCAACAGCACGCAGGGACATCACGACGGGCTCTACTGGCCCACGGCAACGGGCGAAACACCGAGTCCGTTCGGCGAACTGGTTGCGGCTCCCACCGAGCAGGCGAATGGCTCTGGCTCCCGGCGCCATGCGGCGGGAATTCCGCATTACCGTAAGCCGTATCACGGCTACTTTTTCCGCATCCTGAAGCGGCAGGGACCCAGCGCTCCCGGGGGAAAATTCGATTACGTGATCAACGGCAACATGATCGCAGGCTACGCGCTGATCGCCTACCCGGAACATTGGGGCAATTCGGGCGTGATGACGTTTATCGTGAATCAGCAAGGACGCGTTTATCAGAAAAATCTGGGCCCGGACACGGCCAAAATCGCGCCGACGATTACCGAGTACGATCCCGATCCGAGCTGGCAACTGGTCGAGCAGTAACGCGCGGCCGATTGCGGAGACTCTCGAGAACGCGCCTTCTTCCTGGGCGCGCGGTGAGGGGTGCGGCTCGTGTGCGACGAGCCGGACCGGCCGATGAATTTTTTTGGCCGAATAGTGGGCGTCCGGTAAAATAACAACAGCATCAGCGGCGGCTTTCGAGCGGAAGATGGAATTTTGCGAAAGCGCCGCAGGAGAAAGTTAACCCCTCTTTCCTATTCCCCGGAGAATCGTGACGAAATTCAGGAGACCCCTCTTTTTTGCTTCCCTTTTTGTTTTGCTTGCGGTGGGAGGAGTTTTGTGTTTTTCCGGCCTGAGCGCGATGGCGAAGCCGGCCGGGTCTGTGGGCGCGATTGCGCAGCCGATCTATCAACTGCGTCTTTTCGCGCTGCATGGCGACGACAGCATTCACGTGGTCTATCGGCGCGGCAGCGAATACATTCCCTCGGCGATCCACCGGCTGGACTATTTTCTGCGCGATGATCGCAACGGAGACGTCTACCGGATGAAACCGAAGCTGTTCGATTTGCTGCACGCCCTGCTGGTGAAGCTGCACCGGCCGAATGCGGTGATCGACGTCATCTGCGGCTATCGCACGCCCGCGACCAATCAGTACTTGCGCGAGCACACGGTGGGCGTGGCCAAGCACAGCCTGCACATGCTCGGCGAAGCGATCGATATCCGGATTCCCGGC
>JAKASX010000097.1 GCA_021818865.1 Acidobacteriota bacterium
GAAGCGGCGGAGAAGCGGGAAAGTCCCGGCGAGGAGCCATGAAATTCGAGGGATGGATGGCGCTCCGCTACCTCCGGTCGCCCTTCAAGCCGGCTCTGCTGCGCCTCGTCACCTGGCTCTCGATTGTCGGCGTCACCGCCGGCGTCATCGCTCTCGTGATTTCGCTGTCCATGGATAGCGGTTTCCGCCGTGCGCTCGCCAGCCGCCTGCTCGAAGTCACCGCCCACGTCAACCTGAAACCCAAGGGGCTCGAGGGCATTCGCGATTGGCGCCCGCTCGCCGCGCGCTTGGAGAAAACGCCCGGCGTCAAAACGATTTCTCCCGCGATTTACAACACCGTGCTCGTTTCGGGCAACGGCCAGGCGCAGGGCGTCGTTCTGAAGGGCGTCGACCCGCGGCTCGAGATGATTTCCGACCGCGCGCTGCAGGAAATGGTCAGCGGGTCCGCCGATTTTTCCCCCGATCGCTTCGGCATTCCCGCCATCGTCATTGGCCGCGTTCTTGCGCGCCATCTCGATCTCCGCGTCGGCCAGTATCTGACCGTCATCAGCCCGCAGGGGAATCTCACGCCGTTCGGTCTTCAGCCGGAATCGCTCCGCTTCCGCGTGGCGGGGATTTTCGATTCCGGCTTCTACGACTACGACGCGAATTGGGCTTTCGTCACCCTCCAGGCCGCGCGCAACCTCGCCGGAATCGGCGATCTCGTCAGCGTGCTCGAGGTCCGGCTCGACGATCCCGATCGGGCGCCCGAAATCGCCCGCCAGTTGCTCGCCGAAGCCGGCCCCGGCTTTGAGGCCAGCACCTGGATGCAGGAAAATCAGGCCCTCTTTCGTGCGCTCAGCCTCGAAAAGCTCGTTACCGGCATCTTCATCGGCCTGATCACCTTCGTCGCCGGCTTGAACATTCTCGTCGCGCTCGCCCTCACCGTGGTCGATCGCTCGGGCGACATCGCCGTGCTGATGGCCATGGGCGCGCGCCGCAGCCAGGTGCGCCGCATTTTCGTCTATCAAGGCCTCGCCGTGGGCGTCATCGGCAGTGCCATCGGCCTCACGCTCGGCTACGCCGCCGCCTGGTCGGCCAACACCTGGCGCCTGATTCCCCTCAATCCTTCCATTTATTCCATTTCCTACGTCCCGTTCCACACCAGTGCACGCGACGCCATCTGGATCGCCGCTCTCGCGCTGGGCGTGAGCGTGGCCGCCACGGTCTATCCGGCCTGGTCCGCCGCGCGGCTCCAGCCTGTCGAAATCCTTCGCTACGAATAGTCCGCTCCTCTGCCGCAATGCGACCACTTCTGGCCGCGAACCAGGCCCATGTCGCCCTGAGCAACCTGCCTAGGCGACCCCACTCGCCCGCCTTGCGCCGTGCTAATATGCAAATTGAAGGTGGGTCGTTGCCGGAAATCGTCGAGGCCGCCGAGAGTTTGCGCCCGATGCCCTCGTCGGGCGAGCACCAGCCGCTGCTGCGCGTGGAATCCCTGCGCAAGGTCTTCGGTTCGAGTGCCGCTCAGCGCGTGGTTTTGGCCGGCGTGAATTTGGATGTCGAGCGCGGCGAATGGATCGCGATTGTCGGCGCTTCCGGCGCGGGAAAAAGCACGCTGTTGCAGTTGGTGGCTGCGCTAGACACGCCGTCGAGCGGTCGAGTATACTTCGCGTCTCGCGCGCTCCATTCGATGGGAGAGGAGCAGCGCGCCGAGTTTCGCCGTCGGTCGGTCGGTTTCGTTTGGCAGCGGCATCATCTGCTCGCCGATTTCACCGCGGCGGAAAACGTTGCAGCGCCACTGCTGCTGGATGGCGTGTCGCATCGCGAGGCGCTTCGCCGCGCCAGCGAGTTGCTCGATCAGGTCGGATTGGGCGAGCGAGCCGGGCAGCGAGCCGCCGAACTCTCCGGAGGCGAACGGCAGCGCGTGGCGATCGCTCGAGCCTTGGTCAACCGACCCGAGCTTCTGCTGGCCGACGAGCCGACCGGTGAGCTGGACGAGGGGAATGCGGAGGCGGTTTTTCGCTTGATGGAGCAACTGCACCAGTCCCGTAACCTGACGACGATCGTGGCCACGCATAATTTGGCTCTGGCCCGACGTGCCGGACGCGCCCTGGTCCTCGAACGCGGTTTGCTCGCGCCAATTTCGCGCGATTTCGGAAATTCTCCTGCGGCCGCCGAGCCCGATACCCGCCGCGGGGAGCGAGGCTAAGCCGTGTTCGAGCGCTACACCGAAAAAGCTCGCCGCGTCATCTTCTTCGCCCGCTACGAAGCCACGCAATACGGCAGCCCCTACATCGAAACCGAGCACCTTCTACTCGGCTTGCTCCGCGAGGACAAGGCCCTCGCCAGCCGCTTCCTTCGCACCCACGGCGTCGTCGAATCCATTCGCAAGGAAATCGAATCGCGCATCACCATTCGCGAGCGCATCTCCACTTCCGTCGAAGTCCCGCTCAGCGCCGAATGCAAGCGCGTCCTCAATTTCGCCGCCGAGGAAGCCGAGCGCCTGAATCACAAGCACATCGGCACCGAACATCTTCTCCTCGGCATCCTCCGCGAGGAAAAATCCTTCGGCGCCGAATTGCTCCAGGAGCGCGGCTTGCGCCTATCCACCCTCCGCGAAGAGGTTTCCCGCTCCACCACGGAAAAGGCTCCCGTCAGCCGCTCCAAGGAAACCAGCCTGCTCGCTGAATTCAGCCGCGACCTCACCCAGGCCGCCACGGAAAGCCAGCTCGATCCGCTCATCGGCCGCGAGCGCGAGCTCGAGCGCGTCATCCAGATCCTCTGCCGCCGCACCAAAAATAATCCGGTGCTCATCGGCGAGCCTGGCGTCGGGAAAACCGCAATCGTCGAGGGCCTCGCTCAGCGCATCGCCGACGGCAACGTGCCGCCGTTCCTCGCCGATAAGCGCATCCTTTCGCTCGATCTCTCGCTGATCGTCGCCGGCACGAAATACCGCGGCCAGTTCGAGGAACGCCTCAAGACGATCATGAAGGAGCTGATGGAGAGCCAGACCGCCATCATCTTCATTGACGAGCTCCACACGCTCGTCGGCGCCGGCTCCGCCGAAGGCTCGCTCGACGCCGCCAACATCCTCAAGCCGGCCTTGAGCCGCGGCGAAATCCAGTGCATCGGCGCTACCACCCCCGGCGAATACCGCAAAACGGTCGAGCGCGATCGTTCGCTCGAACGCCGCTTCCAGGCCGTCAAGGTCGCTCCGCCCGACGAGGAAGAGGCCGTTCAGGTGCTCCTCGGCGTCCGCGAGCGCTATGAAAAATTCCACGCCGTCACCTACGAGGACGAAGCGATGCGGCAGGCCGTCTATCTTTCCAGCCGCTACATCCCCGACCGCTTTCTCCCCGATAAGGCGATCGACCTCATCGACGAAGCCGGCGCCCGCGTCAAGCTCCGCCAGGCGATGCTTCCCGAGGACGTCGCCGAGGTTCAACGCCGCATCAAGTTCATCAATCACCGCATGGAAACCGCCATCGCCAATCACGAATTCGAAAAGGCGCGCTATTACGGCGAGGAAGAGCGCAAGGAAAAGGAACGCCTCCGCCAGCTGCGCGGCAAGTACATGCTCGACGATTCCTCCACCGGCCGCGTCGTCAAGGAAGACATCGAGGAAGTCGTCGCCCGCTGGACCGGCATCGCCGTCACCGCCATCAAGGAAGACGAGCAGCAAAAGCTGCTCCGCATGGAAGAGGAACTCCACAAGCGCGTCGTCAGCCAGGATCCCGCCATCGCCGCGCTCGCTCGCGCCATCCGCCGCAGTCGCGCCGGCCTGAAATCGCCTGCCCGTCCCGTCGGCTGCTTCCTCTTCCTCGGTCCCACCGGCGTCGGTAAAACGGAAGTGGCGCGCCGCCTCGCCGAATTTCTCTTCGGCAGCGAGCGCTCGCTCATCCGGTTCGATATGTCTGAGTACATGGAAAAGCATTCGGTCTCGAAGCTGATCGGCGCCCCGCCGGGCTACGTCGGCTACGAGGAGGGTGGCCAATTGACCGAGCGCGTGCGCCGCGCCCCTTATTCGGTGATTCTGCTCGACGAAATCGAAAAAGCGCACCCGGACGTCTACAACATCCTGCTCCAGGTCTTCGAGGACGGTCAGTTGACCGACGGCCTCGGCAATACCGTGGATTTCCGGAATACGATTCTCATCATGACGTCGAACATCGGCGCGCGGTTCCTTCACAAGGGCCAGACGCTCGGCTTTCAGTCCGCCGCGCGCGATCTCGGCCATCGCAGCATGGAGGAACTCGTGATGGCCGAAGTCCGGCGTATCTTCAATCCAGAGTTTTTGAACCGGCTCGACGAAATCATTCTGTTCGGCCCGCTCACGGACGACGACTTGCTCAAGATCGTGGACCTGCTTGTCTCGCAGATCAACGAAACATTAGTGCATCGTCAGGTGCAGATCACGCTCACGCCCGAAGCGCGACGGTGGATCCTCGAAAAAACCTGCGGCGATCGCAGCTACGGAGCCCGCCCGTTGCGGCGCGCGCTCCAGCGCCACATCGAGGACCCGCTCTCGGAAACGCTGATTCAGGGAAACGTCCAGCCGCCGGCAACAATCGAAGTCTATGTCGCCGGCGAAGAACTGGGGTTTCGGCCTCTGGTCGAAGCAACTCCGGTTGTTCGCTGAGAATCCTACAGCACCAAGCCGGGCCTCGGGGCATCCGGCCATAAAATAGCTGTCTAGAGGGGGGATTGCGGCCTTGAGCCTGCTGGCGGCCGCTCGGAAAAAGTTTGTTGTCCGGTTTTTGCTGTTCGCGCTGGCGGTGTGCGCCGGCTCGATCGGCGCGGCGCTACCCGCTCATGCGCAGCGCCCGCTCGAGACCGTCAAAAATCAGCCCACCCAAACCGCGGCCCAGAAACCGTTCATCGCCCGGATCGAGTTCTACGGCAATCAGACCTATCCGCGCGATATGCTGCTCGCTCGCATCTTCAGCCGTCCCGGCGACCCCTACAGTCCCGAAGCCCTGCGCCGCGATTTCCACGCCCTCTGGAACACCGGCTATTTCTCCGATATCCAGATGATCGTTCGCGACAGCCGCACCGAAAAGAACGGCAAAGTCGTCATGTTCTGGGTCGTCGAGCGACCCGTTATCCGCGAAATCAAGTACGTCGGCAATCACTCCGTCACCGAATCCGATATCCTCGACGCCTTCAAGCACGCCAAGGTTCACCTCTCGCTCGACGACCGCTTCGATCCCACCATCGTCAAGCGCGCCGCTGTCGTCATCAAGGCCCTGCTCGCCGCCCATGGCCGCCAGTTCGCCACCGTCCGCCCCACCTACACCAAAATCCCCGCCGCCAATGCCATCGCCCTCGTCTTCCACATCGATGAGGGGCCCAAGGTCAAGGTCGGCAAGATCACCATCACCGGCAATCAGCACATCAGCAGCGAAAAAATCATTCGCGCGATGAAGTACACGCGCCCCTACGCGATTCCGCTCTATTTCTTCTATATCCCGGTGATGAGCAAGACCTACGACGAAGGCAAGCTCGATCACGACTTGGGCAAGGTGCAATCCCTCTATCAGGACAGCGGCTATTTTCGGGCGCTGATCGAGCAGCCGGCAACGAAGACCGTCAGCGTTCATCGCTTCGGCATTCCCTGGATTCCGATTCCCTGGATCGGCGCGGTAAACGGCAAGGCCACCAACATCACGATTCCCATCGAGGAAGGCGCGATCTATCACCTGGGCAAGCTGTTCATCCGCAGTTCGAACCCCCAAAAAGCGCTCTGGTTCAAGCAGTCCTACCTCAAAGCGATTTTCCCCTTGAAGCCCGGCGCCGTTTTCGACGCCGGCAAGATCCGCGATTCCTTCAAGATGTACACCAAGCTCTACGGCGCCTTCGGCTTCATTGATTTCACCGCCACGCCGAGCTTCGACGTCAACGAAAAAACCAAGGTCATCAACCTTACCCTCACCTTCGACCAGGAAAAGCAGTACTACATTCGCCGCATCAATTTCTCCGGCAACACCACCACCCGCGACAACGTCATTCGCCGCGAGCTGCTCCTCAACGAAGGCGACCTCTTCAATAACCACCTTTGGGACCTCAGCATCCTCCGCCTCAATCAGCTGGGCTACTTCGACAACATCAAGCCCTCCGACGCCAAGATCCGCCGCAACGCCCAGGAAGGCACCGTCGATATCGATCTCCACGTCAAGGAAAAAGGCAAGCAATCCATCGGCCTCACCGGTGGCGTCAGCGGCCTCGCCGGCTCCTTCATCGGCCTGAACTATCAGACCAACAATTTCCTCGGCCTGGGCGAAACCCTCACCTTTTCCGCCGACGCCGGCAGCATCATGCGCGATGTCACTTTCGGCTTCACCGAGCCGTACCTGTTCGATCGCCCCATCGCCACCGGTTTCACCGTCTTTTCCCAGTATTACGCCTACGACCAGGCCCGCCAGGAATCCATCCTGCTCGGTCAGCAGGTTCAGATCCCCGGCAACATCGCGCAGAACTACAACATCAGCAGCAGCGGCTTCACCCTCTTCGCCAGCAGCCCGATTCGCCGCTTCAGCTTCGCCCGCGTCGCCTTGAACTACACGTACACCCGCAGCACCCTCAAGGCCTACAGCAGCGCTTCCAATTTCCTCTTCCAGGCCATTCAGTTCCGCAGCTTCGCCGGGCCTTCCCAGCTCAGCGGCATCGTCTCCAGCAAGTTCATGCCGACGATCAGCTACAGCACCGTCAACAACACGATGTTCCCGACCGCCGGCAAATCCTACTATTTCGGCCTCGGCTTCGAGGGCCTGGGCGGCAACGTCAAGGCGATCACGCCTACTTTCGAGTTGAAGTACTACCATCCGATCAATCACGGTCGCAACGTCCTCGCCTTCCGCCTGCTTGGGCAGTTCGCCACTGGTTACGGCGGCCAGTTGCTGCCGCCTTTCGACCGCATGTTCATCGGCGGCGAGAACGATGTGCGCGGCTTTAATTACTATTCGATTTCGCCCTGGGTCTATCTGCCGACGCTCACCTCCACCACTGTCTCCTATTACGATCCCACCACGCTCGGCCCCACCGGCCAGCCGACTCTGCGCACCCTCACCGTTCCGCTGCTCGAATTTCTCGCCGAGCAGCCGGGTGGCGACACCGAAACCGTGGGCAATTTCGAATACCGGATTCCCCTCGTGGGCCATTACCTGACGATGGCTCTCTTTTACGATATGGGCCTCGACGGCATCATGCGCCGCAGCCAGCTCCAGCTCAGTTCCCAGTCGCTTACCGCCCTGCGCGCCGGCTTCCCCAATCCCGATTTCCCCAACGTCAGTGTCCCGTCCCAGGTTCCTATCGCCTCCGGCACGAACTTCCACATCCGTTCATCCACCGGCATCGAATTTGTCGTCTATTTGCCGATCATTCAGGCACCTTTCCGCGTCTACTACGCGTACAACGTCAATCGGCTGAGCAGCCCGATCACCGAGCCGCCCGGCGCCTACGATCTCAGCGCCGCCGCGAAGGCCGCGCTTCCCCCGCACGTCCTGGAAACCCAGATCGTGCCGCAGCTCGTGAATTATCTGGCCACGCAGCAACAGGTCTTTCCCACGAATCTCTTTGAACCGGCTCACACGATTCGCTTCACCGTGAGCCGCACTTTTTGACGCCATGGGAGGAATCCATGCCAGCCGTCGCACGTTGCATCCCGCCGGAGTCACGCGAATGAGGCGCGCACAGCTCCTCTCCGCCGCGATGGTCGGCCTGCTGGCGCTCGTGCTCTCCGCCTGCGGCAGCAGCAACACCACCTCGACCACTGTCTCCATTACCCCCGCCGCGGCCGTCGTCGTGCTCGGCGGTCAGCAGCAATTCACCGGCGTGGCCAACGGTCCCAGCGATACCACCGTCACCTGGAGCATCTCCGGCACCAGCTGCAGCGCCAACGCCTGCGGCACCATCAACTCCAACGGCCTTTACACCGCTCCCTCGGTGATCTTCACCCCCAATACGCTCACCGTGACCGCCACCAGCGTCGCCGATCCTAAGGCCACAGCCACGGCCAGCGTCACCGTCACTTCCGGCGTCCGCGTCCAGCTCACTCCTTCCACTGCCAGCATCGGCACCTCCGAGCAGATTTCCCTCGCCGCGACCGTCACCGGCAGCACCAACACCGGCGTCACCTGGGCTGTCAATGGCACCCCCAATGGCGATACCGCCGATGGACTCATCTGCGTCGTCGGTTCCAGTCCTTGCCAGGCTCCCACCACCCCGGTCGATACCATCTATTACCTCGCGCCGGCTATTACGCCGGCCTCCGGCACGGAAAGCGTCGTCGCCACTTCGGTCGCCGATCCCACCCAGAGCGCCACCATCTCCGTCAACGTGCAGACCGCCGTTGATCCGGTGATCTCCTCGATCTCCCCGCCGCAGGCGGCGCAGGGCGCCGTTTTTCAGGATGTCTACGTCAATGTGCAGTCGCCCTCGGTCTTCTTTTCCACGAGCACTCTCACCGCCGACGGCCAGGCCATTGCGACCAGCTTTGTCAGCAACTCGCTCCTGCGTGGCCGCGTCCCCGCCGGTTTGCTCCAGCAGTCGGGCTCGGTTCAGATTGCCGTCCAGCGGCAGAATGGCGACGTCTCGAATTCCCTTGTGTTGCAGGTCGTTCCGCAGCGGCCGGAAATCATTTCCTATTCGCCCGTCAGTGTGCCGCAGTGTCCCAGCGGCAGCTGCGGTGCGGCTGCCCTCACCCTCGATGGCGGCTATCTCACGCCCTCCACCGTCGTTCAGTTCAACGGCCAGACGATCGGCTCGAAACTGATCGATCCGAATGAGCTTTCCGTCAATATTCCGGGTTCGGCTCTCGCCGCCGCCGGCCTGTATCAGTTGACCGCCAGCAATCCCGGCGCCGCTCTGCCGGAATCGGCCGTCAACGTCGCCGTGCTCCCCAATCTCAGCGCGAATCCGCCCCAGATTCTCACCACCACTTCCGTCGGCGTGCAGCCCTCGGCGGTGGCCGTTGACGTCGCCACCGGAGTCGCGGTCGTGGCGAATACCGGCAGCAATTCGATATCGCTCATCAATCTGAATTCCTGCACCAGCACTTCCTGCCCAGCCACCAGCATCCCCGTCGGAAAGCAGCCCACCGGCGTCGCCGTGGACCCCTTGCGCGATCTTGCCTTTGTCGTCAATCAGGTCGATAACACGCTCTCGGTCGTCGATCTTTCCGGCGCGAACCCCACGCAGACGATCGCCCTGCCTTCCGGCTACGTTCCCGTTTCCGTCGGCGAAAATCCGCTCACCGAGCATCTGCTCGTCGCCAACCAGGAAACGAACACCGTCACCGTGGTCGATCTATCGCAGTCGCCCGCCGTCATCACCTCTGTCGACGTCACCCAGGGCGGCACGCGCGCCGGCGGCACGGGTTATTCCCCGCGCGTCACCATCGTGCCTCGCCTCGATTGGGCGATCGTCACGCCTGGTGGCAGCGGCGCGATCGTCGCGGTCGACATGAGCCACAAGGTCATCTCTCCCTCCACAGGTTTCGTCACCTACAACATCGCCTTCAGCTACAGCCTTTCCACCACCGCCACCGGCATCGCCTACGATCCCATCAACGACGAGTTGCTCATCACCGATCCCAATAACAGCGTGGCCACCAATTTCAATTTGCTCAACGAGGCGCCTACCCAGATCCCCGACCTTGGCTACAACAACATCGCCGCTGCGGTGAATCCCCTCACCGACGCCGGCTTGATCGTCAGTTCGCAGACCGATTCCGTTCAGCTCGTGAATCTGCAAACCAATCAGGTCGTCGGCTCGCCCATCACCCTCGGCAATTCCCCGGTCGACGTCGCCTTCGATCCTTCAAGCGACCTCGCCGTGATTCCCAATCAAGGTGACGGCACCGTTTCCGTTCTTTCCTTGGGAGCGCTACGCCCGCTTTCGATCGTTCAGACCAGCCCGGCCCAGCTCTTCTCTTCAAGCGGCTCGCAGACCGTCACCTTCCTTGGCGGCGGTTTCCAGTCCGGCGCCGTCGTCCGCGTCGATGGCACCGCGCTGCCGGCTTCCGCCGTTCAGTACGTCACCAGCCGCGAAGTCACCGTCACGCTCCCCGCCTCGCTGCTGTCCGGCCCGCGCATGCTGAATCTCGACGTGCAGAATCCAGATGGCACCATTTCCGGCGTCGCCCAGGTTCCCGTCATTCAAGCCGTGTCAGTCGGCACCTCGCCGGTCGCTGTCTCGATCGATCCCGATCTGAACATGGCGGTCGTCACGAATTCCGGCTCGAGCACCGTCTCGCTGGTCGATCTCGCCAACGGCACGGTGACGTCCACGGTGAACGTCGGCGCCAGTCCCGAAGCCGTGGGCGTGATTCCGCGGCTGGGGCTGGCCGTGGTCGCCAACAACGCCGATAACACCGCTTCGATCGTGAATCTCGTTACCCCGGCCTCCAGCGTTGTTCCCATCGGCCAGGGTTCCGGCAGCGCCGTCGGTCCGATTGCGGTGGACGTCGATCAGGACACCGCGCAGGCGCTCATCGCCAACGAAACCAGCAACAACGTCACCCTCGTCAACGTCGCCTCCGGCACTTTCAGCTCCCTGCTCACCGTGGATCAGGGCCCGCTCGGCGTGGCTATCGATCCCGCGCTGGGCCTGGCCGCCGTGCTTTGCTCCACGCAAAGCCCCGCCACAATCGATATCGTCAACGTCGCCAATTCGCCGGCCTTCATCACCGCCCACCTCACCGGCGCCAATCTTCCCATTGGCGTCGCGCTCGACGCCGGCAACGATCATTTCCTCGTTGCCGATAGCGCCGGCAACCGCGTCATCGTTGTGGATCCACAGACGGCGACCATCGTTCAGAATATCGGCACCGGCGTCGATCCCACTTCGATCGCCTACAATCCCCAGGCGCTCGAAGCTCTGACCATCAATACCGCCAGCCACACCGCTTCCATCATCGAGATCAATCCGAATGGAAGCAACGTCAGCGGCCTGTTGAGTCTCGATGGCTCCTCCCAGCAGTCGGTGGCCATCGACCCGCTGACGAATCTGGCGGTCGTTGCCGACCAGGCGAATAACCGTGTCCTGCTCGTTCCGCTGCCCCACTAGCCGGAGGCGCGGTGAGGTTTGACCCGGTGCGTGAGGAACTCTATAATCTGCGGTTTGGGCGCTTAGGAAGCGATCCGAGGTGAGGCAATGAATCTTCGCAAGATAAGCATCATGGGTAGTTTGGTGTTTCTGCTCGCGGGCACCGCATGGGCGCAACCGCGCACCGCTCCGGCGAGCCAGGCCGCGGCCGACGCTCCCACGCGGATCGCCGTGATCAATATTCAGAATGCGATCGCCGCCACTGATGCGGGCAAGCAGGCCGCTCAGGAGCTCCAGACGCGGTTCACTCCCCGTCAGACCCAGATCCAGGATCTCGGTAAACAGATGGACGACCTTCGGACCAGGATCCAGAACGGCCAGAACACGCTGAGCGAAGCGGAGAAGGAACGTCTGGGCCGCCGGTACGAGGAACTCTCGCGTGAAGTTCAGCGCAAACAGCAGCAATTGCAGCAAGACGCGCAGGACGCTCGCGAGGACGCCATCGACACGATCGGCCAGAAAATGATGCACGTCATCGATAGCTACGCCCAACAACATGCCTACAGCGTCGTTCTCGATACGTCCACGCAGTCCACGCCCGTTCTCTACGCTTCGAATGCTGTGGATATCACTGCGGCCATCGTCAAGCTCTACAACCAGACCTACCCGGTGAAAACGGCCGTCGCTCCCGCGCCAAAGCCGAAACCGTAGCGTCTGGCAGCCCGTTTTTCCCCTTTGCGATGCCTCACGCCGCTCGCATGGCGAGCGGCGTGAGGGCCTCGCTTGCCAGATTCCCCCTCCTTGGCTATACTCAAAAAGCGAACGAACCTGTCGGAATTTTCGGTGGGCGAAAGCCCACTTTTTTGTTGCTCCGGGTGAGGGGCGTGGACCTGGCCAAGATCCGTGAAGCCGCCGAGCGGGTCGCTGGCTCGGAAGGTGTTGAAATCGTCGACGTCGAGTGGAAAGAGGGCCGCCAACGGCTCTTGCGCGTCTACATCGACAAGCCCGGGGGTATCACACACGGTGATTGTCAGCGCGTCAGCGAGCAGCTAGGCGTCCTTTTGGACGTCGAAGACCTGGTTCCCGGCTCTCGCTACGTGCTCGAGGTCAGTTCGCCGGGTCTCGACCGTAAGTTGCGCACGCCGGACGAGTTCGAGCGCTTCGCCGGTCGCCGGGCTCGCATCAGCCTGGCCGAGCCTGTCGAGAACTCGACGTATTTCGAGGGTCGCCTGGCCGGTGTTGAAGCCGGCATGGTTCGCTTGGAACTGGAACGCGATGGCCGAGTGGTTCTTTTGCCGCTCGGAAGCATACGGAAGGCCAATCTGGTGGTGGAGTGGTAGCGGGAGAAGCGGATGTCGTCGCTTTTGAGCCAAACAATCGAGCAGATCAGCCGCGAAAAGCACATCGAGCCCTCGGTGATCGTTGCCGCCATCGAGGACGCGATGGTGGTCGCCGCGCGCAAATATTACAAAACCGAGGAAGATCTTCGCGGCCATTTCAATCCCGAAAGCGGCCAGGTGGACGTCTTCTCCGTTCGCCAGGTCGTCGAGCAGGTCGCCGATCCCCTGCGCGAAGTCTCGCTCGAAGAGGCTCGCCGCAAGGATCCCCAGGTCCAGGTCGGCGGTGAAATTCTCACCTCCAAGCCCACTGAAATCCTCGGCCGCATCGCCGCGCAAACCGCCAAGCAGGTTATTCTGCAAAAGGTCCGCGAGGCCGAGCGCGACACCATCTATAACGAATTCAACGGCCGCGTCGGCGAACTGGTCAACTGTATCGTCAAACGCGTCGAGGGCCCCGAAGTGATCGTCGAGCTCGGCCGCACCGAGGCCCGCATGCCGCGCCGCGAGCAGTCCCGCGCCGAAACCTACAACGTCGGCGATCGTCTTCGCGTCGTCATTCGCGCCGTCGAGCGCGCCGGCCGCGGCCCGCAAGTCGTCGTTTCCCGCGCCGATCCGGTGCTCGTCCAGCGTCTGTTCGAAATGGAAGTTCCCGAAATCTACGACGGCACCGTCCGCATCCGCGCCGCCGCCCGGGAAGCCGGCGAGCGCACCAAAATCGCCGTCGAGAGCCGCGACAAGGATGTCGACCCCGTCGGCGCCTGCGTCGGCATGAAGGGCATGCGCGTCCAGTCCATCATCCGCGAGCTGCGCGGCGAAAAAATCGATATCATCCCCTTTTCCGAGGATATCGTCGCTTTCGCCTTCAAGGCGCTCAGCCCGGCGAAGGTTTCGCGCGTCCAGATCGTCGAACCCGAGCAGAAACGCCTTGAAGTAATCGTCGAGGATACCCAGCTCTCGCTCGCCATCGGTAAAAAGGGCCAGAACGTTCGCCTCGCCAGCAAGCTGATCGGCTGGAATATCGACATCAAGAGCGAAGAGGAAAAGCGCCGCGAAATCGAGCTGCAAATGACCGCGCTCACCACCCCGGTCACCCCGCTCGATGAACTCGCCGGCATTGGCCCGAAAACCGTCGAGCGCCTCCAGGCCCACGGCATCAACGCCATCGAGCGCCTCGCCGATATGACGCCCGAGCAGCTCATGGAAATCCCGGGCATCGGCGAAAAAATGGTCGAAAAAATCCGCGCCGCGGTCGCCAACTATTTCGAACGCCTCGAATCCGGCGCCACCGAACCCGCGGAAGCCGCCGTCGAAGAGATCGAAGAAGAGGCCGAAGCCGCGCCGGAATCCGAAACGGCAACCGAAGAGGAAGTCGCGGAAGGCGAGCCCTCCGCCGAGCAGGATGCCGAGGAATCCGCCGAACCACAGTCGGAAGAAGGCGAAGCTTCGGCCGGCGAGCCCGCGCCCGAATCCCCGGAAACCGAGCAGCCGCCCGATTCTTTGGACGAGGAGAAGGAATAACGAGTGACGGAAACGCACCATCAGATTCGTATTAACGAGCTGGCCCGCGAGCTGGAGGTCAAGGCCAAGGTGATCGTCGAGTTGTTGCCGAAACTCGGCGTCACTGAGAAAAAGACCCACTCCAGCTCGGTTGACGTGGCCGTTGCCGAACAGGTGCGCCAATATTTCCGTCGGCTCAACGAGGTCGAAGCGGCGCCCGCCGTCGAAGCTCCAAAGCCCCGCGTCGAAAAGCCCCAACCTCCGGCTCCTGCTCCCGTAGCCGTGCCCAGAGCCGTTGCGCCGGCCGCGCCGTCCCCGGCTCCGGTTCGTGCTCCGGCAGCGCCGCATGCTCCCGTTGCCGCTCCTCCGCGTGTTTCTGTTCCTGCCGCAGCCGCTCCGGCTCCCGCTCCCGCTGCGCCCAGAGCCGTTGCGCCGTCCGCGCCCCCAGTGCCGCGTCCGTCGGCGCCTCCCGCTGCCGCCGTGTCGCATCCTCCGCACCCCGTCGCGCCGTCCGCGCCGCAGCCTCAGCCTTCAGCTGCTGTTTCCGCGCCGCCTGTCGCGCCCAAGCCTCCATTGCAGCGGCCCACGCCGCCTGCCGCCGTCCGGCCTGCGGTATCAGCCGCTCCGTCCGCGCCGTCTGCCGCGCGGCATCCTGTTTCCGCTCCGCGTCCCGTGCCGCCCGCCGCCAGACCCGCTCCTCCTGCGGGCAGACCTTCGGCTCCCGCTGGCCGTCCCATGGGTCCCGGCGCACGTCCCGGTCAGCCAGGACAGCGTCCCGGTGGGATGCGGCCCGGTGCTCCCGGTCGTCCCGGCGAAGGCCCGCGTCCTGGTCAACGTCCCGGTCAGCGTCCCGGCCGTCCCATGGGCGCGCCGCCTATGCCCGGTCGCGGTCCGGGTCCGCTGCCGCCCAAGCCCGAGCCCGGCAAGCCGATCTACGTTCGCAAGCCCGATCAGCGTGCGCGTCCTCTGGCGGAAAAGCGTTTCGAGGAGGGAGAGCGCAAGC
>JAKASX010000098.1 GCA_021818865.1 Acidobacteriota bacterium
CGCTGCGCGAGCTGCGGCCAATCGCCGAAATGAAGGAATTCATCGCCGAGCGCACCGGGCAGAATCCGGACGAATCGGGCGGGTACGTGACGCTGAATCCCCGCGTGGACGATATCCCTGAAAAATTCTCGGCCACGCACCGCGGCATCCGCCTGTTGCAGTTGGGAGCGGTGGAACGCGGTGGGTCGGGGTGCATTTGCGGGCGCAGTTCCCTGCTCAGGGCGCTTCTGCGGCACGTGCTGGTGGAGCGGCATGAGGTTGTGTTGCTGGATTTCTATGCCGGGGTCGAGCACCTGGGACGCGGAACGGCCGACTCGGTTGACGCCATGCTTGTGCTCGCCGAGCCGACCGTCCGCAGCCTGGCTGTGGCGGCGCAGATTCGCGACCTGGCGCACGACATCGGGCTCGAACGTCTGTTTCTGGTCGGCAGCAAGACGAACGGGAACGCGGATCGGGCGTTTTTGGCCGCGCGGTCGCCAGGATTGCCCGTGCTGGGATTCTTGTCGTTCGATGCCGAAGTGCGGGAAAGCGACCGAACCGGGCGGCCTGCGTACGACCTGTCGCCGGCGCTGGCACGTGAAACGCACGGCATTTTGGCCGCGCTCGACCGCGAGCTGAAGGCAGGCCGGGCAAACCGGGCGTGGCAAACCGCGACGCCGTGAAGGCGGCGCGCCCGGGCTGGCCGAACGGCAAGACGGTGGCCGGCGAAGGAGAATTCGATGGAAACGGCCCAAACTTCGGCGGCGGAACGTTCCACCACACTTGACAGTCTGAAAACGGTTTTCGTGCGGCCGGAGCGGTGCATCGGCTGCCGGCAATGCGAATTCGCGTGCGCGCTGGAACATTCGGAAAGCCGCGATCCGGCGCGCGCGCCATGGGAATCGCCCGCGCCACGCGCTCGAATTCACGTGGAAGCGGGATTCACTATGAACTCGTCGTTTCCCAATCGTTGCCACCACTGCGATCCGGCTCCGTGCGAACAGGCGTGCCCGACG
The DNA here is from genome assembly GCA_021818865.1 of Acidobacteriota bacterium. Lineage (GTDB taxonomy): Bacteria > Acidobacteriota > Terriglobia > Acidiferrales > UBA7541 > JAKASX01. The sequence continues at coordinate 996 of JAKASX010000098.1, forward strand.
GCGGCGATTTATCGGGATCGCGAATTGGGATTGGTGCTGGTGGAACCGGCGAAATGCATCGCGTGCGCGATGTGCGCGATGGTGTGCCCCTTTGACGTGATCACGTTTTATCCGCTGGCCGCGAATGGGCACGCGCGAATCACCGCGGTGAAATGCGACGGCTGCCGCGACCGGGTGAGCCGTGGCGAGATTCCCGCTTGCGCGGAAGCGTGCAAGGTGGGCGCGCTGGTGTACGGCGAACTGAACGAAATTTTGCGGCAGGAACGCGCGCTGGAATCGCGCGTGGCCCTGGCCGCGAGCGGCGCGGCGCTGGCGGAGCTTTCGCGCGCGCCGGAAAACGTGGCAGGCTGGCGGCAATGGGGAAATGAAGCGAGCCGCATGGCGGGAGGATTGCGATGAACCGCACGAATTCGAACGGCAAACATACGATCGCGGGAGATGCGCGAGAGATGATCGCACGCGCGCAGGAGGAGAATATTGCGACGGTGTGGGACCGGCTGCGGGAACAGGAACCGCAGTGCGGCTACTGCGCGATGGGCGTGAGCTGCCGGAATTGCGCGATGGGACCCTGCCGCGTGGATCCCTTCGGCGAAGGGCCGCGGAAAGGCGTTTGCGGGGCGACGGCGGATACGATCGTGGCGCGCAATTTGGGCCGCGCGATCGCCGCGGGCGCTTCGGCGCATTCCGACCACGGACGCGACATCCTGGAAACCTTCGCGGCGCTGGCCGAGGGCAAAACCTCCGGCTACAGGATCACCGATGCGGAAAAGCTGAAAGCGCTGGCGCGCGAGCGCGGGATCGCGACCGATTCGCGGCCAATTGAAGACGTGGCGCGCGACCTGGCGGCGGCGCTTTTCGAGGAGTTCGGCACGCGGAAAGAGTCATTGGATTTTCTGGCGCGCGTGCCGGCGAAACGCCGCGAAGTGTGGCGGAAGCTGGGTATCACGCCGCGCGGAATTGACCGTGAAAACGTGGAAATGCTGCACCGCACGCACATGGGCGTGGACAACGATTACGCGAACATCCTGCTGCACGCGCTCCGAACCAGCCTTTCCGACGGCTGGGGCGGATCGATGATCGCGACCGAACTTTCCGACGTGATGTTCGGCACGCCGAAGCCCGTCCTTTCGCGCGTGAATCTGGGCACGCTGCGCGCCGATTCGGTGAATATCGCGCTGCACGGGCACAATCCGATGCTTTCCGACGTGATCGTGCAGGCGGCGCAGGATCCGGAGCTCGTGCGCATGGCAAAGGAAGCCGGCGCGGCGGGAATCAACCTAGTGGGATTGTGCTGCACGGGAAACGAACTGCTGATGCGCCGCGGCGTGCCGATGGCCGGAAACCACCTGATGCAGGAACTGGCGATCATGACCGGCGCTCTCGAAGCGATGGTGGTGGATTACCAGTGCATCATGCCGTCGGTGACGGAAGTGGCGAAATGTTTCCACACGCAGGTGATTTCCACGTTCGACAAGGCGCGGTTTCCCGGCGCGATTCACGTGCGATTCGATCCCGAGCGCGGAATCGAAACGGGCAAGGAGATCGTCCGGCGCGGAATTGAAGCATTTCGGAATCGGAATCCGCAGCGCGTGCGGATTCCCGCGGTACCCGTGCCGATGATGGCCGGATTTTCGGTGGAAGCGATTCTGGGCGCTCTCGGTGGAACGCCGCAGCCGCTCGTCGACGCGATTGCCAAGGGAACGATTCGCGGAGCGGTGGGAATCGTCGGATGCAACAATCCGAAAATCCCGCAGGACTACGGGCATGTGGCGCTGACGCGACGGCTCATCGAAAACGACATTCTGGTGCTGGTGACGGGCTGCGCGGCCGTGGCAAACGGGAAAGCCGGGCAGATGACGCCGGAAGCGGCGGAAATGGCCGGGCCGGGACTCAAAGCGGTCTGCAAATCGCTGGGGATTCCGCCGGTGCTGCACGTCGGTTCGTGCGTGGATAATTCGCGGATTTTGGTGCTGGCTGCGGCGCTGGCAAATGCGCTCGGCGTGGATATTGACCAGTTGCCGCTCGCAGGCGCGGCGCCCGAATGGTATTCGGAAAAGGCCGTTTCGATCGGCGCGTACGTGGTGGCGAGCGGGATATTCACCGTGCTCGGCGTCGAGCCGCCGATTTTCGGGAGCAAGAAGGTGGTCGAGCTGCTCGCTTCGGGCCTCGAAGGGGTGGTCGGCGCGAAATTCGCTGTCGAGCCGGATCCGGAAAAAGCCGCGGCTCTGATTCGCAAGCATATCGAAGCGAAACGCGCGGCGCTCGGATTGCCGCATATTCCGCCGGAAACGATTCACGCGGCCGAAACGCGGCTCTACGCGGAAGCCGCCGATTGAGCGGACACGTTCCCATGCGCGTGGCGATCATCGGCGCGGGACCCGCGGGACTGACCGCGGCGGAAACGCTGCGCGGCTACGACCGGAAAATCGAAATCGTGATGCTTTCCGCCGAGCCGTTTCCTCCCTACGCGCCGCCGGCAATGGCCGATTATTTTCTGACGGGGCGCAAGGAAACGATTTTCTGGAAAGGCGAAGATGTGGCGCGTCGGCTGGAAGTGGATTACCGGGAAAACGTCCGTGTCGTCGCGGTGCGGCCGGCGGAAAAGCGGATTGCGCTCGAAAAGGGCGATGCGATCGAGTACGACCGGCTGGTGATTGCGTCGGGCAGCAGCTTGTACGCGCCGATTCCCGGACGCGAACTTCCGGGCGTCTACGATTTCAAATCGCTGAGCGCGGCGCGGGCACTGGTGGAACGCGGAAAAGCGAAGGCTGGCGGCAAAGCGCTGATCTTGGGTGCGGGATTCATCGGCGTGGAAATCGCGATTCTGCTGCGCGAACTTGGAATGGGCGTCACCGTGATCGAAATGGCGGATCGCGTGATGCCGCGAATGCTCGATCTCGAAACGGCGGAAATCGTGCTAGGCGCAATGCGAGAGCGCGGAATCACAGTGCGGCTTGGAACGAAAGCGGCGGCCTTTTTGGGAAAACGCAAGGCGACGGGCGTGCAGCTCGAATCGGGAGAGCGGACGCGCGCTGATGTTTATGTCGCCGCGACGGGCGTGAAACCGCACGTGGAATTTCTCGAAGGATCGGGAATCGAGACGGGATGGGGCGTCCGCGTGGACGGGCATTTGCGGACCAGCGCCGAGGGCATTTACGCGGCGGGAGACGTGGCGGAAACGTTCGATCGAATGACCGGCGAGCGATACGTGCACGCGATCTTTCCGAATGCCGTCGAGCAAGGAAAAATCGTCGCGCTCAATCTGCTTGGCTTCGAAACGCGATACGCGGGCGCGGAAACGATGAACAGCTTGAAACACCTGGGACTGCCGGTGATGGCCGTGGGCGCGATGGCCGGCGAAGAGGAATTGCGGGCGCGGCATGGGAATGCGCTGCGAAAGATTTTCGTTACGAATGGCAGGATCGTGGGATTCCGTCTGGCCGGCGATATTTCCGCGGCGGGCGTTTTGCACTCGCTGATGCTGCGGCGCACGGACGTGGGCGCGTTGCGGAATCGGCTGCTCGATCCGCGACTCAGCGCCGGGGCTTTGGCGCTCGATGCGATGCGGGGCGAATCGGGGATGAGGATTGGCGCGTAGCGCAAAACCAGTCCCGCAGGACGAGGACGGGGGGCCGACGAGCGACAAGTGCACGCTTACAGGATTCTCTTTGGAGTAAGGGATTCTTCGTCGCTTCGCTCCTCAGAATGACAGTTTTTTCGCGCCGCGGGGCCTTGTCGAATGAGGCAAGGAGCCTGAGCGGACGGTGACGCTGGCCGCGGGTTGCGGGATAATAGCCGATACCCCTTCCCAATCATGCAGGAGTGCGCGAGAGCCGCCTGAAATGGGCTCGACGGGCGGCTTTTTCGCGGGGGATGGGTGTCTGCGATGAGCGAAGAGGAGCGCGACGAGCTGGCACAAACGGAACGCATGGCACTCGATTCAGCGACTGCGCAATGGAATAGTAACGATGCGAGCGGCGCGGCGGCCGGGCGCGAACTCGAACTGCTGAAACTCGAAGCGCTTGAGGCGTCGCCGATCGCGTTTCTCATCACGACGCGGGACGGCACGATCGTGTGGGCGAATCCAGCGATCGAAGCGATGACGGGATATGCGCCGTCGGAGCTCGCGGGACAGACGCCGCGACTGTTCAAATCGGGCCAGCACTCGGAATCTTTTTATCGCGAGTTGTGGGAAACCATCCTGGCCGGGCGGAAATGGCAGGGCGAAATGACGAACCGGCGCAAGGATGGCTCGCTGTATCAGGAAGAGCTCTCCATCACGCCGGTGCGCGGACCGCATGGCGAATTTTCGCATTTCATCGCGGCGATCAAGGACGTGAGCGCGCGCTGGAAAGCCGAAGAGGCGCTGCGCCAGGCGCACAACGAACTGAATCGGGCGGTGGCCGAAGCGAGCGACCGGCAGGCGGAAAGCGAAAAACTGACGGAACTGGTGGACATGATTCAGTGTTGCCAGAGCCGCGAAAAGGCGTTTCAGATCGTCGCGGAAGTGCTGGAATCCATTTTTCCCGCGTGCGCCGGCGCTCTCTACCTGATCAACACGTCGCACGACGAAGCGGAAGCAATGGCGCACTGGGGCCCCGGCGGCGAAATCAACAAGATATTTCGGCCGGACGACTGCTGGGCATTGCGGCGCGGCAAGGTGCACGTGGCCGCGGACGCCAAATCGGCGACGCGATGCGACCACGCGCCGCATGCGAGCGATTCGGGACACATCTGCATTCCGCTGGTGGCGCACGGCGAAACGCTCGGTCTGCTCTATTTCGAATTTCCCGCAGATTCGCCGGGCCGGCCGGCGCAGCCGTGGAAGCGGCTCGCCGAACGCGCGGCGGTTGTGGGCGAGCGGCTGTCGCTGGCGCTGGCGAACCTGCAACTGCGCGAGGAATTGCGGCAGCAATCGGTGCGCGACGTGCTCACCGGGCTTTTCAACCGGCGGTACATGGAGGAAACGTTGGACCGCGAGCTGAGCCGCGCCGCGCGGTACAACGAATCGGTGGCTGTCGCGATCTGCGACCTGGACCGGTTCAAGGATTTCAATGATATTTTCGGGCACGACGCCGGCGACCTGTTGCTGCGGGAAGTGGCCGGCGTAATGACGGCCAACGTGAGGCAAAGCGACGTGGTCTGCCGGCTGGGCGGCGAGGAGTTCGTGGTGATTCTGCCCGGCGCGAACCTCGACATCGCGTGGACGCGCCTCGAAACCATTCGGAAACAGGTGCAGTCCATTTCGCTGAACCACCGCAACCGGACGCTCGACCGGGTGACGATTTCGTCGGGCCTTGCGGCGTTTCCGAAAGACGGGGCGAGTTCGGAGGATTTGCTCCATGCGGCGGACAAGGCGCTTTACCGGGCGAAACGCGAAGGAAGAAACCGCGTGGCAATGCCGTTTACGAGCTTGTGAAGCTGCTGAGAGGCGCCGGCAGGAAAACTAGATCAGGTGCAGCCACGAGAGCAGGCTGAGCATCACGCACGCGATCACGGCGAGCGCCACCGTCTCCAGCACGGAATCTCCCAGAAACAGCCAACCCGATAGGACGCTTCGCATGGGACCTCCCTTTGCCGTTGTGGTTTTGCCCAAGCCGTGGCCGAATGCCAGCGCATGCGCGATTGGCATTACGGACAGGATAATCGGAGCAGAGCGGCATTCAAGACGTATGTTACTAACTGGATAACACTAGTACACCACAAGTAACGGACGGGGTGGGGGCCGGCTGGTGCTGGCGCGTTCTGCGGCGGCGGTAAATATAGCCAAAGTGAGGGGCATTAGCTGGCGCGGCCAGCGGCAGTTCGCTGAGAGGCTTATCGACACGCGTATTCGCAGTTTCGTCGCGAGGGGCGTAATTCAAAAGCAGTCACGATTCTCGGCTTCCCATCGGCGCGAGCGGCCTGGCTACGTGATCTCGGTTGGGAACCAACTGACGGTTGCTGACCGGATTCTTCTTCGCTCGATTCTGGTTCGGTGGGATGATTACGACCCAGGAGGTGCCAGATGATCCCTTCGCTGGCGTTCATTGTCTCGGGTTATGTAGTTTTTCGCGCACTGGAAGTTTTCGCGTTCCACCCGTCGCGATACACGAGCTCCGGCAATCGAACGGCGATGTGCGTTTTAGCCGTGCTCCTCATAGTCGCCGTCGTGTTTTTGGATATGAATATCGTCGTGAGCGGCGCTGGAGCGATGGCCAATCTACCGACCCCGTAAGCTATTCACGATTCTCAATTCAAAGAATTCTCATCGGGCCGTCTTCGGACGGCCCTTTTTCTTGGCCATCGTCGATGCATGCCAGCGATTCGAGCAGGACGCCAAGGCCCGAAAGCTCAGCGATCCGACGCGCTACAAGTACACCGTGCTTTTCCGGCAATTGAAAGAATTCGCAACCGGCAAGGGGATTCGCTTCCTGGCTGAGATTGACGTTGACGCCTTGACCGCATTCCGCGCCGGATGGAATGACGGTTCGCGCTCGAGCGCGAAAAAACTGGGGCGGCTTCGCACGTTCCTGCGGTTTTCCGAAAGCCGGAAATGGATTAACTCGAATCCGGCCCGAAAACTCAAAGCGCCACGCTTCTCCGTGCGGCCGACGCTGCCATTCACCAGCGAGGAAATGCCGAAAATCCTCGGCGATGGTTTGAGCAAGTACGCCGAGTAGGTAGGTGGCAAGGGACGGCTCAACGCACGCCGGATGCGGACGCTGGTGCCGCTGATGCGCTATTCCGGTTTGCGGATCGGAGACACGGTGCGAGTCGCTGCCGATAAGCTGAAAGGGCCTCGGCTCTTTCTCTACACAGCGAAGACAGGAACGCCGGTCCATACGGTGCCGCCGGATTTCGTTGTGAAGGAACTCGAAGCCACGCCGCGAGTCACCGAGCGATTCTTTTTCTGGACCGGCAGCAGCAGCCGTGAAAGCGCAGTCAAGGTGTGGGAAACCCGACTGCATGGGACGTTCAAACTGGCTGGCCTGCCGAACGCCCACGCGCACCAGTTCCGCGATACGCTCGCCGTTGAATTACTGCTTTCAGGCGTGCCGATTGAGCGCGTCTCGGTGCCGCCTGGCCACGCCAGCAATCGAAACACCGAGCGGCATTACGCGCCGTGGACGCAATCCCGCCAAGCACAAATCGAAGCCGATCTGCAGCGCGCGCGGAAGCATGATGCGGTGATTCTCGCCGAGACGAAGGGGACATATCGGGTACGCGGCCGCGAACGGCTCCAGTAACTTGCCGACAGCACAAAGGCTTGGGTTGGTGCGGAAGGTGGGATTCGAAACGCGCATGGGGGTTGACGGCGCGTAACTTACTGATTCTACATTCCGCCACAATCGCCAAAAACGCACATTCAGCCGGAGTCACACACGCGGGACACACACGGCGGGGGAAGAAAACGCGAAGCCGATGCAAGTGGTCGAGCAGCCCTGCCCCACGCGTGCCGTTCCGCTTCGTTACACAACGAGGATTGACCAATCTACCAGGCAATATCGCCATCCGAGCAAGCTTCGATGCCCCGACGAACGGAAGGCGTGGAATCCGCGCGGAGGTGGAAATCGGTTGACGGAAAAATCAGTACGTTCCGCCATGGATTTGTATTGTGACGCGGGGGAAAAAGCGTGAATCCGGCTCTCGCACTGAACCGCGCTGAAAGGCTCTGAAGGGCTGTGAGCGGCTCCATCCTCGACCATCCCTTACGGTCCCCATTGCTCCTTGCCAGACTGGCCCGGAAAAGCGAGGCAAATCGCCGTTCTCTTGCTTGACTTTTTTGAAACAGCGGTTCGAGGATTATCTTGGGATACGGCAATGGCAGAACGCAAGGACGAAAAACAAAACAGTCTTGGCTGCCCGGCTTGCACCGTCGGTCCCTTTGCCGGCGTGAATGGCTTGGTGCGGCATCTGAACAAGTTTCACCCTGGCTGGATCGAGGCTCAGGGTACAGGCGTGACAAATGGGGCAGGAAGGGATACCGGTGATTCGTTGCCGGCTGAAATCTCCGCTCTAATTGGGGAGGAGGGTGAGGCAGTGAGTCCAAAAGAGAAAAGCGACCAGGAGCAAGCGCGGGCAATTGTTCGTGAAATCGTCGAGGAGGTTCTTTCAGAGAAAGTCACGGAGGAGCCGGATACTCCGGGGAACAAACGCGGATCAGCCGCGAGGCCCTACACGCTACAGGAATTGGAAGACGTGGTTTACCGTGGCTTCCTGCGCGGTGTGACTGCTTACGAAAAAATCGCTGATCGGGCGGGCCGTGCCGCTGCTGAAATCGGCAATTCGAAGTCAATTTCTCCCGAGCCTTCATTTTCGAAGGATCTTCCGGAACTCATCGAAAAGGAAGGCTTGATGGACGACGAAGAATTTGAAATTTGGGCCTGGACGGAGAATTTGAGCCGTGAGAAGAAAAACGAAATCGAGCGGGCACGTCAATGGGTCAAAAAAAATCGACCGGAGCCGGCGAAACGCTAATACCCGCATCCCCCCGCTCAGTTTCGAGGAACGGCTGGAGGGGTTTCTTCTCGGCGAAAAACCTGAAGAGACGCTTGGCCGTTTGACGGCGTCTAGCTCTCGCTTCCCTCGCAGGCTCCCTGGAAAGTAGGCGCACATTACATTTCCAGCAGGTACATCCTGGCCCGTGGGGCATCTTGCGCAATAATTCCACTCCATAACTGACCGAGCATCGTGGTTGACTCAGGGCCGCCAATACGCGAGCCATATACTCGATGCGCCGCATGTCCCCTGATCTTCGTTTGTCTTTCCAGGGATAGCGAGCGTCGCGCTTTGCTCGGCAAAATTCCTCCGCCCGCTCCGAAAGAACCTTTGGTTCGGCAAATAATGAGGCTCCGAACCAAGCTGGTTTTTCATCTGCCAGCGCCGCCCGGGTCTCCAGGGCTGTCGCCCAGCGCTTCTTCAGGATTCGCCAAAGATGCTCATCTGACCCCGGTTCTGACCCCGGTAAAGTCAGCGTGTGGAGGAACAGCATTTTCAGCGCCTGCTCGTGTTCTTCCTTCTGCCGTCTTAGATTCCGTCTGCGCTCCCCTCTCTGCCGTGTCTCCGCGAATTTCCTAAACAGCCCGCTTGCGGTCTCTCGGTAGGAAGGAGGGGGCTCTGTTTCTCGGGGTACTTCAGTGATCGCGACGCCGGGGCGGGGAATGTTCGTTTCGATTTCCGGGGTGCCATAAGCAAAAGAATAGAGCCACAGCGTCCACACGCATTCGTCGTGCACAAGTCTTTGTAAGTCAACAGTTTGCCGTCTCCCTTTCACTTTTATCCCCAAATGCAAGGCTACCACAAGGCGGTGTGATAGGTATAGGACATGGACGAATCTACCTATCGCGTTCGCTGTGAAGGCCAAAACGAGTGGGGCCGTAGCCGTAGGCGCTTCCATCGTTGCCGACGCTTCGATACCCGTCTCGTTTTGGTTGGTCAGGCTTGCTTGCCGCTGTGCGCGGATCATGAGCGAGCCCTGCTGTCTGCGGCCATAAGTATCGGGGGTTTGGGGGGCTGGGTGCCCCCCAGGAAATCCACGCTAATAGCCCCCAATGCGCGAGAGCTTCGGGCGGAGCTTCGTAAAAGGCGGGGTTGAAAAGGAGACGGGCCGGGCGGCGTTTCCCTTCCCGAGGGATGCCGGCCCAGCCCGTAGATACCAATGCGGTTTTCTCAAAAAACTTCACTCCAACCAACAGGGCGCACTCGCCTTGAATTCCTTCGATCGCGCGTTTCCCTTCTCTCGCTGTCCGGCTGCTTGACCAGGATGCGGCCGTGCGGTCGCGGTGAGTTCGTCGGATTGTGCCCCTTCCACGTCGAGACTCATCCCTCGTTTTTCCTGAACGTCGAACACGGCCGCTTTTTCTGCTTTGGGTGTGCGGCCGGCGGCGACGTCTATCGTTTCCTCGAAATCCTATGCGGCTGCGATTTCCGCGAAGCGGTTCGCCAGGTCGCCGGGCTAGCGAGCGGCAAGTCGCTATCCTTGCCGGCGCTAGCGGCTCGCCAGGGGCGTCCTTTAGAGGCGAGGGGTGCAGGGGGGCGGAGCCCCCATGCAAGCTTCTCTACGCGCCTGCAAGTGGCAAGGAAAGCGCAGTTGAATGGAAGCTCTTACGCGGATGCTGGTGATCCGCATTTCGTCCCTCGCGCCAGAGACAATGCGAGTGGACAGGCTGATGGAGACTCTAACGCGGCGCACGTGCGCTGAAACGCACGTCACGTGCGGGTAGGGTAGCTATCGGCCAGTAGGGCAAGGGCGCTGGAAGTCGAAGGCTTCCAACATCCTTGATTCCACAGGGTGTCTCTAGATGCTGGACGGAAAGGCGGCCTGCGCACTGCGTAGCGGCAGGCATGAGGCGATGACGAAGGCAAGGCAACCCGAAGTCCTGAATCTTGGCCCTGGCCCGTTTCCGGCGGGGCTTTCTGATGCGTACAGGCAGACATGTGAGCAAGCTGGGCTCCGCCTACCAGAGGACCGCAACTTTAGAGCGGGATTGAATGTTCTTTATCCCGACCGGCGCATCATGCCGCGAATCTGCGAGCGCACGAGGATGCGCCGGGACTATTGCTGTTGCTCACCATGTAGGACGCGGCGGCGGCGGAATCATCGGGCTTCCTGTTCCTGCTGGCTTTGCTTTTCAGATAGGGTTGGAAAATACGTTGACGATCTTGGCGGGCGCACGGCGGCGGGCGCGTGGAAATGGTTTGTGACCCTGACATTCAGAACGAAAGATTTTCCTTGGGCACGTGGTTTCCCTATTGAGCAGCCCCAGCCGCACCCTGATTTCGTTCATCACTTTTTTGACCGCAAGATGATTCCGTGGATCGGGCGGCAGGTGCATGGCCCGGTTGAGTATTTCGTTGCTGACCAGTTCGGCGAGATTGGTCGGCGGCTGCATTTGCATTGCGGGCTTTCTTGGCCTGGCCTCTTCGAGTACCGATGGAAAGACCTACAAGACATGCTTTGGAAGGGCGCGGGCTTCAACCGGATTTTGCCGTGGGGACTCGACGCCGGTTACTACATCGGCCGATACATCGGCCGCGATGCTGCGCGGTGCGAGTGGAATTTTCGAGTCGGGAGCGAACGGGCCGCAAACCTTGTGCCTACTGGTAAGCACGTTGTGGCCGTCTCGCCCGCCGTGGATCATTCAAGCATCGAATACAAGCGCACGTTGGCAAGGTGGCACCGATGAGAGATTTCTTCCGGCCTGTCCAGTTGAAAAATGGCGAATGGCGCTTCTTTGTGGAACCGCTGAGCGGTCATCGCTTCTGTCCGGCGGACGGTGCCTCGCTTTTCGAGTACGCGGCAATCTTCTTCTCGCCTTGTCTCTTTCGGGCAGGAAGATGCCAGCACGTAACTTGCTGGAAGCGTAGCCAGAGAAAGGAGAAGCGATAGGTGACTTCGGGCCGACAAGCGGCGCTTTTTGATGGTCGGCCGAAAATGCGGCGGCATAACTGTGCCGCTCGGCGCTGGCGTTGGTTCGAGCAAAAGCGGCTCGGTTGGTCCGAGGGATACCGCATCCTGCTGCGAATTGAAACGCGATTCTGGGAGCGGCGCGAACGCATTTCTGAAGTCAAAGCGATTCTCGCCCGCTGTCCGCGCGCTGCGTTGATTGAGATGGGGTATCGGGTGGAATGATGGGAGTTTCCGTCCAAAGCGTCACGCCCGAATCGTTCGGGGCGATGGAACGGCATTACACGCCCGAGGAAATCGCTAAGGCGTGGGGCGTTTCGGCGGACACGGTGCGCCGCGTCTTCGAAGACGAGCCGGGGGTGCTGTTGATCGAGAATCATCGGGCCGGAAGTAGGCGGCGCTATCGCACGCTGCGGATTCCCGCGTCCGTGGTGGACCGGGTGCATCGGCGGCTCTTGACAAAGCCGATGCCTGGCGGCAGGCTTACGGGCCGGAGGTAATGCGAGCATGGCGAAAAAAGAGAAAAAGAAGAACATTCACGCGGCGGCGCTCGGGACCGAAGGCGGGCGCGCGCGTGCGCGCAAACTATCGAAGCGGAAACTATCGGAAATCGGCAAGATGGGCGCGGCGGCCCGGTGGTTGAAAAGAGAGCCAAATAAGGAGGACGCATGAGACGCTCCTTGTTAGCTGTGCTTCTGTTAGCTGTTTCGCCAACGTTCGCGCCCCCTCCAAAGCCTGCGCGACACGCGACGGCGAAAGGTTCCCCGCAAAGCGTATGCGCCCTGCCAATTCGAATCCCTCACGCAATAGCACCAGTCGGAGTCGGCATCGGAACATTCCGTTTCCCGAAAGCGAAAAAGGGAAACTTCATCGGCCAAATTTACATGCGTGGATTAGCCCAGCCCACGCAAGTTCCCCTCATGTACTCGTCGGCCGAAGTGTACGGCTCCGGATACCTTGTCATTTCCTGCAAGGAGATTCACCCGGTGCGCCTCATTCTCGGAAAGCGTAAGGTGCGCTGATGCTTACCATCTTCCGCCGTCACAAGCGAAGCTGCTCGCACCGCTCCGCAGGCCGGGCCTACCGGCGCTGCCGCTGTCCGATCTCCGCTGAGGGAGTGCTTGGCGGCAGGCTTATCCGCGAATCACTGAAAACGGCCGATTGGGAACGGGCGCAGACAATCATTCGGGAATGGGAATCGGATGGGCTGCGCGAGGAAAGTACCGGCCCTGTGACCGTCGCCGATGCGTGCGAATCATTCCTTGCCGATCTCCGCTCCCGTGGGCTGGCCGAGCAAACTATCTACAAATACGACCTGCTCTTTCGACGGCTGAAAGATTTCACCATCCGGGGCGGGTATGAATTCCTCGGTAGCTTGGACCTTGACGCGCTGAGCCGGTTCCGCTCCGAATGGAAAGACGGGCCGCGAGCGAGCGGGAAAAAGCTGGAACGCCTGCGGGCGTTCTTTGGATTCTGCCGCAAGCGGCGTTGGACTGAAGAAAACCCAGCGGCGCAGCTAAAGCCTCCGAAGGTTGCCGACCGGCCTACGCTTCCCTTCACCCATGAGGAAATGGCCGCGATTCTTGGCGCGGTCGAAACCTATCGCGGGAAGGCGGCGGAAAACGCACGGTTGAACGCGGTGCGCATTCGAGCGCTGATTCTTCTTTTGCGGTACAGCGGGATGCGGATCGGGGATGCCGTAAGCCTAGCGGTAGACAAGCTGACCGGCAATAGCCTGTTTCTCTACACGGCAAAGACGGGCGTCCCCGTCCGGGTGAAGCTGCCGGAATTCGTCGCCGCTTGTTTGCGCTCGACTCCGCCGGTGACGGAACGCTATTGGTTTTGGACCGGCGCGGGGAAACTGCACACGGCGGTACGGGTGTGGGAAACTCGGCTTCGCCGAATTTTCGATCTGGCCGACAAGGCCCTTCGCGCCGAAGGCAAGGCCGGAATTGAGAACGCCCACGCGCACCGTTTCCGCGATACATTCGCGGTGGAATTGCTGCTTTCGGGCGTTCCGCTGGAGCGCGTAGCCGTCCTGCTCGGGCATCGTGGAATCCGCGTCACTGAGCGTCACTACGCGCCGTGGGTGAGGGCAAGGCAAGAGCAGCTAGAGGCCGACCTGGAACGTTCTTGGGCGTCCGATCCGCTGGTGCTCAGCGCAACGAACCACACGCAGAACACACACGAAAACGAGAGTCGTCCTAACTGAGTGAGGCTGCGAGCGATATTTTGGTGCGGAAGGTGGGATTCGAACCCACACGCCTTGCGGCGCCACCCCCTCAAGATGGTGCGTCTGCCAATTCCGCCACTTCCGCGTGAAGAGGTGTATCGTTCAGAATTCTAGACTGGCGCGGGGG
>JAKASX010000099.1 GCA_021818865.1 Acidobacteriota bacterium
CTTCAGCTTGCCCGAAATCAGCTCGGCCACTCCCTCGCTGATTTTCAGCGCGATATTCCCGATGAAGCCGTCGCACACGATCACGTCCGCCACTTGCCCCGTGAAGACGTCCCGCCCCTCCACGTTGCCGACGAAGTGGATCGGGAGCGGCTTCAATTCAATGTGCGCCTCTCGCACGAGTTCGTTCCCCTTGCTCTCTTCCTCGCCGATCGAAAGCAGCCCCACGCGCGGCCGCCGCGCGTGAAACACGGTGCGGTAATAGATTTCCCCCATCACCGCAAACTGCACCAGGTGCCCCACCTTCGAATCCACGTTCGCGCCTACGTCCAGAATCACCGCCACTCCGCCTCGCGCCGTCGGAAAAGGCGCCGCCAGCGCCGGCCGGCTCACCGAAGGCAGCGTGCCCAGCACGAACCGCGCCACCGCCATCACCGCGCCCGTGTTTCCCGCGCTCACCAGCGCGTCGGCCTTTCCGTCCCTCACCAGGTACGCCGCCACGTGCGCCGAGCTGTTCCGCTTCTTGCGATACGCCACTGCCGGAGCGTCGCTCATCGCGATCACTTCCGTCGCCGGAACGATTTCCATCTCCAGGTCCCGGTGCGAATGCCTCGCCAGCTCCGCCTTGATCGCCTCGGGCCGTCCCACCAGCAGCACGCGAACCCCAAGCTCGCGCGCCGCCAGGATCGCTCCCTCGATTTCGATACGGGGCGCGTGGTCGCCGCCCATGGCATCGAGCGCTACCGTGGTCATGTGCCTGTCCCGGATGGATCGGGAAACAAGAGTGCCTTCGCCGCGGAAGGGCTTCAGCTCTTCGCCTGGATCACTTGCCGCCCCTTATAGAACCCGCAATGCGGGCAGGCGTGATGGGGCAGCTTCGCTTCGTGACAGTTCGGGCAGCGCGAATCGGCCGCCCCCGTCAGATGGTCGTGCGCCCTGCGCTGATTCTTGCGCATTTTCGAGTGTCTTCGTTTCGGATTCGCCATGATTGTGCCTCACCGGCTGCTTGTATTTTCGCTCCCGCACCGTTCCGGCAGCCGGCCACGCCAGCGCGCCCGGAATCGCGGGTTGCTGTCAGTGCTTCTTGAACCATTCGAGCTTGAATCGCTCGAGTGACGCTAGGCGGGGATCCACCGTTCGAGCTTCGCAATTGCACTGCTCGTAATTCAAATTCGCGCCGCAGTGCGGGCACAGGCCGCGGCAGTCGCTCCGGCAGATCGCCTTCATCGGCACCGCCAGATTCACCTGCTCGGCCAGAATATCGGCCAGAAAAAGTCCGTCCCCCTCGAAAAACCCGATTTCCGTTTCCTCCAGCCGTAGCTGCACGTCTTCCTCGCGCGGCGCCCAGGTCATCGGCCGGTACACCAGGTCGAAATCCCGGCTCACTTCCTCGATCACCGGTTCCAGGCACCGGGCGCAGTTCAATTCCAGCCGCGTGTGCAGGTTCCCGAAAATGTGGATCTGTCCGTCCACCAGTTCTGCCGTCGCGCGCACCGCCAGCGGTTCCACCTGTTTGAACTCGGTGGTGCGGAAATCCAGGCTTCCCGGCGAATAGCTTTTCCGGATCGGGAGCCGATGGATAGCCAGCTCGTGAACGTCTAGGAACATCGGCCTCGCTCAGAAGCCATTATAGAAGCGACACTTGCCGAGTCAAGGATGGAACGGCCCTGCGTCGCCGCCATTGCCGCGAAAGCCAAGCGGCGCGGAATGCATCAACCCTAGAATTTGCAATAGCTTACGCTTCGCCCGCCGGTTTCTGCTCCATCGCCTCGCCAAGGATGTGGTGCCGGTACAGTCGCCACAAATACGAATCGGTCATGCCGGCAATATAGTCGCAAACCACCAGGTGCACCGGGTTGCGTCTTGTCTGCTCGGCGAAGTAACCCGGCATCGCGTCGGGATGCTCGAGCAGGTATTCGAACAGTTGGTCGAGTGCCTGGATCGAGCGCGTCCGGTCCTCCATCACCGCAGGATGCTCGTAAAAATGGCTGGCGAGAAATCCCTTCCATCGTCGCACTTCCGCCGCCATCGGCGCGGAAAACCCAGCCAGCCGCCCCGCCGCCCGCCGCACGTCCTCCACGCTTTCCGCGCCCGCGTCCCGCGCCGCGGCCCGCGTCTGCTCGATCAAGTCGGTCACCATCCGGTCGAGCGCCCTCCGCAGCGATTCGGTCAATTTCATCCATCGTCGCCCCGCTGCGGATTGCCGCTCCACCTCGCGGTACGCCTCGCCCACCAGCGGCACCGCCTCGATCGCCGCGTCCGGATCCAGCAGTCGCGATTCGAATCCGTCGTCGGTATCGGCCACGTTGTAGGCGATTTCGTCCACCAGATCGATGATCTGCGCTTCGAGCGGCGGCCGCAATTCGAGCAGATATTCGGCTAGATCGGGCGCTTCCGCGGGCGAGTAATCGCGCGAATGTTT
This sequence comes from Acidobacteriota bacterium, assembly GCA_021818865.1. Classification (GTDB taxonomy): domain Bacteria; phylum Acidobacteriota; class Terriglobia; order Acidiferrales; family UBA7541; genus JAKASX01. The sequence goes on from JAKASX010000099.1 coordinate 2,420, forward strand.
CACGATCCCCTCCCGCACCTCGAACGTCAGATTCAGCCCCGGGAAATTCAGGTACCGCTGCTCGAAATGCTCCACGATGCGCAGCGCGTGCCGGTTGTGGTCGAATCGCTCGCCGTATCGCCGCATCCATTCGTCCAGCCGCCGTTCGCCCGCGTGCCCGAATGGCGGATGCCCGATGTCGTGCGCCAGCGCCAGCGCCTCCACCAGATCCGTATTCAGTTCCAGCGCGCCGGCAGCCGTCCGCGCGATCTGCGCCACTTCCAGCGTGTGCGTCAGCCGGTTGCGGAAATGATCGGAATACCGCGTGGTGAAAACCTGCGTCTTCGCTTCCAGGCGCCGGAACGCGCGCGAGTGGATCACGCGGTCGCGGTCGCGCGCGAAATCGTTTCGGTAGGGGTGGGACGGTTCGGCAAACCGGCGTCCGCGCGAAGCTCGCACATCCATCGCATACGGCGCCAAAGCCATGCCCGCCTCACGACTGTCCTGAAATTGTAGGGCACGGCTTCAGCCGTGCCGTAAAGGCCGCCAAACAGAAGGGGCTTTAGCCCCTGAGGCCTGATCGAGGAACTTACCCAACCGTTTCTAGCTCGTTCCCAGCATTTCCAGCCGGCGGCTGGCCTGATCGGCGAGCCCGGTGTTCGGATACTCCGCCTGAATCTGCTTGTAATACTTCGCCGCCTGCTGGTTCTGGTTCTGCCCCATGTAATGATCGCCCAGCGCGAGCAGCACCACCGGCTTCGGCACGAACAAGCTCGGTTTGGCGAGCAATTCCTCGAGCAGCGGCAGCGCCAGCGCCGGCTTGCCCATCTGGTCGTAGACGTTCGCCAGCTCGAATTTCGCCAGCGGCCGGAATTCCGCGTCGCCGCTCTTGCTCAGCGGTAGGAGTTTGTTCGCCGCTTCCTGATATTGCTTCAGGTGGAATAGCGATACGGCCTCGTAATACGCCGCCATCTGCCCGTAGCGCGTGCCTCCGAAATGCGCGGCCACGCCCGCCATCGCCGTCTGCGACGCCTGATATTTCGCCTCACTCGTCGGATAACTCGTCTGGCCAGGAATCGGCGGCTGCCCGGCCTGCTGCACCTGCGCGCTGTACACCTGCATCGCCTGCGCGAGCGCCGCCGAAGCTTCTGCGTTCTTGTGGCCGGTGTAATAGCGCCAGCCAAAAATCGCCGCCGCCACGACAATCACCACCACGCTCACCTGCCAGATCGTCCGCTTGTGCTCGGTCAGGACTTCCCAGCCGTGCTCGAGTGTGTCGTGAAATTCGTCGGTTTTCAGTTCCCTGCGGCTGATGTGGGCCATCTCACCCCTCCACGGATTTCGGCTGGGGTTTGGGATACAGTTTCGCCATCATCAGTTCGGCGCCGCCGTTCGCGCCGTGTCCCACGCGCATGTCGTCCATGAACGCCTGCACGATCAAGAGGCCCCGTCCCGATGTTTTCAGCAGGTTTTCCTCGGCCAGCGGATTGTCCACGCTCGCCGTCTCGAATCCCCGCCCTTCGTCCGTCATGCGAATCACCAGCCGTTCCGGCTCGAAAACGAAATCCAGATAAACGCTCTTGCCGCGTTGCATGCGATTGCCGTAGTGGAGCGCGTTGATCACGCCTTCGCGCACCGACATCGCGATCTTGTGGATGTCATCTTCCTCGAATCCCGCCGATTCGGCCACGCGCTCGGTGATCGCCTGAGCCAGATCGATCGTTTGCCACGCGGTTTCGAGTTTGACTTTTACCGTCTTGCTGCCCTTCGCACCCGCCATGTGTCTCCCGAGGCCACAATCATACCGGCCTCCGCCGCCGCCGGGCAAACCCCATGTCGCGCTTGCCTCGCCACAGGCGGGCCTGTCGCGCCGAAGCCGAGCGTAGGCGGACTCGTTGCGCCGTAGCTTTAGCGGTGGCACAGCCTTCCAGGCTGTGAGGATCCTTTTATCCCGGAGCCAACGTCGCGCCGCAACCTCGCCGTCCACGTTCGCCGTAAGGGCACGGCTTGAGCCGTGCCGCTAGCGCCGTTCTTTATTCACACGGCTTCAGCCGCTGAGGCCCGCATCCGAGCAGCACAACCCTCCCCGGCTCGTCGCTTTTTGTAGCACAGCCTTCCCGGCTGCGCGGAACACATCCCCTTGCGCGGAAACGGCTTTGCAGTACAATGCGGGTCAAGAAAGAAGTCATAGCGTCTTGGGTGTTCCTCCGCTCCAGGGACATCTCGGATGGGCTCTTGTCCCATCGACTAAATCCGCCAGACGGGCCCAACACACGGGAAAGGCCATGAAAGAAGAAGGGAAGACGCCCGTGCGGTCGCGCGAAAAAGCGGAAAAGCGTAGCCGCCGATCGCCCGCGTCGCGCGAACGGGAAAAGAAACAGAAAGACGCCGGGCGAAACTTGCCTGATGGCGAGGAACCGCCGCTTTCCTTGATCGCCGACCTGCCCGTTGGCTTGTACCGTCGAACGCCAGGCGAACACGGGCGTTTTCTCGCTGCCAACCAGACGCTCGCCAGCCTGTTCGGCTACGCGTCCGTCAAGGAGTTCCTCAAACTCGAAGCGGCGGATGTCTATCTGGACGCCGACGACCTCCGAAAGTTTTCAGAGCGCCTTCTTGCCGAGGGACAAGTTTCCGGCGTGGAACTGCGGCTGAAAAAGCGCGACGGCGCGCCCATCTGGGGAAGCTTCACGGCCAAGCTGGTTTGCAACGATCGGGGCGAGGCCGAATACGTTGATGGAATCATGGAGGACATCACGCTCCGAAAGCGGGCGGAGGGAGCGCTGCGCGAATCCGAAAGGCGATTGTCCTCTCTGATCGACCTCATGCCCGACGCGGCCTTTGTCATCGACAGAAATGGCGTGGTCGTGGCGTGGAACCGGGCAACCGAGTCGCTGACCGGCGTGAAAGCCGAGGAAATGGTCGGCAAGGGCAACTACGAATACGCCATCCCGTTCTATGGGCAAAGGCGGGCCATTCTCATCGATCTGGTCAGAACGCCGAGCGAAGACCTGGAGCGCGATTACAAGGAGCTTCAACGCGATGGTCAAGTGCTGATTGGCGAATCGCCGCTCTTCGTGCGCGGGAAAGAATCCTATTTACACGGCCGCGCCCGGGCGCTGACCGACCTGCACGGCGACTATATTGGCGCGATCGAAATCCTGCACGACTTGACCCAGCTGAAGCGCATCGAGCAGGCGCTTCGCGACAGCGAACACCGGCTGCGCCGCATCCTCGAAACCACCGGCGAAGGCTTCTGGATGATTGACAGCGAAGCGGCCACCACGGCCGTGAACGACGCCATGTGCGTCACCCTCGGAAGGCGACGCGAGGATATCCTTGGCCGGAGCATCTTTGAGTTCGTCGACAAGGAAAATGAGAAGATCTTTCGCGAGCAGGTGCGGCGGCGCGCCCAAGGCCTGGGTGGCGCCTACGAGATTTCCCTCAACCTGCCGGATGGGTCGCGCGTTCCGTGCATCTTCCATGCCAATCCCTTGTTTGACGAAAATGGCCGGCAGACGGGCGCCTTCGCCATGGTCACCAACATCTCCGAACGCAAGCACGTGGAAGAGGCGCTTCGCGAGAGTGAGGAACGCTACCGCACCCTGATTTCCAATCTTCCGCTGGGCCTCTATCGAACCACCACGGGAGTGCCTGGCCGGTTTATCACCGCCAACCCGGCCGCCGCGCGGATGTTTCGCTACGCCTCGCTCGAGGCGTTCATGGCCAGCCGGCCTTCCAACCTGTTCTTTGATGCCAAGCACTGGCAGGCGCTCTCCGACCGCCTGCTGGCGGAAGGCCAGGTTTCGGGAGAGGAACTGCAATTGAAAAGGCTGGATGGCACGCCTTTCTGGGGCAGCATCTCCGCCCGCGTCGTCCACAGCGAACGAGGCGAGGTCGAGTGCCTCGATGGCACGATCGAGGATATTACGCTCCGCAAGGAAGCCCAGGAACAATTGCAGGAAGCGAAGGAAGCCGCCGAAGCCGCGAGCCGCGCCAAGAGCACCTTCCTGGCGAACATGTCCCACGAAATCCGCACGCCGATGAATGCGATTCTCGGCTTTACGCAACTGCTCCAACGCGATCCCGCCGTTACGCCGCGGCAGCGGGAATCGCTGAACACGATCAGCCGGAGCGGCGAGCATCTTTTGGCGCTGATCAACGACATTCTCGAAATGTCGAAGATCGAGGCGGGCCGCGCCGTCGTGAACCCCGTCGCTTTCGACCTTCACGATCTGATTGACGATTTGGCGATGATGTTTCAGATGCGCACCCGCGAGAAGAATCTCCAGTTCACGGTGGAAAAGGCGGACGACCTGCCCGGCTTCGTCCTGGCCGATGTAGGAAAGCTCCGGCAGATCCTGATCAATCTGCTCGGCAACGCCGTGAAATTCACCCGGCAGGGCGGAATCGCCTTGCGCGTGGGCGCAAGCAAATGTGAGAACGGCGGCCTGCGCCTCAGGATGGAGGTGGAAGACACCGGCTTCGGGATTGCGCCCGAGGACCTGGGCAGAATCTTCGAATATTTCGAGCAGACCAAGAGTGGCGCAACGTCGGGCGGTGGAACGGGCCTCGGGCTCGCCATCAGTCGCGAGTTTGCACGCCTCATGGGTGGCGACATTACGGTAACCAGCCAGGTCGACAAAGGCACCCTCTTTTGCGTGGAAATAGACGCAATGGAGCTTATCGGCGAGCAGGCCAAGCCCAGGTCCGCTTCGCGCAGCGTGCTCCGTCTGCGCGCCGGTCAACCCGTTTTCCGGATCCTGGTCGTGGACGACAAGGAAGAGAACCGGCGTTTTCTGCGCGAAATGCTGCAAACCGTCGGTTTCGCCACGCGCGAAGCGGTGAACGGCCTGGAAGCAGTCAGCCTGTTCGAACAGTGGAACCCGCACTTGATCCTTATGGACGTGCGGATGCCGGTGATGGATGGTTACGAAGCCACTCGCCGGATCAAGGCCACCGAGCGCGGAAGCAGAACGCCGATCATTGCCGTTTCCGCCAGCGTATTCGATGACAACCGTGAACAGATTCGGCAGACGGGAGCCGATGATTTCCTGGGCAAGCCCTATACGCAGGACGATCTGTTCGAAAAGCTCGCCAGTTGGCTCCATCTGGATTACGACTACGGCGATCGGGAGCCGGCCGGCGGCAGCGGCCGGCTCGAACCTGAGGCGATTGCCCTGACGGGCAAGCGGCTCGCGAAAGTGCCGCAAGAAATTCTGGCGGAAATGGAACAGGCGGCGGCCGGCGGCTACCAGGATCGCGTGTTGACTCTGATCGATCGGGTGGCTGCCCTGGACGAACAACTTGCGGGCGAGCTGCGGGCCCTGGTGGCCGGCTTCCGATACGAAGAGCTGAGCGATTTGCTGAAAGAAGGGATGGACCCCCGTGTGCGCGATCTCGCCTGAAAATCCCGCGAATGTCCTGCTGGTGGACGATACTCCGGCCAACCTGCAGGTGCTGGGCGGCATGCTCAAGGATCAGGGATGCATTGTCCGTCCGGTTCCCAGCGGGAAACTGGCGATTCGCTTCGCCGAGGCGGATCCGCCGGACATTATTCTTCTCGACATCATGATGCCGGAGATGGATGGGTACGAGGTGTGCCGGCGCCTGAAGCAAAAGGAAGAGCTTCGCGAGATTCCCGTAATTTTCATCAGCGCGCTGCAGGAAACGGTGGATAAGGTAAAAGCATTTTCCGCCGGTGGCGTCGATTTCATCACCAAGCCGTTTCAGTTCGAGGAAGTCGAGGCTCGCGTCCGCACCCATCTCGACATCCGAAGGTTGCAGGTTCAGCTCGAGCGTCAAAACCGGCAGTTGACCGACCTGAATCAGGCCTTGTCGGCGAGCAGGAATGCGCTCGAGAGGGAGTTGGCCAATGCCGCAAACTACGTCGTATCGCTGATTCCGCCCGCCATTCCCGAGGGCGATATCCAGACCGATTGGCTTTACGTTCCATCGGCTCATCTGGGCGGCGACGCGCTGGGCTACCACTGGATCGACGACGCGCACTTTGCCCTCTATCTGCTCGACGTCTCGGGACACGGTGTTGGTCCGGCGCTGCTTTCTGTCTCCGTCCTGAACACGCTGCGCACGCGCAGCCTGCCGGAAACGGATTTTCTGCGTCCCGCCGAGGTGCTGTCGGCCCTGAATGCCTGCTTCCCCATGAGCCAGCACAACGGTCAGTATTTCACCATCTGGTATGGAGTATTCGACCGGAAGGATCGCATGCTTCGCTACGCCAGCGGTGGACATCCTCCGGCGCTCCTGTTCGACGGTTCCAATTCACAGCCTGTCGAGCTGGATACGCAAAGCCTGCCGATCGGCCTGTTCCCCGAAACGCAGTATTGTCCGGGCGCTGTCCGGATTCGGCCCGCTTCCACGGTCTATCTCTATTCCGACGGATGCTATGAGATACGGAACTCGGATGGTGAGGTCGGCAACCGGCAGGAATGGGTTCGCTATCTGACCGAGTATTCACCGAAACCGAAGCTTCATCTCGACGCTGTTTACCGCGACGCGATAAGAGCCCAAGGCAGCGACCGCCTCGACGACGATTTCTCCATCCTCCGCGCCACCTTCGCCTGAGCGCTTCCCCGCACGCGCAGACGAACTCTCACGCCGACCCAACGCCCGCCGTTATTTCCCCAGGCGGCGAAGCAGCGCCTCGTCCTCATCGTTCCAGCAGGGTTCGCGCCGAAGATCGTCCTCGAAGTACACGGGATCCCACACCTGAAAGCTCCTCGAGCAACCGAACAGGACCACTTCATTCCCATGCGCCCTTAGAGCCGCCACCGACAGCTTCGGAAGCGTGATTCGGCCGGCGCGGTCGACGTGAGTCAATCCTATAACCGAGAGCGCTCCTTCCGTTGTTGCCCGCTCTTGCTTCGGAGACCCTCCATGGACTTCTTCGGCCACGTCTGTTTCCGATCCGACCAGTTCCTCCCGGAAGTCGCCCAGATGCGAAGCCGCCACGACTTCAAAGCACCTTTGCCCCGAGACCACTGCCAGGGGAGCAGTTCCGAGAGCATCCCGGAATCGCATTGGCAGCAGAATCCGGCCTCGCGAATCCAGTTTCCTGCGAAAGGCGCCCCTCAGTAATCCCACTTGGGACCTCCGGCTATGGAACGCCAGAATATGCCGGCGTCACCACCAGTTCAACGCAGGTTTTCGCAAAATAAGCCGCCCTCCGCCCTCGCTGCCAGCATGTGGGCGGGCGCCAGCCGTGCCTGAAATACTGATATTCGGATATACTGGCAGCAGGTGATTTTATGGAAGCTGTCAAGGTGGGCAAGCGCGGGACCATCGTCGTCCCAGCCAAACTGCGAAAACGCTACGGCATCGAGGAAGGCTCCGTTGTCACTGCGGAGGCCCGCGAGGAGGGCGTCCTCATCCGACCCGCCATTGTTGTGCCTGTCGAGCGATACACGCCCGAACGCAAAGCGGAGTTCCTCCTCTCCACGGCGACAACGGCAAAAGACTACCAACGCGCGCGACGGGAAGTGAAAAAACTCGGGCTTGATCCCGACGCGATCCCGCACCGGCGACCGCGGTAGATGGACCGCCTGTTTCTGGACGCTAACATTCTCTTCTCCGCTGCCTACCGGCCGGATGCGGGACTCCTCTGGTTCTGGAAATTGAAGGGCGTAATCCTTTGTTCTTCCCACTACGCCCTCGAAGAGGCTCGAATCAACCTTGCCGAAAGCGGACAGAGACGCAGGCTTTCGAAACTCGCCCGGAGCGTCCGTCTGTTCGACGCCGCTTCGCATGATCTCCCCGCCGGCCTATTGGTTCCCGAAAAGGACGCGCCCATTGTGCTTGCGGCAATCGAGGCCCGCGCAACACACCTCATTACGGGAGACATCCGGCACTTCGGCCCATATTCGGCAGCGAGTTCGAAGGAATTCTCATCCTGACGCCCGCTCAATACCTGACCATGCGCAAGACCCGCTAGCAGCCCATTCGCCACCACCAAGCGCATCCGCGAGACGGAAGCCGAGGCCGTAGCACGCGTCGTTTGCAGCGCAGCGACCGCCTCGACGACGATTTCTCCATCCTCCGCGCCACCTTCGCGTAAGCCCTCGCATGGAGAAATCGTCGTCCCGGTTTACTCATCGCTCCGTTTCCGCTGCCATTTTTCGAAGCAACGTATCGGCACCACACCCATTTCTTGCTCGCCGCCTTCAGTAGCACAGCCACTCTTTGGCGCGCCTCCTGCCGGCGGCCCGGCTGCGCATGCCCACGTGGCTTGGCCGCACGCGCCCCTTGGCGCAACCACCTGCACCACCCTGCCCGGGGTGCGGCGAGTATGGTCCTGGATGAAGATCTCCCCGCCCCTAGCGAGCGGACGGCCGCGCCTGCGGCTGTACTGCGAACCCCTCCATCCGTGCGCGGCCGAACGCGTGCGACGTTGTGGCCCTGCAAAACCCCCGGGCCTTCCTTTGGCCTGACGGTTATGCGCCGGACTGCCTCTCTCCCATTGACCTGCCCGGCCTATAAGTTCCGGACGCGGGCGAAGCGGTGAGGGCCCGGGGGCCCGCGCAACCCCGCCAGAGAGGAAACGGTCGCTAGGCGCGAACGCGCTTCACCCGCTGGTAGAACGAATCTCCTTCGATCTTGATGATTCGCTGCATGGCTCTCTTTGCCGCCAATTCAACCTTGGCGCAGTATTCCGAGAAGGCAAATATGCGCACGCGGTATCTGTAGTGAGCGTAGGCCTCGGTCCATTCGCCAATGGGGAACACGTCCAGCAATGGAACTCCGGATACATTTGGCGTGTCCCGGACAACGAGCTCTTCCACGTCCTCGAATCTTGGGGCCTTGGGGACGTCTAACCACACACCTGCGGACAGCAGTGCGTCTTGAGGCGCCGGTCCTAAGGCGCTGTCGATAATCAGCAATTCTTCCCCTATCGCCCGTTCAATGTCCGCTACTAAGCCTGCGCGTGCTTCCTTGTCCTGTAGGGAAGTAAGAAAATCGGTGAGCAGCGGCCTTTCGGCGTGCGTTGCAACATCTCCGCCTAATCCGTACACCTCGCGAGGGAGGAGCCGGTTCTGCAGGCGGTAGAGGTAGGAGTCTGAAGTTGGATTAATTTCGTACCTTATAGACCGGAGAGTTGAGTCCGTCATGTCCAAAAATCGGTCAAGGATGTCTTCTTCTGTTGACCCGCTCTCGCGCCACGTCCTGATCATGCCGTTTAGAACTCTCTCAAGCATCCCCTCGGCCGCGCGAACTTTTGGATGGTGGTACACGTAGCTAAACAGCATGAGCTTGCAAATGACGATTTGCTCGATGGTGTTCATCGCTCGAGTGGGAAGGCGAAGTCTGTACGCTTCGAAATACGGGTACTTTGACGGGCCGGCGGGCTGGTAAGCTTTCACATCGGCCCCAGTTGCGGACTGATACAGCCTTTCTAACTCCCCATCCGGGTCAGCGAGGGTTTCCCTCATCAGTTGGACGGAATACAGATACCGATCAAGATCGTAACGGAGGGGCAGCCCGGCGGCAGCGGCGTCTCGGAGCAAGTAGTCGAGCTTGTCGGCGTCGAAGCCGGACGAGATTATATCCCCCATGAACTGCAGGTAGGGGTGCCTGCTTCTCCCGACCAGAAGGAGCGCGACGTTCGTGAGGTCGATTTCGTTGTCGGCGGTCGCTGCAGGGTTGTCGCTCACGCGGCCCTTAGCGCGTGCCAAGAGCTCACTTACGGCATTTGTGCTGGCAAGGCAAAAGGAAAGGACCTCGCCCGCGCCCTTCTGCTTGCCCACAAACCGCGACAGTTCTTCAGAGGCAGCCCTGAGCACGTCAAGTTTTTCATAGACCCTCTCGGACGAGTGGCTATAGGCGGAGTGCCCCGTGTCGTGGAGGAGTGCGGCCAAGCGCAGTTCTTGCCTCAGCTGAGCCACTGTTTGCTCCGGCTCGGTCTGCGGAGCTATAGCCCTTGCAATGTCCCGAATTTCGCCAGAGTGTCTGTCCAGCAACGCGTCAAAGATCCGGGAGGCAGTCGTGACCACCCCCAAGGAATGTTCGAATCGCGTGTGTTGTGCTGAGGGGTAGACCTGGAACGCCAATCCAACTTGATGAATGTCTCGCAGCCGCTGGAAGATCGGGCAGTCTACTAGCGCAAGCTCGTGCCACCAGAACGAGTTGGTCCCCCAGAGGTTATCGTGAATGACCTTTGAGGCCTTGAGCGCCATTACAGGGTGTGACGCGCTCGGGCCGAAGAAGTCTGGGTACCTCGCTTGGAGGTACCCGTCAAGGTGTTCGACTACGCCTGAGAGGGTGGGATAGCTCTTAAGAATGGCGCGGAATTTCTTGTTAGACGCGGGCGGCATGCAAGACGCCAGAAAACTTGTCCCTAGCGCGGTCCGCGGTTATCCTCAGGACCGCCCTTGAGTCAGCATCCGTGCTCTCATAGCGGGACATCCAAAGCTGGGCAACCCCCGCGGGTAGACTTATAGTCTCGAAGTGGGGGTTGGTGGCCGAGACGGATGCATTCCAGTGGAGTGCTTGCAGGAAGCGCGACAGGTCTCTTGACTTCGGGTAGGGGCCGTCCAAGTCGAACCGCAGGGATTCAAAAAAGCCGGGCTTACCGTGGAGCGTTGTGTCGCGCTTCAATTCGTAAAATAGTTCGTGCCACGGGCGTTCGTCCTTGAACGGCATCGTGACTTCATCTTGTTGCAGGAGCGCCGCCAGCTGCTTAACAAATTCGCCAAGAGTCATCCCTCATCTCCGACAACCCTAAAAAGCCAATCAGGATATTCGCTTTTTCTTCTCTCGGGCTCAGGCTACGCCCACCGGGCCCAATTGTCAACACCAGCGTTGTGCAAGTCAACAGAAATACGTACGTGGTAAATGCATGCGTTAACCACTGGGCCCTGGGAATGTGGCACAAGACCTGTATGAGAGAGCCAGGGACCTCTACTCAGCGCAGGCTTCCAGCGACACCCGGCCGGCTATTGGAAGAGCAGCTGGGTACCTGTCCCCCATCCCCGGCTGCCAAGCACCCCGACTTCCATCGCGGTTTACGGCGGGTCGTTTGCGTTGCCATGGGCCGCAGCGGCCCACGAGCGGCGCTCACAGGCACCGTGACCTCAACTGCCGCCGACGTAACCGGCACAGACGATAGATCTCGCGAGTCCGCTGAGAACTCGGAAGACTCCCGTCCCAAGCAGCGACTCCGCACCGCGCCCCTTCTCGAACCCGCCGCCGGAATTCACACTCCCCTCCTTACGTAGACCCTCCTCTCGCGCCCTCAATCCCATCGCGCGAAAATGCCGACGCGTGCGAAACGCGAGAGCCTCAGCGCCTCGCACGAAACAGGGAGCCCCACATGCCGAGAACAGGATGGAGAGGAAAACGCATGACCCGCCATCTTCAACACTGCCGAATCTGCCGCCACGAAGCCTGCGCCGATATCGAGCGCGCATTTCTCAATGGAGCATCGCCACGCGAAATCGAGGCCGTGTGGAAATTCGCCAGCTATCGCGCCATCTATCGTCACGCTCACGCACGAGGACTCTTCCTGACACGCGCGGAAAAGTTCCACGGACGAATCGCCAATACTGTTGCGGCTGCCGCGCGAATCATCGAAAAAGTGGACAGCGCTCGCGTGACGGGCCGGGACGTCCTCGCGGCAGTGCGCATCTCCATGAAAATCAACGCCTTGGAGGAAAAAGACAGGCTCACCGCGCGGTCCCAAAAGTGACGCCCTTGCCTACCAAGCGAATTTCACGGAAATTCCGCCCGCAAATCCGCGAATTATTCGGCGCGAAGCGCGATGGTGGGATCGAGCCGCATCGCGCGGCGCGCGGGGAAATAACAGGCGAGCAGAGTAGCAGCGCCAATCACGAAAATCACCACGATGAACGAAACGGGATCGTAGGGACTCACGCCGAAGAGGGCGCGGTCTGCGATTTTTGCAGTCCGATGCCCCTTATCGGACTCCGCGCCCGGCACGTGGTCGTCGACCCCACCAGGCCCATTTCGCCAGCCTGTACCTTTCGCATCCCTC